>JBLFWU010000059.1:0-17513 GCA_047610985.1 Nitrospinales bacterium | reverse complement strand
GTCAGAGTTGCACTTACTAATTGAATTTGGGCATGTTTATAGCCTAACAAAGGACATATACTTGTGCCAGTTAAAGATGCAATTTAACAGTTGTTCAGGAGTATTTGTCGTTTGCCCACAACATTTATTTCAAACTATTTTGAGTTCTCTATAACCCGGCAGACTCAAAAGAGTCATTCACGTTGCGAATCCGTAATTTCCGACGTATTGCGGCAAATCCAGCGGAAGTCCTTTTACCGAATCCTGAACGATAAACAGGGGTCACAGCAAGTTTTGCCTTCAAAGGATCTTCTGTGAAAAACCGGGTGTCCAAAGGACTCAAAAACCGGCAGGCAGGATATAACCATTTAAGAGGGAGGCCATTACGCTGGATGGCTTGATCCATATGATCTGCAAGTTCCACAAGGTTTGGATAGCTCGCACTTTCTGTCTCACTATCTCGTTGCAAAAGAATTAGCGGGATGATCCCTGAATCGGTCAGACGATCAATTCCCTCTTTAAACTGGTCTTGAGAACCGGGGCCCATAACCAGGTCAGTCCAAACAGTTCCGGGAGAAAAAACACTCGATGCATATTCCAGAGCTGTATAAATTTTCTCAGCGCCCATAATTTTTTTAGATTTTGTGGTTCCATAAAATCCACCAAGCGGGAAATTTACGATGTCAAAGCCTGATGCATAAACCAGGTCAATTATACTTTTATCTGCTGGTGGAAACCCCTTAAACGCCACAAAAGTATTGAAACGTTTTTTGATCGCTTCAACTAATGGTGCCAGTCTTTGGAATCCACTATCATCATCATTAGTGTAATCCATATTCAATTGAACCAGATCAGCAGCCCCCTCCTCGAATGCCGTCTGAATCACTGACAATACGGCTTCGATCGGCATGCTCAATTTTTTCCCCCGCCCCATTGCACGAAGAAAAACATTAAAACAATAACCATCAAGACAAATATTTTCTGAAACGGGGGTACGCTTTTTTAGCTGTTGCTTAAGGAATTCTGGGACAGAAATAATACTCACATCGGTTTCGCCCTCTTCCATGTATAACCTCAGCTGATCCTGCTGAGATATCAACTTTGGTCCGTCTTTATCCGGAGGGTTTAACGAAGCTTTAACAATGAAGTCTTCAGCAAGTGCCAGTGTTATTTCTTCACCGGGCTCTCCAGAACAAAGGCCTCGCGATACTTCAGAAAGTCCGTGCAACATCGTTGGCACGGTTAAGCCTCTCTGAATCAAGCCCAGTTTTATTTGTCCGAAATATTTTTTATCCATTGGCTTCTAGACAAACCGATATTCAAAGAAAATTATAATCTTTCCAATATTTTCCGGTGAATGCCATCAAATCCCCCTGAAGACATGACAAGGATGACATCTTCTGATTTCACATTTTTCGTTATAAACTCTACTATATCACCTACTTGGGGGATATATTCTGCAACGCCTCCCATGTTATTGATAGAGGCGATTACCGTTTGGACATCAAGCCTCTCTTCATCCTTAATTTTTTCTGGCGCGAATAGCCCCGCAAATATGACTCGATCTGCTTTTAAAAAGCTTTTCGGGAAAGAATCTTCAAATACTTTTCTACGCGATGTTGCGGATCTAGGTTCAAATACGGCCCAGACACGCTGGCCTGGGTAAGCCTCTTTGACCGCATCAATCGTAAGGTCAATGGCAGTAGGGTGATGAGCAAAATCATCGATGATCGTTATTCCGTTTTTCTCCCCAACTATTTCCTGCCTGCGTTTGATTCCTTTGAAAGTTTTAAATCCAACATTAATTTCATCCGCCGTCAGACCTAGATTAAAACAAAGTGCAGCGACAGCGGCAGCATTTTCAACGTTATGACGGCCAATCATCGCCAATTGAAAATCTGCCTGTTTTTTATTTTTAAAGGACAACAAAAAATGCCCACAGCCCTTTTCAAACCGATAGCCTTCGATACGCCAATCTGCTTTTTCATCGAACCCATAGGTTTCGACTTTGCAGGATGCCGACTGCAAAACATCGCGGATATTTGCATCATCCGATTTCACCAGAAGAATACCTTCGGGCTTTATCAGTTTTACATAGTCACAGAAAACCTGTTTGATCTGATCCAAATCATTGAAGATATCCGCGTGATCAAATTCGATCCCCGTTAAAATTGAGGCATCCGGTTGATAGTGAAGGAATTTAGGGCCTTTATCGAAAAAAGCACTGTCATATTCATCGCCCTCTGTTACAAAATAATCTCCCACGGGAACTTGATGGTTGGTATCAAAATTTTTCAACCAACCCCCGACCATGAATCCAGGTTTTCGTTGAGCCGACTCAAGAACCCAACTCAATAAAGAAGTCGTTGTTGTCTTGCCGTGGGTACCCGTCACCACAAGAGATTTTCTTCCTTCAAGAAAAAACTGAGAAAGAGCTGCCGGAAATGAAGTATATGAGATACCCGCATCTAAAACCGCCTGCACTTCTTCATTGGTTTTCGATACAGCATTCCCCACAATGACAAGATCAATATCCTTTGAGATATTTTCCTTTTTGTAACCGGGAAATATTTTAATACCCGCATTGCTTAGAAGCGTGCTCATGGGAGGATAAATATTAGCATCCGAGCCGGTCACATTATGTCCGGCTTTTTTGAGCAATCCTGCAAGTGCGGCCATGCCTGTGCCACAAATCGCGATAAGATAAATGTTTTTAATGTCTTTGGATTCCATAGGAGGAAGGTATTGTAGAAACTACCCGATACAATGTCAACTAGCTACCGTCAGAAGGAAGAAACAAACGGCCAAAACCGGTAATCAGTCTGTTCCGGCACACCCTGTTACTAGCAGAAAAGCTCTTTAAGCTCGGAAAGGCAATCGATAGAGCAATCGGGTTTGGCGGAAGCAATTTCTTCAGCGAACCCCAAGCCATAATTTACAACACAAGTGTAAACTCCCGCCCGTTTTCCCGTCTCAATATCAACCGGACTGTCACCGATTAGCACCGCCTCTTCTACCGAAACATTTAATTGCTTCAATATCGAGTTCAAGCCTTCAGGATCGGGTTTTTTTGATTTGACGCTATCTCCCCCGAGAATCGCATCAAAAGAATGCAATCCGTTCAAGGACTCCAGAATTTGGCGCACAAAATCTTCCGGCTTGTTGGAGCAGATTGCCTGTTTTTTATTTTTAAAGTGTTCAAGAATTTCTCTGCCGTGCGGATAAAAATCGGTGTGATTGACCAGGTTTTCAGAATAATGCTTTTTAAAAATGGAGACCGCTCGCGGAATATCTGTAAAATCGGTGTCATTCAATGTTTGCGACATCAATTGCTCCACCCCTTTCCCAACATATTTACGAATCGTTTCCCGAGGCAACTGAGAAAGGCTGAGATCAGCCAAGGTTAGATTGACAGAATCGGCAATATCAAAAAGAGTATCTACCAAAGTACCATCGAAGTCGTAAACAATTAGAGAAGTTTTACGCATATTTTAAAAGCTTATTTTAAGAAAACAGGGAAAAGAAATGGACTCAACCCCTCTCCTCTCATGAGGGGAGGCAAGGCGTAGCCGTCGAAGGGTGTGAATTTTTAATGTTAATTCAAAATCCAACTCTCCCCTACTCCTCCCTATGAAGGGAGAGGATTAAAACTGTGTGACAATTTTTATCAACGAGTACATAACCTTTACAGCGATGACGGTCAACAACCCCCGCCTTACAGAAAAGTGAAGGAGGCTACAGTAAAAAGCTAAACAACCATTTCCAGCTTTATGGGAATAGACCTATTGGCCCCACGCCGAGTGGCTAGTAGCTGGATTCGTAGCGGTAGGCTTTGACTTTATTTTGATCATCGAACAGGATGACGAGTCCTTTCGATTCAACTTCACCCACAACCTTCCATTTGTCGATTTGGTAAGTCCACATGGTGTACCCATTTTCATTTCCTTCTTTAAAAGGCACACCAAACCAGTCGATGATTTCCAACTGCGTAGTAACATTGTTTTTAATGCTCTTGACTTTTCCACTGTCAAAATCTTTCCCCACTGAAGCGCAACCTAGCCACAACGGGAACAATAAAACGACTAATAGGAAATAACGTTGCATAACGCTCCTCCGTTGGATTAAAGTTTTTTATATTCCGAGAGAATTTTCGTAGCATCGGTATGAGAGCCCAGTGGAAGCCGCCCGCCCATATGAGACACTACCTGCGCCGCACAATAAGAACCAATGATCGCTGACTCCTCTAGAGAATGGTTTTCCAATATGCCGTAAAGAGCACCTGCAGCAAAAAGATCTCCGGCTCCTGTTGTGTCTACTGCTTTGACCGGAAAGGTTTTTACTTTCACAGGTTCTTGACCAACTTTACCCACAAGAGAGCCCTTAGAACCCAAGGTTAAAAATACGGTATCGACCATCGCTTGTAATTTTTTGAATGCTGCCAAGGAATCTGACTCACCCGTCATCGCTTGAGCTTCCACTTCATTGCAAAAAAGAATATCCACATACGATTTTATAAACTCGGTCAAACTTTCCTTAAACGAATTGACAACAAAAGCATCACTCAAAGTAAAAGAGACAGGTATTCCTTCTTTCTTTGCGATTTCTGCCATATGCTGCCCGGCTTCCCGAGTTCCATCTCCTGTCCATAAATAGCCTTCGACATAAACCCCGCGCGAATTCTTCACAATAGTTTCATCGACATTTTCCGGATGGAGTGAGGAAGAAACGCCCAGATGTGTCAGCATGGTTCTTTCTGTATCTGGAGTGATAAGAACCACACAGGTGCCCGTTCCCTGTTCATCAGAACCTGGCCCGCTGAATCCGACACCGCAGTTTTTCATATCCTCTGTGTAATGCTTACCGTGGGAATCATTGGCAACGCGCCCGAGGTAATAAGATTTTGCGCCGAGCACACTGGCACCATGTATCGTGTTTGCGGCTGATCCTCCAGAAGAAATTTTCTTCGGGTTGGATTGCAAAGAATCGAGGGTTTTATTTTGGTCATCAATCGAAGACAATGTCATGCCGCCCTTGGTCACCGATGCCTTTTCAATAAAAGCATCATCCACCTGTACTTCAATGTCGACTAGTGCGTTGCCTATTCCTATCAGATCGTAATTCATAAAATTTTAATTATTTTCAGTTAAGTTTTTAGTCACAAACATTCTATATACCAGAATGCTGAACAATAATAATCCAGATACAAAGAATGCCCCGCCCGAAGCCTGGGCAATCAGACCTACCGATTCCTTTGCCGCGCCAGTCGATCCCATTCCAGGAGCCAGATATCCTGAGAGCATCCAGAAAAAGCCATATCCCAGAGCTCCTAACCCACTGAGTAGGGAAATAGCAAGCTGGGCCTTAGCCGGGTATGCAAGCCAAGCAACCAGTAATGAAAATGCGATGCTAATAACTCCCATAGTCTGCGAATGTAAATGGGCTCGTTTCATATAGACCCATGATTTTTTTACAACCTTATCCGCTTTTGCCTGATCGCCTTCATACTTAGTAGTCATAGCCTCTTGCACGCTACTATTCAAAGTTCGCTTAATATCCTCTTCACAACAACCAAAAGACAATCCCATTAAGCCACCATAGAGAATTGCAATAATAGCAACCAAAACACCGTATTTGATGTGAGCAAAACTAATCATGGCGGGACACCTTATTTAAGAGAGGAAGTCGAACTAAATCATAGAGTCCCTAATCCAGCGACAATTGTCAATTGTAAAATTATTTTTTACAGAGTAAAATTTTCAGCGATGACTAAAAATAATTCTACTATCCGTTCAATAGCTTTCGTTCTTGTTATTTCCTTCGTCTTGCCTCCAACTTTTTCCTTTGCTCTGGTTAATGAAGAAGGCGTAGGCAAGTTCCGAAAATCGGTGAGCAGTATCCTTGCCAACACTTGCCTTAGAAAAAATAATTATGGCGTAAAAATCTATTCTTTGGACCGTGGGGAAACGTTGTTTGAAATCCGCAGTAAACGGCTGCTTATCCCTGCCTCAAATGCAAAAATTCTCACCACAGCAGTAGCACTAAAATACCTTGGTTCCAATTATCGATTTGCCACAAGATTCTACACCGATGGCATCCTGGAAAATGAAACGCTCAAAGGCAACCTTTACATAAAGGGGGCTGGCGACCCCAAATTGGTTACTGAACAATTATGGTTAATGGTAAATGAATTAAGAAACCTTCCCATAAAAAGGATAAAGGGAAATATTATTGCCGATGATTCTTTCTTTGACGATCAAAAGCGGATCAAAACATGGATTAAAAATCCAGGTGCACAAGCCTATGAAGCACCTCTTGGAGCATTATCGTTCAATTTTAATACGGTAAAAGTTTATGTGAGTCCGGGGAAAAAAGTCGGTAACCGGCCTGGAATTGTAATTGAACCCGAAAATGAATACATCAAACTTGAGAATAAGGCACAAACCTTGAGGCCAGGAAAACGCCGTCGGTTGATTGTAAACCGGGTAGACAAGGAAGACCATGATCTGATAACTATTTCAGGGGGGATCAATATAGGACAACCCCGTGCGCAATATTTTTTAAATATCACAAATCCCACCCAGTATGCGTTAAATGTTTTCAAATCGTATATTAAGCTTTCGGGGATAAAGTTTGGCGGAAAATTGGAACAAGGGAAAGTCCCAGATGACGCAGCGGAACTCTACATGCATAAAGGTGAGCCTTTAGCATTGGCTTTAAGGGGTCTGAATAAATTCAGCAACAACTTTGTCGCCGAACAAATTTTAAAAACAATTGGAGGCGAGCATCTTGGTTTGCCAGGTTCGACACAAAAAGGGTTACGCGTTTTTGAAAAATACTTGAAGCAACTGGGTTATGAACCTGGTCAGTACAGTATCCATGACGGATCTGGCTTGTCGCGACAGAATCGTTTATCCCCTAAAATCATAGTAGATATTCTGCGGAGCGTAAAAGATGACCTGAGCGTTTACCCCGAGTTTGTTACGGCGTTGGGTGTCATGGGGGTAGATGGAAACGTAAAAAATAGAATGCAGAAAGTTGCAAGCTCAAACAAGGCAAGGGTAAAAACGGGAACTTTGAATTTTGTCAGCGCATTGTCAGGGTTTTTCCAATCCAAAGAGGGGGAGTTATTTGCCTTTTCAATATTAATGAACGATTTGAAATGTTCAAATAGAAGGGCTAAAAAAATTCAGGACAAGATCATCCAAAAAGGTCTGAACTTCCAGAGGATCCCGACTGGAAGCGTGCTGACAGACGACAGGAAAAAACGCGTTTCAACACCCTAGTCTCATTCAGCCGAATACTTTTCTGTTTTCCTTACGATCTTCTTCGATAATTTTTTTCCAATCCCTTTTCACATTCGGTGCTTCCAAAAAATCTTCATAAATGGACTTTGCGAGTTCCATTTTATCGATACCCTCTGGAGCGACTTGTATATCCAATTGTGCCAGACCCATATCAAAATCTTTATCGAGCAGAGCTGCAGAATCCATATTGCATTCTTTCAAGGCTTGCTTAACAACCCCTTGATCTTGCCCAAACCGTCTGGCCACCTCATTAATATTTAACAATTTATATTCTTTGTTTGGCCCAATTCCCAAGTGGTAGGCGCAAAACAAACTAAAAGCATCCAGGTTTCCTGTCAGCTTTTGTTCTGAACCTCCTGAAGATGGCTGAGGAGCCTTAGCAGTGGAAGGAGCATTATTATTCCGCTTCGCCTTGTCATATTGATTACGTGGTCTTCCGTTATTCGCATTATCTCTTTGTTGGTGAGAAGGATTCCTTCGTTTCTGACCCTGCGGCTTATTCCGGTTGTTACTATTACCCTCCGTTTTATTGCTGACCATCGAAATATGCGATGTCAACGCTTGCGACGAAGATGGGCCGGAAGACACCCAGGGGTGAATTCCCTTTTTTCCAGCACCAGAATTTCTGGAACTCGAATTGGTGTTTTGATTGGGTTGCCTTGAGTCAGAGCTTCTCGAATTTGAGTTCTGATTGGATTGACCTGAGGAAGAATTCCCCTGACGGTTATTCGGATTCCGTTGCTTGTTGCCGCCGTCTTTCTGAAACTGTCCTGTTTTTCTCAAAACGGTTTTCCTTTATAAAAGGTTGGGGATAAATTCGAAGTACTCTGAATTTTCAAAATTTTAATGAGAAGGTTTAATTCTTTATAGTCAAACTTTCAAGCTCATCAACCAGAGCGGAAAATTTTGACAGGGCTGTGCGCACCGGTTCCGGCGAGTTCATATCAACGCCTGCACCTTTTAACAAATCAATGGGATATTTGGAACCGCCCGATTTGAGAAAGTTGAGGTAATCATTAAGTTCTTCTTTACCTCCAGAAAGTACCCGATCAGCCAAAGCATAAGCAGCTGATATTCCCGTTGCATATTTATACACATAAAAACTGAAATAGAAGTGGGGAATTCGAAAGCATTCCAGAGACAGACAGTCATCTATCACCAGACCTGGACCAAAATAGAGTTCCAGCAAACCTTTATAAATTTCTTGAAAAGTTTCAATGGTGAGCGGCTGGTTATTTTCTGCAGCCTCATAAACTCTGTGCTCGAATTCAGCAAACATAGTTTGTCTATATAGCGTACCACGAAAATTATCAATTTCACGACAAAGTAAGTAAATACGCATTTCCTTATTAATATCCTGCGACAGAAAAAACTTTGTCAGCAATGACTCATTAAAGGTCGAAGCTACTTCCGCAACAAAAATAGTGTAATCCGCATATAAATAAGGCTGGTTTTCTCTGGAAAAGAGAGAGTGCATGGAATGCCCCGCTTCGTGCGCCAGAGTATAAACACTATTAATATTATCGTCCTGATAGTTCATAAGTATAAAAGGGTTCGAATCGTAACACCCTGAAGAATAGGCACCGCTTCTTTTGCCCTTATTCTCATAGCGATCCGTCCACCGGTCTTTAAGAAGCCCCTGCCCGACCCGTTCGACATATTCAGTGCCTAAGGGTTGCAATGAGATTTTAATTTTCTCTACGGCTTCTTCATACGGCATATGCCATTTAATATTTTTCACCAGCGGCACACCGCAATCATACGCATGCAGTTCATCAACACCCAACAACCGTTTTCTTAAATCAAAATATTTATACAGAGGTTTAAAATTCTGGTGAACTGACTCAATCAGGTTGTCGTACACGCCTTCTGTAATATTTTCGGAAAATAATGCTTTGGCTCGGTAGCCGGAGTAATTTCTGGACCGCGAATAAAATAAATCCTTTTTCACGCTTGCAGAAAGTAACGTCGAGTAAGTAAAACGGTGTGACTCATAAGCATTGTAATAAGTATCGAATGCGTCTTTTCTAACCCGTCGATCATAACTCTGCATCAGGCTCTGAAAATTGCCATGTGTTAAAGAAAGCGGCTCTCCATCCTCACCTTCTATTTCACCTAACTTAAGATCGGCATTATCCAGCATATCAAACGCATCCCGTGCAGCACGTCCCATCTCTCCTGATGCTGCAAGAAGCTTCTCTTCTTTGTCTGTAAGCGTGTGCTCGCGATAACGCAAAATCTGTTCAAGATGATACTTGTAAAACTCAATTTCCTTCTCTTCCAGAAATTGAGTCATTTGATCTTGCGGAATTGCCATGATCTCAGGACGGATGAAGCTAGATGCACTGCCTGCTTCATTTAGAAGTCGCATCGCCTTTTCAAAATTTCCTTGATAAAAGCTATTGGTCTTGTCTTCATCATTTTTCAGATGCGCAAAGGTATAAAGCTTTTCCAGCTTTCTGGAAAAGTTCATGTCGAACTCGATACACGCTTTGAGTGTCGCAGAAGATTGTGCAAGCGTTCCCTGAAAGTTGGCATACCCGGGCAACTCACTTTCCAGTGCTTCGAGTTCGGTATTCCATTCTTCGTCAGAGGAATAAAGCCCTGACAAATCCCATTGGGATTGTTCAGAGATTTTATCGCGCGTCAGAGTTCCTGCTTTAGCATCCATAAATAAAGAGACGTGGGGAAGAAAAAAGTTTTCCTTGGCGGTTAACCTATGCCCTGTTCTATAGTTTTTAAATGAATTTCAAGCTTTGCCTGCTTTTCAGAAAGAGATGTCTTTCTTTGTTCGTCCTTTTCGATGACTTCAGCAGGTGCTTTCTTAACGAAATTCGGGTTGGAGAGTTTCTTATCTAAAAATATGAGGTCTTTTTCAATTTTTTTCAACTCTTTTTCTACTCGGTTGCGTTCTTCCTGGAAATCCATCATACCTTCGAGAAGGACAATGAGGTCCATTTCTCCGAGAACCGAAGATGCTGACACCTTGGGTTTTTCGATTTCTGCGCCTGTTTGCAACTGCTCCACACGCGCCAAATCACGTATATACGATGCCTGATCTTGCAATGTTTTTTGTATTTTGGGGTTGGATGTCTTGACTAAAACGTTTAATTTCAACCCTGGGTTCAGGTTCATCTCTCCACGGATATTTCTGATACCCGTTATGACTTCCATCACTGTGTCCATTTCTTTTTCCACTGCCGCATCCGTTCGTTCTTCCTGAAATTCTGGAAATTTACTGACCATAATGCTGTCTTCGTCCTGCGGCAATTTCTGCCAAATTTCTTCGGTGATAAATGGCATAAAGGGGTGTAAAAGTTTGAGCGCCGAATTCAAAACATGGATCAACACATTTTGCGCTGAGACTCTTTCGGGTCCAGAGTCGGTCAATTTCGATTTAGTAAGTTCTATATACCAGTCGCAATATTCGTTCCAAATAAATTTATAAACAGTCAAAGCTGCATCGTTAAATCTGAAAGCTTCCAAAGCTTCATTGACTTCTTTCGTCGCACGGTTCAACCGACTCAATATCCAACGATCGGCTGTCGAAAGATTATTTTTCTCATCCAGCGCGCAGGTACCTTTATAGTCTTCCAGGTTCATAAAAACAAAACGCGACGCATTCCAAAGTTTATTACAGAAGTTACGGTAACCTTCAATGCGATCTTCCGCCAGTTTGATGTCTCTCCCCTGAGCTGCGAAAGCCGCCAATGTAAAACGCAAGGCATCTGTTCCATACTGCTCCATCACTTCCAGAGGGTCGATCACATTGCCCTTGGTTTTGCTCATTTTCTGCCCTTCCGCATCGCGGATCAAAGCATGAATATAAACATCGCGAAAAGGCACCTCGCCCATAAATTTGAGCCCCATCATAATCATGCGGGCAACCCAGAAGAAAAGAATATCGAACCCGGTACAAAGCATGGATGTTGGATAAAAGCGTTCGAGGCTTTGGGTTTTCTCCGGCCACCCTAAAGTCGAAAAAGGCCATAGAGCAGAGCTGAACCAGGTATCCAACACGTCCGTTTCCTGAACCAAGTCTGTTGAAGAACAAGCCGAGCAAGATTTTGGAGTCTCTCTAGCGACAACTACTTCGCCACAGCCTTGACAATTCCATGCAGGAATCTGATGTCCCCACCATATCTGCCGCGAGATACACCAATCGCGGATATTTTCCATCCATTCGAAATAAGTATTTTCCCAAAACTTGGGAACAATTTTTATAGTGCCATCTCGCACCGCCTTCATTGCAGGCTCGGCAAGAGGCTTAGCTTTTACAAACCATTGCTTTGACAAATAGGGTTCCACCACTGTCCGGCAACGATAACAATGCCCCACTGAATGGTTTAAATCTTCAATCTTAACCAGCACTCCCGTATCTTTTAAATCTTCGACCAGTTTCTTTCGACACTCGAAACGGTCCAGCCCTTCATAATCTGAACCGGCAAGGGAGTTCATCGTCCCATCTGGATTCATAACATTTATAGTTTCCAGTTGGTGACGTCGTCCCAAATCAAAATCGTTAGGGTCATGCGCCGGGGTTACTTTTAACGCACCCGTGCCAAAAGAAGTATCTACGTATCTATCTTCAATTAAGGGTATCTCACGATTCAGTATAGGAAG
This sequence comes from Nitrospinales bacterium, assembly GCA_047610985.1. GTDB lineage: Bacteria > Nitrospinota > Nitrospinia > Nitrospinales > VA-1 > UBA8687. The sequence continues at coordinate 5,607 of JBLFWU010000059.1, read as the reverse complement.
GACAAGGCTTTTTCCTTTGTACTTCTGGTAACGCTCATCATCAGGGTTTACAGCAACCGCCGTATCCCCCAACATGGTTTCCGGTCGCGTCGTCGCAATGATTAAAGAGCCTTCACCATCTTTAAAAGGATATTTGAGATGATATAAATGCCCCTGCGTATCCTGATGTTCCACCTCAAGATCAGAAAGTGCTGTGCGGCAACGCGGGCACCAGTTGATGATGTAGTCGCCCTTATAGATGAGACCTTCTTCATAAAGCGTAACAAAAACTTCCCGGACCGCTTTCGACAGACCTTCATCCATGGTAAAGCGGTCGCGCTCCCAGTCCAGAGAACAGCCTAGTTTTTTCAATTGACCGGTGATGGTGCCGCCCGATTCATTACGCCATTTCCAGACTCGTTCAACAAAAGCTTCACGACCTAACTCTTCCCGGTTGCTTCCCTCAGCATGCAATTGTTTCTCGACCACATTCTGCGTGGCGATTCCCGCATGATCGGTACCGGGCTGCCATAAGGTATTGTAGCCCTGCATTCTTTTCCAACGGGCAATTATATCTTGCAGGGTATTGTTGAAGGCGTGACCGATATGCAGACGACCGGTGATGTTAGGCGGCGGGATGACTATTGAATATGTAGGGGACTCCTTGGTTTCATCCGCGTGGAAAAAATTCTTTTCCTGCCAAAATTGTCCCCAGCGTTTTTCAACTTCACCGGGTTCGTATTGTTTATCTAGTTGAATCATTCAAAAATCACTTGCAGCATAAAAACCTGGGGTTCTAATGGATACATTCGGGTTCTAGGGAAATATATTTGGGCAATACGAAACAAGCATCACTTGTTTTGTTTAAAATGGGAGAGGACTTTTTACCAAAGAATGACAAATAAAGAAAGATATTAAATCCCGCAAGTAGGTTTTCTTCTCCATCGCTTAAAAAACCTTAGATTGGGCGCACCTCACTTACTTCACAAAGCCCCTTATATCTTTTTGATTTTTTCTATCTCTTCTCGAATGATCGATCTGGCAATTCCTGGAGTAATTTCTCGAACTACTTCGCGGATCGTTTTCACCAGAATATCCGATAGGCCGGACATTTCTTTTTGCAAAGAACTATCCAGCGACCGTTCTAGTATTTGCCGAACCTGTTCACCCGCGACCTGAATGAATCGGTCGTCACTATTCTCATAGTTCGGAGAGCTCTCATAACGCGTGGACTCTGATGAGGATGAACCGGCATTATGGTCTTCCTGGATTTCTGAAGAGCTGTGAGGCCGCCTCGCCGCTCCTGAAAAAGCTCCCGGTGCCATTTTTTCCAGAAGATCTTCTGGTTCAAGAACAATACCTCCCAAAATAGACATCTCGGATTCTTTTATTTCGACAGGCTGCTTTGCATCACCTGAAATAATTTCTTTGAACGCAGAATCGAGATCATCAAAGCTTTCCATTTTTTGTGATCGTACTTCTGCATAAACTTCAAGGTCCTCCGCAAAACTACCCTGCTCTTCCAAAACAGGCTCTTCAGTCGCAAGCTCTGGCTCAGGAACCTGTTCTTCCAAATGGGTTTCTACCTCTTGAATCATCTCTTCTAACACATTGTCATTGCTGGAAACTATCGGAGTAGGTTCACTGCTAATTTCGTTTTCTACATCTTGCATCATCTGACTCAATATATCGTTATCGATGGCTGCAGATGGTTCTTCAACATTTTCTTCCAGGTGTTCTTCAAATCGGGGGACAGCCTCTTCTTCTACAGATTCCACAAGCTCAGCAGGTGGAGGAATATCCTCTATTGGTTCATCCGTCATTCCCATGGAATCAGTGGAAAGCCTTTCAACAGACTCCAGCAATTCCTCTAGGCTAGGCTCATCATCTTTTTCTTCAACACTATCTGGGAATACAGCCGTTTCTACGGCACTCTCCCCTGTCATAACCTGTGTTACCATTTGAACGATATCATCAGACTTGAAGGGCTTTGAAATATGGTTTTCAGCCTGGCACTCCTTGAAACGGTCTTCGTCAAAATCTTCAAAATCGCTAGCCAGAAGTAAGACTTTGACATTCCCAAGCTCAGAACTCCCTTTAATTTTTTGGCACAATTCAAATCCATCAAGACCGGGCATATCAACATCTGCCAGAATGATATCGGGTTTAAAATCTGGAACCTTGTCAAAGGCTTCTTGTCCGTCGCCAATACCTTCAACTTCGGCATCCTCGTTTTCAAAAGCCATTGCAACAATTTTCTGAATTGTAATACTGTCGTCAGCGACAAGAATTCTAATTGTCATAAAATTCTATCCATTAGATTTTAAATTGGCGAGCCCACGTTCAGGGGATAATAATTGGCGATTGCAAAACCATTGCGGGAAGAATAAAAAATGCACCATTTTTTCTTCCCCTCAGCCGTCACATTTAACCAGCTAAGGGGTGCAATCTCAACCATTTAAGTATATCATATTTCCTGACGACATTATAAAATATAAGATTAGCAAATTTAATCGATTATTTTTTGGGTGTGCTTGATTGTTCAAAATTTTCGTTGTTTTGGAGAAACCTGGGCTTTGATGCTTTCTTATCTGTATAGACATTCCAAATTTTTTCGCTGGGGCGCGTTATTTGTCTTCTGGCTGGTTCTGGCTTTTCCTTCCTCTTCTTTTGCCATTTACATCCAGCTTGACACAATCGCCGACGTTAAAACCAATTTCAGTGAGGGTTGCGCTTCCATAAAAGATATAGGTAATCAATCCGAAAGACTGGGCATTGATGCCGTTATTTTTGGTGACTATGCGAGAAATTCTATTGAGTTCGGAACCAAACCCTTTGAACGAATATTCAAAAGCGCGACCGAAGGCCCTTCCGTACTTGGACGTAGTGCTTCTGGCTTCATCTCCGAAGTCAATGACAACGATCGACAGATAAAGGAAACTATTCTGATTCCCGGAGTGGAAACCATTCCCTTTTATTTCTGGTCCGGCAGTAATTACGATAAAAATCTGACAGCCCATAACTGGGACAAGCACCTTATGGTTGTAGGCCTGCCTACAGCGCAGGAATATGAGCAGTTGCCTCTGCAAAACAGCAACCTCTCTTCAAAATATACCGACCCCTTGCTGAAACAGTTCGCCATCATAGTGTTCTTGTTGATGGTGAGCATTGGCGCGGTTTACAAGGGCTACGCACGAATACTCACCGTCCCCTTAATGGTTCTATTTCTTTTATTGATGATCAACAATCATCCTTTTAGAAGCTCACCTTTCGATGCTTACCACGGCGATCAGGGAATGCAACCCTATCAAAACATGATCGACTACGCGAACTCGAAAGGTGCGATGGTGTTCTGGAACCATATGGATACTCCCTCCGGCATCCGTCAACATGGAACTACTAGTCTGGAAACACTTCCTTATCCTGATGATTTGCTGAAAACAAAAAACTATACCGGATTCCAAGTCGTCGGCGACCACCCTATCCAACAAGCAGAAGCAGGGCAACAATGGGATCAGGTGCTGATGGAATATTTACAAGGTCAACGCGAACAACCGGTGTGGGGTTACGGCGGCAACGACTATCTTTGTGAGGATCAAAATGGTGACCGACTGGGGTCGGTACGAACCATCGTCCTTGTCCGCGAAAAAAATCGCGATTCCCTTTTTGAGGCTATAAGAAAAGGCCGGATGTATTCCGTCCGGCAAGTCGATGACAATCGTCTGTCTCTCGATGAGTTTCTCGTCGAAGACCAAAAAACCGGGCAACAGGCGACACTTGGGCAAGAGCTAACTTCAACCGATTTCCCTGCGGTAAAAATAAAATTGCGCTCTATAAAAGGTGGGAACAAAACAGCGCAAATTCAAATCATCCGAAACGGTGTAATGGTAAAACAGGAAAATGTGTCCTTACCTTATGAATTGACATGGAGAGATATCGGTAACGATCAGGAAGGCCGAGCTTATTACCGCATTAAGGCGTCCGTCAACTCCATGGATCACCTCGTGTCTAATCCCATCTTCGTAAAATTTTCAGATTCCCCAGGGGAGGTCGTGGCTTCTTTACCACCACCAACTCAACAAAAAATACCCGCACGACCCGCAAGAATGCCCGTTGCTCCAAAACCGTCTATGCCGCAAAGCCCGGCAATGTCTCCTCCGCCTGCACCAGCAATCTCAGGCGCGAAAACAATGGTAAAACCCGAACCGATTCCGGCTCCAAAAATCACAATGCCGGAAATCACGACTCCCGTTCTCGATGCACCCGTGGTCCCTTCAGTAACACCACCTGTCGCACCGGCTGAAGTCATGGCAAAAACTTCACCAAAAAGCGTTCGCCCGCCAGTGGATCCTAAAAAGATTCTAAAAGTGATGGTAGACGGTGTCTCTCTGAGAAAAGGACCTGGAACGGTTTTCCCAAAAATTATAAAACTGAAAAAGGGGGCCGAACTGGAATTCGTCCGCCGCACCAAAATTAAACTCAACAACAAAAACTGGCTCGTGGTCAAACGCGGTAATCGCTCCGCCTACGTCTGGGAAGGAGTCGTCCAATGGGCTCAGCCCCGTAGCGAAGAAAACCCCTAACAATAATTTTCTCTACGGATATTTTAAAAGATCCCACACCCCTCCTTACCTCCCCTCATGAGAGGGGAGGAATTTTTTATCTTCCCCTCCCTTCATAGGGAGGGGTATGGGGAGGGTTGGATTGATTTTTTCTAAAATCATTACCATCGGACCTTGTGCGAGCAGCTAAGTATAATTGTTAATTTCCGTGCCTTTAGTGAGTTGGTAGAGGAAGAGGGTTTTGTCGGCACTGACTTTTTCTGGAGTCATTCCGCGGATACAAAATCGATAGGAAACAATCCGCACCGTTGGTTTTAGTTTTTTTAAAATTTCGGGAAACAGTTTGTCCATCGCCTGATGCGTTAGATAAAGATAAACAACATCCGCATCCGAAGGATCAAAATCAAAAATATTTCCACGGATAATGCTTACCTGTCCATCGACCTTTTTAAATTTAGCAAGCAACCGCGCCAACCCGACTTTGATCGGATCTATCTCAACACCTACCCCTTTTGCGGAATATTCTTTCGCCGCAGTTATCAATACACGGCCCTCACCGCAACCCAGATCACAAATCGTTTCCCCTGGTCTTATGTCGACAAAATTTAGAATACGACGAATCGTGTAGGGCATAAGAGGGTGCCAGGGCGCACCGAAAAAAACGGGTAACACCACCATACCCGCTAAAACGATCAAACCCGCCAACAGAAAAAAAGTCCACTCCATATCTAAGCACCTGTAAAATTCAAATAAACAAAGGTTTTTGAGGAGAGAGGAAGGATATTCAGAAAAACATTAACAGTTTTTTCTATTCTACCGTACAATGCCTAACATAAACAACGGATCCCAAAAAAATTTACGAGGAATCGAAATGGAACACCTCGATAGCTACGAAAAAAAGGTTCATAACCCGAGTGAAAGTGGCACTGCACACTCATCTAAAAAAACGCTAAAATATACGTTGGACGAATTGATTAAGTGTCAGAAAGAAATTACTGAGTTAAATAGAAAGCTGTTATCTTTATGCAATAGCGATACAAAGCTACACTGATTCCAATCGATAGGG
>JBLFWU010000058.1:0-17949 GCA_047610985.1 Nitrospinales bacterium | reverse complement strand
GATTTCCCAGACCAAATTAGTACCCTCTGACGCAATTGTTGTTTTAGCCGGCTCGCATACCGGTAATCGAATGGAAGAAGCGGTACGGATATTTGACAAAGGGATGGGGAAGGTGATCGTTTTTAGTGGTTATCCTTATTATCCCGGAATGGACAGCGATATTGCGATGAAACAATATGCTATCAAACTTGGGGTTCCAGAAGACAAGATTGTTACGGAAAAAGCTGTTGGGGAAAATAGCACTTGGGGCGAAGCTCTTATGAATCTTAAGCAATTGAAACGCTTAAAAGCAAAGAGTTTTATCCTGGTTACCTCTTCATTCCATACCAGGCGTTCGCATTGGGTGTATGAGCGTGGGATAAAAAGTTTGAACATGGATATTGCTCTTCGCGTTCAGCCTGCGTCTGATCCTAGAGTGCCTTACCCGGGTTGGTGGAAAATTCGTAGTGGAAAAAAACAGGTGTTTAATGAGTATATTAAACTCCTTTATTACCGCATTTCCTATTAAGGTGGTTATTCCAAATCGGAAAATTACCTTAACCCTTTCTATTTTATGCTATGATATAATCGTATATTTATCAAGTAGATATGGAGGTTTCTTAGGATGAGTTGTTGTCGGATAATTTTTTTAGCAGGCTGTATCATCGGGTTGCTGGGAAATGGACAAATTGAGGCATCTGAAAAAGCAGATAACGCTTTTCTTATGGCGCAGAGTAAGGGACCTTTTGTGCTTGAGGCGGATGATCTTTTCCCGGCTGTCAAGGCAAAACCAGTTTTAAAAAAGAAAGTTCCCGCAAAAAAACCACGTACCCGTGTAAAGTCGAGTCCTTCAAAAAATAAAACTTCCGCTAAGAAAACTAAAGTCCCTACGAAAAGCAAATCCCAAAAACTAAAGGGTGTGCGCGTTATTCCTTCGTCTGTGACACAAAAAAAAGCCTATGTCTTTGGTCCAGAAGATGAACTTGAAATTTCTGTTTGGGAGAATCCAGATTTGAAATCCAGCATGCCAGTCCGCCCTGATGGATTCATCTCATTTCCTTTAATAGGAGATGTTCTGGCGCAAGGGCTGACCCCAGCACAATTAAAAGAGAGAATAACGGGCCGATTGAAAAAATTCATTACCGATCCAATCGTTACCGTGGTCGTAAAAACAATCAATAGCATAAAAATATCAGTTGCGGGTGAGGTCAATGAACCCGACTCTTATCAGGTCAACCGGCCCATTACATTGCTGCATTTGTTTGCTCTGGCGCAAGGTTTTACAGAAAAAGCCGACTTAAAACGTTCTTATCTGCTTCGAAGTGGTAAAAAATTGAATATAGATTTTTTTGCTTTGGTTAAGCAGGATGATTTTTCTCAAAATATCTGGCTGCAAAGTGGAGATCTAGTTTTTATCCATGACAACTTTGATGGCAGGATAAATATCATGGGAGAGATAAAGTTACCTCAAGTGGTCAGCTTCCAGGAGGGGATGACGGTGTTGGATGCTATTTTAATGGCCAATGGGCTGACAGATATAGCTAAGCCAGAAGGGACCAAGGTGTACCGAAAAAATAGAGCCGCCAGTGGAAACTCTGAAATTCAAATAATTTCTGTTGAGATGGGCCGGGTTATTTTTGAAGGGGATTTATCTGAAAATATTCGCTTGCAACCCGGCGATATAATTCATGTGCCAAGAAGCTTTTTCTGATTCCATGGCTTTAAAATTTCTCAAAAAGAACTACCAGATAAAAAACTTCACCCTTGGATTCAAAAGGAACCATAATCTTAGGCAGGTTTTCGATATCCATATCCAAAGTATGGCCTTCACCCATTTTGGACTCGGGCAACCCGAGATCGAGATTTAAAGCACCGCTTACACTTGGAGCTTCTTCCCCCCAATAGGCCAGTTCCATAATTTCTGAAGTATAATCTGCGATTTTTGGTTTAACAATTCCACCTAAAATATTTACTAATTCCTGAACAACTCCGCACACCTGATCAAGATCGACCTCTCCAAAAATTCCTTCGTAAATATCGCAAGCTACTTTTTTAGGGAAATTAATAATTAAGCTCATTTGAACTCGTTTTTCAGAGTCCATAAGGTCTACCCAGGAACTGAAATATCCATTCAGGATTTCATCTCCTTTGCATTCGGTGGGGCTTGCATCGGCCATATACTGCTCCATTGCTTCAATGGTGCTTCTAACAAATGGCTCGATCACTTTTTCTGGAATTATTGGTTTTTCGTCAAGCTTATTAGATTTCTCTGTAGAATTTGGGGGTGGAGCATTTTCGTTTGAGTTTTTATAGTTTAAAGCTCTATATGAAACTTCTTTGATCTGTTGTTGGGTAAAAGGTTTATTTAAAAACCCACTGCTGCAAAGGGTTTTTAGCTCTTCAAAGTAAATTTTTTCTTCTTCTGAGCTTATAATTAAAAAAGGAATGTCTTTCTTTGTTTCATCGCCATTGCCTCGAATTTCCTTTAAGAGGTCTATTCCACTTGAGTCGCTTAAATGAATTCCTGAGGTAATAAGATCAAAATTTTCCAGCCCCATCATCATCATGGCTTGGTTTTTTGTTTCTGCGCAAAAAATATTTCCTGTTTCAAATCCGGATTTAGAAAGGAAGTTTTTGATGATTTTGGTAATGACCTTGGAGTGATCGACAACCAGAATTTTTTTTGTTGATAAGTCAGAATTCATGAGCTTACTTTAACTAAAAGTGTTATTGAAATTCTAAGTTAGACGCTTTTTCTCATTAGGTCAAGAACCATGTGGTGTTTGTTTTTTCTATATGCGAGGGGTGGGAATCTCTAAGTAAAAAATGCAATTTTAAAATATTTCTGCATCTTTTAGGTCAGGTACGTCGGGAATTTTCGAGACTTAATTTAAATCATTTTCTTCAATAATTTGCTCGTCCAACCCGCGTTCGAGAATTTCATCGGCTATATCTCCATAACCGCCTGAATCATAATCATCTACATTTTGCTCGTCGAAATCATCAAAATGAACGGAGAATTCATTAATGCACCATTCGCGTACGGGAGTGCTGAATTTTAAAACTTTTTGAACGGCTTCTAGTTTTTCCATTTTATTAATTGGAGTAGAATTAATTTAAAGAATTAAGGTGGTTGATGTTTAGTGAAATGGGTAGTAAGTCAATTGTATGTGGAAACGCGGGATTTGGCTTTCTAGTGATTTCCATACCATCTCTTAATTGAAGAACTTCTTTGAGAGTCAACGGTTGCGCTTTGGGAACTCTGTAAGAAAATGAATTTATTAATTTAGATGAATTACTCATAATTTGCAGATATAAGTTGCATGCTATTTAGATGCAAAAAATCATTTAAAGGCTTAAATAATTAACGTTTACAATTTCCATTTTTGACTCTACCGTTAATGGCTGAGACAAAGCAAATATAGGATTTTCCGCTTCCTACCCGCCATTTTTTCTGCGTATGGCGTACGGCCCAAACGTGTACTTCGCGCCCAGTTGCTAAATTGCCACGTATGGCGGCTCTACGATTGGTATGCTGGAGATCCTTTGGAACCCCTTTCCAACCTATGATCAGGCTTTTCCCCTCGACCCTGTACCATTCGACCTCTTCAATGTCATCAAGGAAATTGACTCCCTTAATTATGTTTTTTTTGAAAGAAGAAGATTGAGCAGGACTCGCAAAATTGAGTGTCAGAATAAGAGCAAACAATGAGAAAATTATTTTATTCATAACAGGAGTTTAAAATTATTGAATTTTAATTTTTAAATGCTTCCTTATACATTGCAGTATCTCAGGAATTGTAACCTTTCGCATCTGAAAAATCGGCATCCGTAGTATCTGCCAGACTCAGGTCAGCCCCTGTCAAATCGGCATTTTTAAAGTGAGCATCTACGAGCTTGGAGCCGGTAAGATTTGCTCCTGACAGATTTGCTTGGGTAAAGTCTGCATATTCGAGATCAGAGCGCTGGAGGTCGACATTTTTCAAGTTGGCTTTTTGGCAGTTTGCCTTGCCTAATTTTCCACCCGAGATATTAGCCCCTTCCAGGTTCGCTTCCGTTAAGTCTGTTTTTTGTAGATTTGCACCTATTAAGAAAGTAGATTTCAAGTTGGCCTTTTGCAAAATCGCCTCAGTCAGGTTTGCGCGGCTCAGGTCACAATCTTGCAAATTAGATTCTGTGAGATCGGCTCCTGTCAGGTTGGCACCGCTCAGGTCGGCTTTCGATAGATCGACTTGCGCCAATTTGGCTTTGTTCATTTTCGCACCACATAGCAGCGCTCCAGGTAGCTTTGCTTGATTGAGTTTAATTCTTTCCATGTTGGCACCGATCAATTTCACTTCTATCAGGCTGGCACCTGTTAAATCGGCGATACTCAAATCGGCTTCTGTCAGATCGGATCCCTTTAAATCAGTTCTACGTAGAATAGCTCCATTTAATTTGGCGCGACTTAAATTGGAGTTCAGAAATTTTGCGTCGGTCAGGTCAGCTCCCGTAATATCTGCGCGAGGCAGGCTCGTATTTTCAAAGGAGCCACCGGCAAGTTTGGCACCCTTTACTTGGGCCCGGTTCAGATTGGCATTTTTAAAATTGGCTTCAAAAAATACGGCCATACTTAGGCGCGAATCAGTAAAATCCACCGACTCCAAATTGGCTCCATTAAAACGGCCACGACTTAGATTAGACTCGACAATGGTGGCGTGGTTCATGTCAGCACGAGAGAAATCCGAATTACTAAGATCGGCGTCGTTCAAGTTACATTTTGAGAGATTGGCTTCGAGAAATATAGATTTTCTTAAGTTGGCACTGTCGAGGTTTGATCCGGAAAGATTGCAACCAAGAAACTTTGCCCCTTGCATATTGGCTAAGGTAAAGTTTGCATTTGTAGCGGTTGATTCCAGACAGCTTACATTCTCCATTTCAGCATTGCTTAGGTTCGCATCGCTCAGATCAACTTGATCCATATTCGAGTTAGACAGGGTGCTATCTGATAAATTAGTTGCTTTCAGGTTGGTATTTTTTAAGCTGATACCCTGAAAATCGATATCGGATAAATCCAACCCCGATAAGTCTTTACCTTCAAAAATTTCTTTGGGGTCGTCTAATATTTCCAGTTCTTCTTCAGGGACAGAAAGTTCAGAAGTTTCTGAAGGCTCGGAAGCTTCAGTGGATTTTTCTTCGGCTTCTTCTTCAGCCTCTTCTTCTTCAGGCTCTGCTCCCTCTTCTTCTTCAGACTCTTCAGTTTCTTCTTCATCGTCATCGATGAACTCGTCTTCTTCCTCAACGAGGGTTGCAGCATATTCTGCTATAGCAGCTTCAACTTCTTCACGCGTAAAATCTACCATTTAATCGTTCCTGGGAAATTGGGTCAACGCTCAGGCGCGTATAGAGAAACAGGCTCCTGAAAATAATATAGAACTAAAGAAAGTATATCAGGTCGGGCCGGAACGCAAGCCCGAACCGCTCGAAACTATTAATCTTTTTTTGACGAAAAATAAGGAAGATCAGTCGACTCGGGTTTGAGCCCAAATAGTTGTAAAATAGCAGGTATAATGTCAGAAAACCTTTTGGGGGATAGTTTGGATATTAACGATCAGCGGCCGGTATTGGTTTATGATAGAGCATGCGGATTTTGCACGTTCTGGGTTCACCGCTGGAAACACATTACCGAAGACCAGGTGGTCTACAAGCCCTCTCAGGATGTGGCTTCCAAATATCCTCAGATCGCCCCAGAAAAATTTGATTCAGCGATATACCTGATATATCCGGATGGTACCTACGATTCTGGGGCAAAAGGGGTTTTTAAGGCTCTTGCTACCTCCATTCACAAACTGCCGCTATCGGCCTATGAAAAGATACCGGGGTTTGCTCCAATATCGGAATGGGTATACCGTCAGGTGGCAAACAATCGAGAGTTCTTCAGTTTCCTCACCCGATGTATTTGGGGGACCACCTTGGGTCGCCCGACCTCGCACCTGGCAAGGCGTTTTTTCATCATTATATTGGGACTGGTCTATTTCATCGCTTTCTCCTCTTTAGGTAGCCAAATTGAGGGTCTGATAGGCAAGGAGGGCATTCTTCCGGCACAAAGCTTTCTCCAGCAAGTGGAGTCACAAATGGGGGCAGAACGGGCTTGGAAATTACCCACCCTATTCTGGCTGGAAGCGGGAGACGGATTTTTAAAATTTATCTGCCTGGCTGGAGCAGCAATATCTCTCCTGGTAATGGCAGGCATAGCCCCGGCGCTCGGACTTTTCATATTATGGCTGTTTTACCTTTCCTTGTTTAATGTGGGCCAACAGTTTCTCGGATTTCAATGGGACACTCTATTATTGGAAGCAGGGTTTTTGGCTATTTTCCTGGCACCTCTAAAATGGCGACCCAAATTAGCGAATGAACCACCGCCGTCCCCATGGGTGCTTCTGCTTTTCAAGTTTTTGCTTTTTCGCGTCATGTTCACATCCGGATGGGTGAAACTGGCCAGTGGCGACCCCACATGGAAAGACCTTTCCGCACTCTTATATCATTATGAAACACAACCCCTACCAACATGGATAGGTTGGTATGCACACCAGCTACCGCAGGAGTTTCAGGAGTATTCGGTTGTCGCGGTTTTCATAATCCAGTTGGGTGTGCCGTTTTTGATTTTTGGCCCGGGGAGAATTCGATATGTGGCAGCTTCTGTTTTAATGTTTTTTCAGTTACTGATTTTAGTAACAGGAAATTATTGTTTCTTTAATATTCTAACGATTGCCTTTTGCATTTTACTTTTCAATGATGCACAACTCAGAAAATGTATCCCGAAAAAATGGCAAATGACTTTTAAAGAAACCCGAAGCGGCATACCTGAATGGAAGAAATGGTTCGTAGAAGGAATGGGGCAGGGGATACTGGCGATCAGCATCCTTTTATATATTATCCCACTATTTGTCAGTCCGGTGAGTTATCCATCTATTTTCATTTCGACGGTGAATACTATTCGTCCGTTTCACATTGTAAATCGTTATGGTCTATTCGCAGTGATGACCACTTCGCGGCCCGAAATTTTTATAAAGGGCAGTAACGACGGTCAGGAATGGAAAGCTTATGAGTTCAAATGGAAGCCGGGAAAGTTAAGCGACGCTCCGGCGTTTATCGCCCCGCACCAGCCACGACTAGATTGGCAAATGTGGTTCGCAGCACTCAGCAATTATGAAAGAAATCCGTGGCTGATCCAGTTTATAACTCGTCTCCTACAAGGTTCTCCACCGGTACTCGATTTGTTAGCCAGTAATCCGTTCCCCGAAAAGCCTCCGAAATACATTCAGGCCGTGGTCTACGATTACTGGTTCACCGACACAGAAACCAAAGGAAAAACGGGTAACTGGTGGCAACGCGAATACAAAGAGCCCTACACCCCTGTCTTGCAACTTCCCTGACCCTCATTAAATTCTTTTAATTACTTTTTCGCTTTTTTCGTACAGTCAAAACTAAAGGTCTTCTCGTTTCCTGCCGAAACTTACTTTGATAGCAGGAAATATTGTTGAGTTGAAAGGAAGACATAGACATGCTGAGCGAACATGATCGGGAAACCTCTTTAAAGTCGGCTTTTAGCCCCATTGAAAAATGGATCAAAAAGCTTTTTCGAATTAAATCTGCAAACCCGGATACAACCACCGATAGAAGAGATTTCTACAGACTCCCGCACGATAAAATTCAACCGCTCGACCTTTGCCTGACCATGCAGGACGAGCAGGTTTTTTGCACAACAATCGAAGACCTGAGTGCAAGTGGATTTAGTTGTAGACTCATCGAGTCGGGTACCATCCGCTGCGGCGAACCGATGTCAGCATTGTTTGTTCTACCCTTAGACGAGCCTGTCATCATCCGCACAGAAGTATTTCTTATGTCAATAGTTGGCAATGAAGATGCTAGGCTTTTTCGTTTCCGTTATTACGATGAGATGAGTGATGATGATCGGGAATTGATTCATCGATACATTGTTCAGAAGCAGTTTGAGATAATTCAGAATAAAGGCAGCGAGAACTGGCACGAAGAGAGTGAAGAAGGTTTTTCAACCGGAGATTAACGCTTCAACAAAGTTTTTCGGATCAAATGCCTGCAGGTCTTCGGCCTTTTCCCCTATGCCAATGAAATGAATCGGTAGTTTTAATTCGCCTGATAAATTCAGCAACACCCCGCCTTTTGCCGAACCATCCAGCTTCGTCATTACAAATCCATCCAACTCCATTGCTTCGTGAAAAAGTTTTGCCTGCGAAATACTGTTTTGCCCGATAGTGGCATCAAGAACGAGTAATGTCTCATGAGGCGCTCCGGGCAACACTTTGCCTATAACCCGTTTTATTTTTTTGAGTTCTTCCATCAAGTTCTGGTTGGTCTGCAGTCGCCCGGCTGTGTCGATGAGCACCACATCCATATCCCTTGCTACGGCGGCCTGAACAGCGTCATAGGCGACCGCTGAAGGGTCGGCGCCGCTTTTCTGGCTGATGCAGTTTATGTCTGCACGTTCGGCCCATACCTGTAATTGATCGATGGCAGCGGCGCGAAATGTGTCACCTGCGGCTAGCAAAACTTTTTTACCTTCTAGCTTCCATCTTTGCGCTAGCTTTCCTATAGTCGTGGTTTTTCCTGATCCATTGATACCCACCATCAGAATAACTAGGGGTTTGTTTTTGGTGAATGATATCGGATTGATATTCTGTGAAAGGACTTCGATCATTCGTCCTTTCAACTGTTGCAAAACTTCGTCATTGCTGCGAATGCGATTTTGCGCCACATCTTTTTTCAAATCTTCCAGAATGAAGGTGGTGGTTTCCATTCCAACATCGGCAATGAGGAGAGTTTCTTCCAGTTCTTCCAGTAATTCTGGGCCTACCTTTGCCTTGCCCTGAACGATATTTTCTAATCCACCAGCAAGGCTGGAACGTGTTTTCTGTAATCCTGATTTAAGGCGGGCAAAAAAACCAGATTTAGGTTCTTTCGCCGGTTGCTCCGTTTTTTCCATAGTTCCTCCTGATTGTTCGCGTCAAATTGAGGTCGGTATCTTTGCAAGTTGACCCTACCTTGTCAAGACGAAACAGGGAAAGGAGTTACTGCACAAAAATCCCCCGTTAGAAGGTGGAAAACAACTTAATAAACATCCCAAAAGCCTTTATAGGTAAAGTTTTATTTGATTTCAACCGTTATGAGTTTTAGACTCTTTTTGATAGAGAACCCGTCCTTTCCGGTTCAGGAAAAAAGAGCATTCAAGCTACTGTATCCATCTAATGAGTCCAGCGTCACGCTGGCGCAGAGGAAATATATGAAAGTTGCCGTTTGTAACTCCGTTGGAATCGATGCTGATGGCTATGCCATGATTCATTCGCCAAGCCGTTGGACCAATAGTACCAAAGACCTTAACATATTTACTTACTATCCTTGGCAGCTGGCTTATTGCTCTTCTATCTTAAAAAGAGACACAGACCACGAGGTCAAGTTTTTTGATGGTTGTCTAGATAAACTAGATCACGATGCATTCGTCGAGAAGATTTCCGAATTTGCTCCTGATTATTTAGTTATGGATTGTGCCACGCGTACTATTGATGCAGATAGTCGATTTGGTATCGAAATCAAACGCCGGTTTGGTACCAAACTTATATTTTGCGGTCCTCATCCGACAACCTTTCCAGAAGAAGTCAGCGAATATGCCGATTTTGTGATCCTGCGTGAATACGAAATGGTTGTCCTCGATATTTTGCAGGGCAAAAATCATCAGGACATCATGGGTCTGTGGCCGAACACCAACATCCGTCCACCACTGGATGTCAACAACCTGCCTTTACCCGAGGACGATGATGTGTCGCGTCTCGATTATGGAATGCCAGGGGAGCCTTCTAGCGAATATTTGGAAATTCAGGCTTACGCTTCACGCGGATGCCCATTGTCTTGCACCTTTTGCGTGTGTGGGAATATTTCTTATCAACGCCCCAACTGGCGTCCGAGAAACCCGGAAAATGTAGTCTACGAATTACAAACGCTGCGAGAAAAATACCCACAGTTGGAAGGAATTTTCTTTGATGAAGAAGTTCATAACGGTAGCAAGAAATATATTCTCGAATTGACCAAAGCCATTCGCGAAAACGGACTCGATGACTTGAAATACGATGTCATGTGTGGTCAATGGCCGATGGATGAAGAAGTGCTCGACAACATGAAGGGCGCGGGCTATTACATGGTGCGGCTCGGAATCGAAACAGCTGGCGAACACGCTGCCAAGGGTATGGAACTGCAAAGAAAATTTAATGTTCCGAAATTGAAACAATTGATGGAACATGGAACCAATATAGGCTTGAAGTTTTACGGAACATTCACTTTCGGCGGCGAAGGGTCGACCGACGACTGCGACAAGAGAACCCTCGACTTGATTCGTGAATTATTGGATCGCGAATTATTATGGCGGTTCCAGCTATCCATAAGCACACCCCAGCCCGGAACTCCTTTTTTCAATCATATGAAAGAACAGGGGCACCTTAAAGATCTAGACTGGAAACATTTTGATGGCGGCAACCATGTTGTGGTCAATCGACCTGAATATCCGGCAGAGAAAATTATGGCTAATTTCCGCGAGGCAGAAAAACTATATGAAGTTGGTTTCAACCAACGCTATAAAGCGACAGCGCAGGATAATTTTAAATCCGTTGAACTCAATAATGATGGCGAAATTATTTTGTTTCGCAGCTCAAGGATGAAACAGATTCATGATGTGGTTAACTCGCTTCACAAACAGTTCAAAAAACCGGTGACGGTTCTTGCGCAACCGGCTGTTGAACCCGAATTGCGTAAAAATCCGAATATCAGCGAAGTCCTGTTATATGGAGACACTCATTTCAATCAGAAAACGTTCCCGGATAGCATGGTGGGGAAATTGCGAAAGAAATCTTATTCATTAGGCGTAATCCCTTTCAATAACATTTCCGGTAACGGGTACTCAGAGATTAAAGCCATTGCCAAACAATCGGGGATACAAAAACTGGTAGCCGTTAATATCGAAGGGAAAGTTTTTGATCTAGAAAACCCAGGCGATTTTGGACGCGCCCATATTCCCGGCTGAATAATGGAAAAACAACCTAAAAAAATTCTGGTCATTAGATCAGCCACCCGTATCCTCGATCAGACGCTGGTTTCTTTGCAAGAAGAGTTCCCCGGTTGTCATATAACGGTTCTGCTACCGCAATCGGTCAAAGAATCGATGGAGCAAGACCAAAAAGTCAATGAGGTCTTGATTATTCCCGACCAGCGCCGGATGAACGTCTCTAGTTACGGAAAGGAAAACATTCGCAGATTGCAGGAAATGAATTTCGATCTTGCCGTTTCTCTTTACAATATTGATCACGGATTGGGTTATGCCAATGTTGATCTTCTCGCTTTAGCGGCCAAAGCAAAAAGCGTGCGTGGTTATAATTCTCGAGGAACTTTTGTTGAAGTTACTCGTTCCACAGCCACAAAAAAATCCTTCATGGAAAAAACATCTTTTTTCTGGGTTGGTATCAACTACATCGCAACTTCTATTCTATTTATTATCATAACCCTGGCGTTAATAGGTGAATGGTTCTTTCGTCTGCTATTCAGAAAAAAACACACCTCTACCAAATCTGTACTTGCACCATCCCCCTCGGTTCGTGAACCCATAAAGGTTCGGGTTTAAATAAATGGATATCCTTGTTGCCAATTCGGTAGGAGTGGATCGAGATGGGTACCATATGGTACACGTTCCATCGCGTTGGTCTTTGGGCGTAAAAAACTTCACCAATTGCGGTTATTACCCTTGGCAACTGGCTTACACTTCTTCGCTTTTAAAAAGAGATACCTCTCATAATATAAAGTTTCTCGATGGCGTATTGCGCGGATGGGATGTTGAAACGTATCTGCAACATGCAGGTAAGCCGGACTGGCTGATCATGGAAAGTTCCACGCGAACGATTCGCGAGGACTTACGCTTTGCCAAAACACTCAAGGAGAGTTTTGGCACCCGGCTTATTTTTGCCGGACAGCACCCCATGGCACACCCTGAAGAAGTCTCGAAAATCGCGGACCATGTATGTATTGGGGAATATGAATTTGCCGTTCTTGATCTAGTTCAAGGTAAGAACCCACAACAAATTGCCGGTATCTATCCTAATGACCGTGGAGAACTGATAGACATAAACCGATTGCCTTTCCCGGAAGATGACGATGTCAGCCGCATCGATTATCATGAGCCAAACTGCCGATATAAACAAATTCAAATGTACGGATCAAGAGGCTGCCCACGCCGTTGTAATTTTTGCGCTGCAGCAACTCTTTATTATGACGAACTCAACTGGCGCCCCCGAAATGTAGCTCACGTCGTAGAAGAAATTCAAACCCTGCATGAAAAATATCCTGAAATGGAAGGCGTATTTTTCGATGAGGAAGTCCACAATATTAAAAAAAGTTTTAATATCTCTCTGGCAAAGGCCATACGGCAGGCGGGCCTGCAAGATCTGAAATATGAAGCTATGTGCGAATACGCATCTCTGGATGAAGAGGCCATGGATGAAATGCGTGAAGCCGGGTATTACAAAATCCGTTTTGGAATCGAAACAGGAAGCGATCGTGTAGCAGAAAAAATGACATTGGGGAAAAAACATGATCTGAAAAAATTAAAGAATATGGTCGAATACGGGAAAAGTATCGGCATGCTTTTTTACGGCACCATCAGTATTGGTGGGCTAGGTTCTGACAAAGATGAAGACCAGAAAACGGTTGATCTGATATACGACCTGGCTGGAAAAGGTTGGTTGGATGAAATTCAGGTTTCTATTAATACACCGCAACCCGGTACCGATTTCTATAATTCTTGCATCGAAGAATCATTAATCCCTCAATCTAATGATTGGGAAGGTTTCGACGGCAACGGACATGTTGTTGTCAATTACCCGCATTATCCGGCAGAAGAAATTCAGGCTAGCTTTAGGAATGCCCTGAACGCGTTCGACTTGGGAAAAGGCAAGGCACAAGCAAAAGCTTTTGCAGAAAACACGAATGTATCAATCATTCCATCGGGATCACGAATTCTGGTTTTACGATGTGTACGAAGCTGGATGATCCGGCTAATTCTGGAAAACCTTCATCCTAAAAATAAGGCCGATATTCTAGGTCAGGATATTTCATTAAACGACTTAAAGGACGTATCCGGATTGGGAGAGTTTTATTCTTATGGCAGTGGATTTTTTGCCACCGAATCGTTTACTCCTGAACTGATACAAGAGCTTAAAGAGCAGCACTATGACCTTGTGCTCATCCCCGTAGCAAACAACCACCTTGATGGGTTTCAGAATGTTTTGGAGGTTGCACATTTGATTGAACCTGCAAACATCAGTTACATCTACCCAGAAGGCCGCATACAACCTGTCGAAAGCTCATCCGTAAGTATTTAAAAATTCCTATCTAGCTTAGCTGGTTTTCTGAACAATTGGATTGGGTTTTGGGTTGATCATGTTTTTCTTTGTAAGAATATCGATCCTATTTTTATCGCGGCAGGAAGTGGCGATATCAATCAATCCATCGCCATTGAAATCGCCCACCGCCATACCCTGCGGGTGCTCATTGACATGGTGATAAATAGGCGGGTAGGTGAAGGTGCCGTCTCCCTTTCCCAAGGAAACCGATATCTGGTCATCAGTCGCATTTGATACGGCAATATCCGCAAATCCATCTCCAGTAAAATCGGCGGCTACCACAAACTTTGGAAAGTTTCCTGAAGCAAAATCGCGGAGCGATGTAAAGGTCTTGTCTTTATTGTTGATCAGTGTCGTTAAGGCGTGCAATGAATTGCTTGATGTAACTAGATCAAGATATCCGTCGTTATTGACATCAATATTTACAACGGTGAGCGGTTGTTTGCCGCCCTTAAAAACTTTTGAGCTATCAAATTTTCCATCGCCTTTGCCCCATAGAATTTGCACTCCCGTATTTCCAGAGCCGGCAAGTCCTACTGCAATATCCATATTACCGTCCTTGTTATAGTCGCCTATAACAATTCCCGTGGGCTGGCCATTTACATTGATTGTAACCGGTTCCTTGAAAAACCCATTGCCTTTACCTAAAAGAATCACCACCTGATAAAAGCGCATGGTAATAGCAATATCAGGGCTACCATCATTGTTGAAATCCCCTGAAATCATATTGATGGGGATTTTTCCCGGTTTTAGGATCTCACTGGTTTTTTTGAAGCTCCCCAGCTTTGTATTTAAAAATATCTGTACTGTTTGATCTTCATAATTGAGAACAGCAATATCTTTATATCCATCTTTATTGAAATCTTCCGCAGCAAGACAAATTGGGCCTCGGCCTGTTTTGTAAACCAGTTGTTCATTGAATGACCCGTCTCCATTCCCTTTGTAAAAAGAGAAAGAATGTCCCCCGCTGTTGACAACAACAAGGTCCAACTTTTGATTACGATTGAAATCATCGGTGATGATAAACGAAGGTTCGATACCCGCATCCAATGTGTTGCTCAATAAAAAAATTCGAGGCATTTTTTTTTGAGACTTTGGCGGCGGGCAACCAAACAAAACCAAAACCAGAAGTATTGAAATCAGAAAATTATATTTCTTCATGAAGAGTCTCAAGTGGAATTGCGAGGTATTATAAGAGAAAGGAGAAAGCAATACCAACACCTTTTCGAGTCATGTTTTCATGAGATCACCTTTTTGCCGATTGTAAAAAATATTCACTTGATTTCAAAGAGTGGGTTCCTTCATCCTTCCTTCTGTACTATTGGATCCAGTCGATTTTTTTGCGATTCAAAAGTCAGTGGCGACTGAGTGAACGCATACACCATACCGACCATCAGACCACCACCTACCATATTGCCTGCTGTAACAAATATTTGATTATGTATGAACCCGGCTACAGAAATTTCCGCACCATGAGGAAAAAATAGCGCAAGGCTCATTAAGGATTGATTAGCGATACTATGCTCATATCCACTTCCAATAAAAGCGAACAGGCACCAGAAAATCATAATCAATTTCGCCGTGTCATCTTCACTTCGGTTAACTATCCACACCGCAAGGCATACTAACCAGTTGCATAAAACTCCACGAAAAAAAGCCTCTTTAGCACCCAGTGCCATTTTCATCGCCGCCACCTTGAGGATCAATGCTTCAGCCTCTAGTGAAAGGCTTCCGCCCTGCACAACCAACCAAGCCAGAAGGATTGATCCCAGAAGGTTTCCCACGAAACAGAAGACAAACAACTTGATGATAGGACCCATTCCCACTCGATTTTTTAATTTTCCGATGGCAAAGACCATATTGTTGCCAGTAAATAATTCGGAGCCTGCAAAGATAACCAGGCTTAAGGCCACACCAAAGCTGACTCCCATGATCAATTTCATGAAAGGAGCAAATTGAGTTCCAGCTAATGGAGCGCCGACGGAAAATATTAAAACGATTCCAAATCCAAGATAAGCTCCTGCCAGGGCCGACAACGCTAAATAACCTGGAGGAAATTGGTTCATCAGTTTGATTTTTCTTTCAGAAGTAGCAGCCAGTTTTTCAATATCTGTTTCAAACATGACTTGTTTCCTTTCTAATTAGGTTCAATCGAATTTTTATCGGCAGCCTCATTTACAAATATCGTCTCGGAATTCTTTCTAGCTGGAGCCTTCTTCCAGTTGCGCTTATATTTCTTGCCTTTTATAGGATGCATTTTTTCGCGTGTATGAAATGGAACTACGAACTCCAGAACTTTCGCCAGCTCGTCGCATGGGATATCCTCCAGAACTTTTACTGCAAGCTTAGGGTCTATTCCTGTTCTCCCGCCCATATAAATATCCACGGCATCCACAACTTCTTTTCCACGCTTAATTTTTTTGCCGAGTAATCCGATATCGGCGACAAGGTGATTGCCACAGCTAGCTGGACACCCCGACCAATGCATGGTTATAGGCGCCGTGTCTGGCAACTTGCCTTCCAACTCCGCCGCTACCTGTAAAGCTCTAGATTTGGTTTCGATTGTAGCTAAGTGGCAATAATCTATGCCAACGCAACTCACCAGTCCACGCATGACGCTGGAAGGATGATAAGTAAATTCTTTAATAAGGGATTCTACCAGCAAGTCACCGAGTTTTTGATCCGGAACATTAGGAATAATAAGAGAATTAGAATGCGAGAAACGTATTTCACCATTTCCATATTTTTCTGCAATGCTAGCGATGCCTTGTAGTTTATCCGCGTGAATTCTTCCGACTGGAACTTTTAATCCGACATAGTTCATCGACGCCTGTTTTTGTCGGTAAACACCAATGTGTTCTGATTTTTCGTTGCTCCTTAAATCCACTCCGGCAGGGATTAAAGAGGCGTTTAGCTTCTCCTGCAAAGCTGTACGGAATTTTTCTTCGCCCCAGTCTTCAATGAGAAAAGCCAACCTGTTTTTACTGCGCACCTCTCGATTGCCATGGTCGCGAAATAAAATAATGATAGCCGAACAAATTTTCACAACGTCCTCCGGCATAACAAAAACATCTAGAGAAGTGGCAATGCGGTAACCGCCGGAACCTAATTTACCTCCTACTAATATATTGAAACCATGAACGGGATTGCCAGCTAACTCCTGGAGAGCCGGAACCAATGCCAGGTCCTGGGTTTCTGCATGCACACAGTCATCAGTACAACCCGTAATAGCAATGTTGAACTTGCGTGGCAGATTCGAGAATTCTGAATTTCCGGATATATGTTCGGTCAACGCCTTGACCTGTGAATAGGCATCTACCTTTTCCTTTGGACTTAATCCTGCAACGGGACAACCCATAATGTTTCTTATATTGTCCAAACCCGTTTGAATCGATGTAAGACCAACCTCCTCTTGAATTTTAAAAATTTCAGGGACATCATCAATTTTTAAATGGCGTAACTGCACCTGCTGACGGGTAGTGATATCGATGATGCCATTGCCGAACTTTTTTGCAATGTTGCACAAAGATTTTACCTGATGCGAAAAACAAATCCCGTTTGGAATCCTTACCCGTTGCATGAAATAACCCGGAGTCGGATTACGCAAAAAGAGCCCATACCATTTGAGACGTTGGATATCGTCTTCACTGATAGCTTCCCATCCTTCTTTTGCGAATCGAGCTATGTCTTCTTTTATTTCCAGTCCATCTTTCTCGGATTTTATAGATTCAATTTTGTTCATGATTCCCTTGGGTTGTTGGGAGGCGGTAGACCTTTCTAATTGGAACTTAATTAAGGGATTACAAGTTGCGTGCCAATTTTAAGGGAGATTCAGTAAGTACTTATTCAATAAATAGTTAAAGTAGAAAGTCTCAGAAATACAAAAGCAACTCTGCTTAATAATCGAACAAATAAAAGAGCGGATGCTATAAATTGAGTCGTAGAATGGAAAGTATTCGCTAGGTCATAGCGATAGCTAAACTCGAGGGAGATGAGGGGTATTCTTTATTTTTGAAAGTAGAAAGGGACCCAAAATTAGAACAAAAAAAACCCGTTCCCCCCATTGGAGGAACGGGTAAATTCTTAAGCGGGATAAAGCCCAGAAAAAGTTCTTCTTATTTTTGGCTTTCAGCCACCACTTGTTGTAGCTCTGCAGCCATGCGGGCCAGTTCTGCAGCGGCACTCTGACTGTCACTGGCACCCTGCGTTGTGCTTTCTGCAGCTTGCGCCACACCGGCAATATTGTTGGCAATCTCAGCAGTTCCTCGGCTGGCATCTTCAACATTACGACTCATTTCATTGGCTGTGGCGGTCTGCTCTTCTACCGCGCTGGCAATGGTGTTTGAGATGTCATTGATCTTGTTGATGACACCGCTGATCTCACCGATCGCTGAAATCGCACTCTTTGTATCTCCTTGAATA
This sequence comes from Nitrospinales bacterium, assembly GCA_047610985.1. GTDB lineage: Bacteria > Nitrospinota > Nitrospinia > Nitrospinales > VA-1 > UBA8687. Next base: position 94 of record JBLFWU010000058.1, on the reverse strand, counting down.
GCAGAGATACGGTTGCTGATGTCTTCCGTGGCTTTACCTGTTTGGTTCGCCAGTTCTTTAACTTCGTTGGCGACCACGGCAAACCCTTTACCGG
>JBLFWU010000057.1:0-18495 GCA_047610985.1 Nitrospinales bacterium | reverse complement strand
CCGGTAAAGGGTTTGCCGTGGTCGCCAACGAAGTTAAAGAACTGGCGAACCAAACAGGTAAAGCCACGGAAGACATCAGCAACCGTATCTCTGCTATTCAAGGAGATACAAAGAGTGCGATTTCAGCTATTGGCGAGATCAGTGGTGTCATCAACAAGATCAATGATATCTCAAACACCATTGCCAGCGCGGTAGAAGAGCAGACCGCCACAGCCAATGAAATGAGTCGTAATGTTGAAGATGCCAGCCGGGGAACTGCTGAGATTGCCAACAATATTGCCGGTGTGGCGCAAGCTGCAGAAAGCACAACGCAGGGTGCTAGTGACAGCCAAAGGGCCGCTGCAGAACTGGCTCGTATGGCATCAGAACTACAACAGGTTGTTCAAAATCAGGGTAAATCTTAGTTTAAAATTAATCCTAAAATGAACCTAAAAATACTTTGCATTGATAATAGTTTGGAGACCCTAGCTGAATTGGTTATGTATTTCGAGCCTTTGGGTCACAAAATTCATTCTGTTAATTCGCAAACTAATTATTGGGATGTCTTTGTTGCAAACGACATTGATATTGTTGTTCTCAGTCAACAGATTGATTCTGAGTCATGCATTGATATTATTGATGAGTTTCAACTTGTGAAGCCAAAAATTGGAATTTTTGTTTTAACTAAATTTAAAAATTTCGAATTTGCAGTTAAGTGTCTCAATAGAGGTATTTGGGGCTTAATTGAAGAACCCATAAATTCATCCTTGCTTCTAGAACAAGTTGATAAAAAATTAAAGAAGGAAGTCTCCAATAATCCCAAAAAAGTTCAAAACTCAGAATTAATTCAATGCGGTGTCTGTACAAAAGTAAATTTCTTAGATTTCAATGAACTCCATGAGGACGCATGGATTCCATTAAATCAATTTTTGGAAAATGCTTATCAACTACAATTAAAAGAAGAGTTTTGTTTGTCGTGCAACAATTTGACTATAGATCAAGTAGAAAAACATATAACAAGTCAATTTAAGAAATTAAAGCAAGGAGAAATAAACCTAAATGAATAAATTCTAGAAATTTAATTCTTCGCAAAATAACACCTAAGTTTAACTGCAAAATATTCTCACAGTTCCAGCGATATGCCTCTGCCAACGCCCCCTCATCTTTATCTCTAAAAACAATAGACCGCCTCTCCATTCCTTGGCATAGAAAATTTAGCAAGGCAAGCGATACATAGTCGAGAGCTTCAAATCACTTCATTACGCTCAAAAAGCAACCAGAACTCCTAAATGATATTGATTCCATTTTCATCATGAAAACACATATTAAATAATCGATCATAATCGTATATTTTTATTGTCCTTAAGTTTTTTCTTTTATTTCTATTTTTTAATATTTTCACGTCTTAATGATAAAATACTTTTATCAAGGCCCTATAAATACAGAACTAATATTTACGAATAAATCAAAATAGTAAAAAGGAGTATGGCAATTGAGCCAGTCAAAGTCAGAAGACAATTGGATGCAAGAAGCATGGGGTGAATCTACCTCTGAAATAATTCAACTAACCCGAGAAGAAACCAGAGAAATAAAGATGTTAAGACGGAAAGGTTATAAAGATTTCGCAGACGCATATTGTGAATATCTTCAACAGAAAAAAAAGGAAGGTTCTTTAGACTATACTTTGAAGGAGTTTTGCGAAAAAAAAGGAATTCAATATCGTCTGCCAAAATAGTGAGCCTCATTTTTCCCTATGGAATTACAAGTTAACTCGCCTCTCCATAGTTTGATTGAAAGTACCATTATCAATTAAACGATTGGAAGGCATTCATCCTGATAACAGGGTATACACTTGCAAATCTTTTCCTTCTTTGAGCCATTAAGGAGATCTATTTATAACCAAGGGGATGAATAATGAAAGCGTATCAAGTTCGTGAATATGGGAAGTCTGCAAAATTTATTAAAAGCGAAGTTAAAAAGCCAGAAGCAAAACCTGGGCATGTAGTCCTTGAAGTAAAAGCCACTAGCCTTAATCCGGTTGATCATAAAATTCTTAAAAAGAACTTGGGAATTAACCCTACGCTGCCTGCAACCCTTCATATGGATGTAGCTGGGGTCATAACAGAAGTGGGCGAAGGAGTAACTGCTTTAAAAATTGATGACGAAGTGTATGGATGTGCTGGAGGCCTTAAAGGGGAAGCCGGAAATATTGAAGGTGCATTGGCTGATTTCATGTTAGTCGATAGTACTTTAATGGCCTTAAAACCCAAGTCATTGAGCTTTTCTGAATCTGCGGCGTTACCACTTGTTACGATAACAGCGTGGGAGGGGCTATTCGACCGCGCGCACATAAAAAAGGGAGATCATGTTCTTGTTCATGGTGGAACGGGAGGTGTGGGTCATATAGCAATACAACTCGCCAAACAACATGGTGCGCGGGTTACAACAACGGTTTCCTCTGAAGATAAAGCCAAAATCGCCCGAGGCCTTGGAGCAGATGATGTTGTTTTCTATCGTGATGAAACGGTGAAAGACTATACCCAACGCCTCACTGAGGGTAAAGGCTTTGACGTCGTATTCGATACCATTGGTGCAGGCAATCTCGATAAATCTTTAGAGGCTGCCAAGGTCAGCGGTCAAGTAATCAGTGTTGTTGGGCAAAACCAACACGACCTGACACCCATGCATATCAAAGGATTGAGTTTACATTTAGTATTTATGCTTCTACCAATGCTAACTGGAAAAGACCGAGCCCATCATAGTTTCATACTGGGAAAAGTCGCAAATTGGATAGATGATGGATTAGTTAAGCCACTTATTCATGAAGAGAAATTTAGCTTTGATCAGGCAAATGAAGCTCACGCTCTGTTTGCAACTAATAAGCATATTGGGAAAATTGTTTTAGAAAATATTTGATGACCCCATTTCTAAAAATTACCATTAACACCAAGCTCAAAAAATTTCTGGTTTGCGAACATTTGCGAGGAGATTCGGGGAGCTTCCTCTATTATGCATGTATTTCTTCCACGATTTCTTCCGCTAAAGTCAATACCGCCTGAAGAATCTTTATCCGTAAATCGATTAAAAAATTGACCTACTGAAAAAAATTCAATCTCCTCAACCCTAAATAGGGTCTCCCACACAACCTAATAGTGTTCACATCGACATTACGCCCTCCCCTTTCTATATCTCGCTAAAACGAGTTGCTTTTAGTAACTTTTTCGGGAATCCTAAAACGTATCAGACATAAGCATTGTCCACTTTTGACCTTAGTAAAAGAAGCACATACTGGCCTCCAAATTACCTAATAATTCATGAAACCCTTGAGCAAAAACTTCAACAGTACTTCATATAAATTTATATTTTCTATTTACACCCTTTTTTTTGGGTTTGGTTTATTCACACCAAATTTATGGGCCGAAGAAGAAGAAAGAAAAAACTACTTCCAACCGCTAAATGAAGTGTTTCAAACGGAAACGGTTTATCCGCAGGAACAAGGTGAGGTTCAACTGCAAATATCCCCTACGTTCTCGGAAGGAAGCAATCGCAAAACCTTCAAGACCCCTTTATCCATCGAGTACGGCATAACCGATTTCTGGCAAGTAGGCGTGGAATGGGATTCTTATATCAATCGAAATCCTGATGCTGGAATTACAACACGAGGCTCTGGCGATATAGAAATTTCTACCAAGTACAGCTTTATGAATATTGCAGATTCTAATTATCATGCTGCTGTTGGATTTGAAATTGGGTTTGCGGCTGGCAATATCAACAAAGAATTGACTGAAGGTTTTAACGAATATGAACCCTTTATAATTCTAGCTAAAGATTTTCCAGAACTAAATAATAGCCAGGTCTTCACCCGATTGAGTGTTGGCTTTGCAGATCGAAAAAAAAGACATGAAGACCCAGATGAAGACGAAACAGAAGCCAATGAACTTAGCTGGGACTTGGGCTTTTTTATACCTGTCGGCCCCATAAGGCTCACTACAGAATTTAACTGGCGAACCAATGAATGGCATAATAGCGGTGATGAAAACCAAATCTTCCTCACCCCTGGAGTGGTTTGGGATTTACCAGGAACGTGGGAATGGGGAATAGGAGCGCCTATCGGATTGAACGACAAATCAGATAATTACAGAGTTGTCACTCAGTTAATTTATGAATTTGACATAGACTAGTACAATTGACCACAGCAATGACACACGACGCCTTTCTTATGAAACCTATATTTGGAATTAGAAAAAAATTCTTCATTATTTTCGCAGGACTTTTCCTGTCTGTATTGGCCTTGTCCGCAATAATTTTGCACACCTTTTCTTCTGTTAGCAGACATAAAGAAAGAATGGAATTTTCTTACTCACAAATAGAAGTGAGCGAAAAGATCTTGATCCTAGGCCATACTCTCATCCGAGAATTTGGAGATGTTTTAGATGGAGGGATTGAGGACCAAGAAGAGATCATTGAGGCCCATAGTGAAACGCTAAAAATGATAGATAAATACAAATCCGTAATATTTGCGGAGCAATCCTATTTGCAAGAAGAAGAAGAACTTGATGAGATCAATCATGTACTTTCTGTTTACATGTCTCATTACTCAAAGCTTGAATCCATCCTAGCCTCACGCCGCAGCGCTATGGATAAAAAAACAGAATTTAGAGCCTACAAGGAAGTCAATTTTGAAGATTCATGGACGGAACTTATCAGAAAAATTACCGAAGGCGAATTAGCAGAAATCAGGTTAGTCGACCAAAAAATTAAAGCAGAATTTGCATTTGTTGAGTTATTAGCATGGATCTCCATTGCAATAACTTTGCTTATATTTTTATTTGCCTACCGCTGGATATTAACAGGGGTAACCAAACCCATTGAAGAGTTCATTAGCGCTACAAACAAAATTGCAAAAGATCAATATGACTTTGAATTAAAGAATAAACAAAACGATGAGGTTGGTAGCCTATCTATAGCAATAAATAACATGGCTCGAGAGTTGAAAAGTTCCAAAAAGAATTTATTACAATCGAAAGAATTTGCAGAAAAAGCCAATCAAGCCAAATCCGAATTCATGGCGCGAATGAGTCATGAGTTACGCACGCCCATGAATGCCATTTTGGGATTCACGCAATTGATGCAAATGGATTCTAAAAACGAATTAGGTGAACTTCAGAAGAACAACCTGGGGCATATTTTATCTGCAGGAAAACATCTTTTAGAACTTATTAATGAGGTCTTGGATATCTCGGCCATCGAATCTGGAAATTTAGGAATTTCAATTGGAACCGTAGATATTATTCCTATTGTGGACAATGTAATTTCTATTTCCAAACCTATGGCTAATATAAATGGAATATCTCTTGAGTGTCAGGTTATCTATGAAGGATCGTGTTTTGCAGAGGTAGACCCGCTTCGTTTCAAACAGGTTGTTTTGAATTTGATCTCGAATGCGATCAAATACAACAAACCTAACGGATCAATCGTTGTTTCTTATGAAAAACAAAATAACGGCATGATGCGTTTAGGAATAAAAGATACGGGGCGTGGAATCCCTGAAGATAAAAAAGAAATGGTTTTTCAACCTTTTGAACGGATTGAAAACAATTCTGAATTTATCGAAGGAGCTGGCATAGGGCTTACCATTTCCAAACAATTAGTCAAGCTAATGAAAGGCGCTATTGGGTTTGAAAGTGTTGTCAAAGAAGGCAGCTTTTTTTATGTAGATGTACCTATTTCTGCCAATATTCCAATACCAGATAAAGCCGACGAAAGACCCACCTTAAATCCTCCTGCGGACGCCAATACTAAAACTATTCTTTATGTTGAAGATATTCCAGGAAATGTGGCATTAGTAAAACAAATATTTAATCAACGCAGACCCAATTTAATATTAATTTCAGCACCCAATGCAATGGAAGGCATAGAAATAGCCCAAGCCCAAATTCCCGATCTAATTTTAATGGATATTCATTTGCCTGAAATGGACGGTCTAACAGCATTTAAAAAATTGCAAGAGATAGAAAAGGTTAAAAATATCCCTGTTTTTGCCCTGACAGCAGATGCCATGGCCTCAGACATTCAAAAGGCCATGAAACTGGGGTTTAAGGATTACATCACTAAGCCTATTGATGTACCCAAATTCTTAACTGCAATCGACAAGGTGTGGGAATAAAGATATTACTCCCTCATCAATTTGGGGCTTATAGGTCCTGCATTCAAATGTTAAAGCTAAATCAGACGACCCAAGTTCAAACAAGCGAACTCGAATATAGAAGGAATATGAATCACGGTTTCTGCTCTTTAACCCTATATTAATCAAATTGAAATTTTCTATTCCCTTCTTTCGAAATAAAAAGTAGAATAGCTTTTCTGGCTCAAAGCAAATCAGGAAACATTTCGTTCTCCCCTTTGTTTGAAAGCCGTAACTATTGATAATAAAAGGGTTGTGGATTCAATATCTGTCGTCCCTTAGTAATTTTATTCATGCGCCTGTAGCTCAGCTGGATAGAGTTCCGGACTTCGAATCCGTAGGTCGCAGGTTCGAATCCTGCCGGGCGCACTTTTTTTTGCAAGTCGAATTATTAAGAAGTAGCATGCATTAATGGAGTCTTTCTGCATGCAAGGAGGTTTAAATGTCTCGAACAAAAAATAAACTCATTGGTGTTCTAACAGGTTTGATGGTTTTGTGCTTTTTTCAATCAGCGCATGCTGATTTGGGAAGTGCCGCTAAAGTTAAAGAATCGCTTGCCATCCAATCTGCGATAAAAACGGACAGTGCGGGTAGTTACGTTCACGGCGAGAAAAAAGCCGAAGGCAGTAAAGCAAAAGCTTATGCCCACCCGCATAAAAAACCAGAAGGCAGCAGTAATAAATCCCATTTGGATGGCAAAAGCCACCATAAAGGCAAAAAAGGCACTGGTTACAGCAAACACAGTGGTCACAACAAACAGCATTACGCAAAAAGCAGCCATAAAAGCCATGCTGGTCACAAAGCTCATAGTGGGCCTAGTGCACATTCATCGAAATGTTTTTTCAGTCATCTGTTAAGCTTCAAAGATAAACTGAAATTGAGCGATGCTCAGGTGGGAAGCATTGAAAAAATGCGTTTCGACTATAGAAAAGCGAGCATACTCTTGACGGCAGACAAAGAAGTTGCCAAAATGGAATTTGATCGATTAGTTCATGGCAAGACAGTGGACGAATCGGCAATCCGAGCGTCGGGCGAAAAAATCATCGCGGTTAAAACCAAAAAGATTCGAGCTAAAGTAGAAGCCAAAATCTCAGTGATGAAACTATTGACCGACGAGCAAAGAACCCAAGTTCACAAAATGCATTCTTCCCACTAAGGGATAAAAAGTATCGGGGCGTAGCGCAGCCTGGCTAGCGTACCTGCTTTGGGAGCAGGGGGTCGGAGGTTCGAATCCTCTCGCCCCGACCAGTACCATCAAGGACTTACGGCTTTTCGCTGTAAGTCCTTTTTGCGTTTTTGACCTATGCGTGACTGGGCAAAGCTTCCACCGCTTTCCGAAGCCTTTCGGGGCTCAAGTGCGCATACCTTTGAGTTGTGGCAATATCTTTATGACCGGCCAATTCCTTGACTGCATAAAGGTCCACGCCCTGCTGTACCAGTTGTGAGCAAAAGTCATGTCTTAGGTCATGAAACCGGAAATCAGGGTAACCTGCCTTCCTACATGCTTTCTTGAACGCTCTGGTAACACCCCATGCGGTGTACTCCGTTCCGTTGTTGTGACAAAACACAAATGCGGATCGAATTAGCACCATCTTGTTGGATCGCTCTGCCCGAACCTTGTGATTCTTTTGAACTTCAAGAATACGATAGGCTTGTTCGTTGAGAGGTATTCCTAAGTGTTCGGAGTTTTTCATTACTCCAGCATCCAAAATAACCATGCGTTGCTTCATGTCTACTTGAGACCATTTAAGGTTGACCACGTTTGCCCGGCGAAGTCCGGTATATTTGGCCAATAACACAATGGGCCTCACCCAATCAGGTAAGCAGTCAAAAATTTGCGCAAATACTTCTGGCGTAAAATATTTAACCCGCTTGTTTTCTTTTTCCCGCTTCACACCAGAAACAGGATTAAAAGAACACCATCTCCAAACTTTAATGGCTTGGTTGAACATTGCCGAAAGCAATCCAAGTTCACGATTGATTGTGCGTTTGCCGAAATGACGGCCTTTTTCCTCAAATGCTTTCAACGCTTCCTTACCAAGTTTCTTTAGCTGGCTCTTCTCCTTTTCAAGCCGACACTTCCATTTTTTAGCAAAGTCTTTTCGTCTTTGCAGTTTAAATTGGAATACAAGGTCTGGCGTGATCTGGTTTAGCAGCTTATCGCCAAAGAAATTAGTGAGAACAAGAGCAAACCTGTTTTCATCTGCTTTCGAATTTAACGATTTGTCGGAAGTGATCTCCGCCAAGTACCGTTCAACAAGTTTAGTAAATGGGAAGGATTTAAGGTTCTCGTCAGGAAAATGTTTTTCCCGTGCCAGCCCATCAACTCGTTTACGGTAAATTTGCTCCGCAAGCTTTTTGTTAGTTGCTTTTGTGTTCTCTCGGTGACGGATACCCTGATTGGTTGTAGAAAACCAGTAAAATTTGCTTCCTTGGGGCTTATAGATTCCCATAAGCTGCCTCCTTTCTGGAAGCTAATTTCAAGCCCGGTTTCCCGTCATCTGTCGGTTGAATTGTAGCAGAGGAGAAATCAGCTTCAAACCGATTATTGTTTTCGCTCATCAGGCAGTAAGCATATTCGCAAGTCCCTATTTCTGGAAAACCCACTAGATCTTCCATTCTTGCAAAAGGTTTATCTCGTTTCTTTTGTGCGGTAACCTTATCTTCTATTAATTCCGATGATTCCCACCAACTGGGCTCAAAAAAGCCAATATAGACGACATGAAGAGTGTCCAAACCTTGAAACACGGCCTTGTAATTATTTGATTCCATTGTCTTAACCAGAAAAATTAAAATTAATAAAAAATATCCTAATTACACTTTGGGGGTGGTGTTACTCGGGGGGGGGTAAACCCCCGCTGGCCTCTTTCGCTCCTACCTCCGTGCAGTGGCGCGTCGTCGTCGCTCAAGATTCCAGCCCTTTAATAAAAGTGTGACTATTCAAAAGCAGGCTCACCAAGAGGAATTGTGAAATTCCCCTCTCCACCTCCTACCCTCATTTGGGTGAAGGCAGGCGGCTCCGAGGGGAATTTCAGCAACGCCTCATTGCAAAACAGGCAAAAGACAAAAAGGCCATACATGTAATGCCAGCCCAATTCGAAAACAAATTTTTGCGTTCCAGTACTGATAAGGTGTACAATTATATCAACAATATAAGCATATCGTTACTATTTGTCAAGAAAAATAGGTATAAAATGAATACAATATTGGAAGTGATTGAAAAGATTAAAAAAATGAAGGGAATTAAAACTAAAGAGCAGGTATATGAATTGCTTGGCACAACAAGGAATTCTATTTTCAACAGGCAAAGACGAAACAAATTCCCCTACCAAGAAATAGTCACATATTGTTTGCGTGAGAACATGGATATAAATGAAATCCTAACGAACCAATCCTCAGCAGCACAACCAAAAATACGGCCAATAAGAAGCGGCACAATCCCTACTGAGCAAGATCAATCCATTGACCAAGAAGGGTATGTATTTGTTCCAAAATATGATGTTCAGGTTTCAGCGGGACAGGGTTCACTAATCCACAGCGAACAAATAGTAAGTCATTTAGCTTTTCAAGAAAACTGGATAAGGCAAGAATTGGGGATCGATCCCGATCACATCGTACTGATTCAAGCAGTCGGTGATTCCATGAATCCAACTTTTAATGCGGGTGCATTACTTCTCGTAAATACAAAAGTAAACCAGATAAAAAATGATTCAATTTATGTGATCAATCGAGACGATGAACTGATAGTAAAGCGAATTCAGGATTTATGGAACGGGCAGATAAAAATCAAAAGTGATAACCCTAAATATGAACCACTCATAATCCAAAAAACAGACGCACTAAAAATAGTCGGCGAGGTTGTCTGGGTCGGACAAAAAAACTAGTCCGCTCAAGGATTCCTGTATCAAACCAACGACATATGAAGTTCCGTAGGTCGTAGGTTCGAGTCCTACCATGCGTATTTATTTTTCAGGCGCGAAAAATTATCAATCAAAAAAAAGCGGCAACAATACGATCAAACTCTATCCTCGTATTATTTTCCCTCTAGAGTAGAAACTATGGCTTGACTCAACTCTTCCAGATCTAGAGGCTTAGTTAAGAATTTCTTCACCCCAAGCCTTAAATATTCAATAGGAGTATCCTTGCTTTCAAGGGCAGAAATGCAGATGACAGGCGCAGAACAAATTGCCTTGGCTTGTTTTAACATGGTCGGCCCATCCATAACTGGCATTCGATGGTCTAAAATAATGATATCAGGGTTGAAAGTCTGAATCTTCACAATTCCTTCCGACCCATCATGGGCACATTCCACAGCATACCCCTCTCCCAAAAAAAATTCCTTCAAAAGAGAACAAAGCTCTTTTTCATCATCAATCACGAGGATTTTTTTAGCTTCAAAAGACATATATGACTTAAGTAAAGGTTTTAAACTTTCTACTATCCACCATCGCCAAACTCATCCTTGAGGTCTTTTACCAGTTTTCTAATTCTATAAATATGTACGTTTGCTTTACGAATTTTCTCACGATTTTGCTCGACTATTCGATTTGATCTAATCAAATGTTCTTTCTGATTTAGAATTAAGGCCATATTTCTTTCGATCAACTGCCCTATAATTTCGGTTCTTTGTTTCGTACTAATTTGACCTAACAGGTCCTTCTGGCGTTTTAATGCGAGAGGAACTTTGCCTGACAAGAAGTTTTGATAAGCAAATAATTTTTCTACCTCTAAACTTCTATTTTCAAGATCACACCAGTCTTCCTTAAAAGGCATATCCTCTAGTCGGTTTAAGAGTCTTGAGCTTTCTTCGACAAAGTCTTGAGGCTCCAAATTTGAACCATCCAAATCAATAAACTTTCTGAAAAGATTCACATGGTAATTTTGAACGCCAATCTCAATGGCGCTTGCAATTGGATCGACAACCACGGAGACATGATCATTATGGTTGTAAGAATGGATTTCATCTGTATTCACCATTGATTGCAATTCCGGTTCTTTTAAGGAATAAGTATTTAATATTCTTGCTGACAAAGGTGAATGCTCACAACAGGAACGCAGAAAGTCTCTGCCATTGGACTTGGAATTATCAAATTCATGCCCAGACCAGATGACCGAAAAAGGCTCATTATTCCTAATGATCTCTATTCCTTCTTCAGGACTACAAGCCCTTACCACATCAACCTCATCTTCTAAAATTGTCTCCATCAATTCCAGAAAAGTGGAGTTCTCTTCAACGACAAGAACTGAAGGTAAGTGGGATATCATAATTCACTTCTCTTTAAACAAATAAACCGAGCCAATATCAATATGAACCCCAGACTAAGGGAAAGCAAACGCTTCACCCCCACCCACCCATAACCCAGTGATATTAAACCATTAAAATAACTGGTGATTATTCCACCTTGAGATGTCTCATGCATCGAATTTACTATGAGCTACAAGACAAAATTAAAATTAGAGAGTATATTAAAAGAAAGCTCCATTTCGGCATATCAAACTTAGGATATCGTCCCCCATGGCCATTAAAAAAGTAATACCAAAAAAGACAGGCTCAAAAACCAAAAAGAAAACTACCCCCAAAGCATCCCGCTCAGCAGTCAAAACCAATTCTTCCAAGAAAACCAAGGTAATCAAGAAGAAATCTACCATATCTAAAACTCCTCCATTGAGAGGTTTCAGCAACAAGTCTTTCCCTATCGTTGGCATTGGTGCTTCTGCCGGTGGGTTGGAAGCCTTTGAGGATTTTTTCGCACATATGGATCCTGCTACCGGCATGGCGTTTGTGGTCTTAACGCATCAGCATCCCGGCCATATTTCGCTTTTGCCAGAACTGTTGAGAAAATGCACCAGCATGGATGTTATGCAGGTGACTGATCAGATCAAGATCAAACAAAACTGTGTCTACCTGAATCCCCCTGGAAAAAATCTATCCATTTTTAATGGGACTATTCACATATCTGATCCACCAGAGCCACGCGGTTTGTCTTTGCCGATTGATTTCTTTTTTCGTTCTCTGGCTCAGGACCAAAAAAACAAGGCGATTTGTATCATCTTATCGGGAACCGGGACCGATGGAACGATTGGCTTGCGTGCTATCAAAGGGGATTCTGGAATGGCGATGGTACAAAAGGAGTCGAGTGCCAAATTTTCAGGAATGCCTGAGAGTGCAATTGCCACAGGTCTGGTGGATTACATTCTTTCGCCGGATAAAATACCAGGGCGATTGATTAAGTATGTGAGGGGTCCATTTTTATCGCCAGCTGCCGCTATTCAAAGAGGAAAACCCCAGTTAGAAGAAGTCATGCAGAAGATATTTTTGCAGCTCAGGAATCGTACCGGGCATGATTTTTCTGGATACAAATCTAATACCACACGTCGACGCATTGAAAGACGCATGAATCTTCACCACATCAATAGTCCCAAGAAATACCTGATATACATGCAGGAAAATTTGCAGGAAGCAGATGCCCTGTTTAAAGAATTACTCATCGGTGTGACCACATTTTTCCGAGATACGGATGCCTTTAAGCATTTGAAAGGAAAAATTTTTCCAAATCTGCTGAAATCCAAACCAAAAGAAGCCCCTTTACGTGTGTGGGTTCCCGCTTGCGCCAGTGGGGAAGAAGTTTATTCACTGGCCATACTTTTGAACGAATGTCAGGCTAAATTAAAACTTCACAGTAATATTCAGATTTTTGGTACTGACTTGGACCCTCATGCCATAGATATTGCTCGTGCGGGTCTTTATCCGAGTGGGATTGCGTTAGATATTCCCAAAAATATCTTGGACAAGTATTTCAAGCAAGAAGATAGTAATTACCGCATCATAAAAAGTATCCGGGAAATGGTGATATTTGCCCCACAAAATGTCATCAAAGATCCTCCTTTCACAAAACTAGATTTTATTTCCTGCAGAAATCTCTTGATCTACCTGGGAGCTGATCTGCAAAAAAAACTTCTATCCATATTCCATTATTCATTAAAACCCAGCGGAATTCTTTTTCTCGGTAACTCAGAATCCCTCGGTTCCAGCGCCCATTTATTTAAATCCATCAATAAAAAGTGGAAAACGTATTCTCGCACACTTGTCCAGCCATTACTTTTTTCGGGAGGAGCTCTTAATATTTTCACCTCCAAATCAGATAAAGGCCTCTATCAGGATGTAGCGACTACAAAAAATTCTGACCAGCAAATGCCATCCATCGACATTCAGACTCTGATGGAAAAACATTTGCTGAGTAATTTTTCCCCTGCAAGTGTGGTGGTTGATGATCGCGGCGGAGTATTTTATATCAATGGAAAAACTGGAGATTATCTTGAACCCGCCCCGGGCAAACCGGACAATAATATCTTTTCCATGGCTCGAGAAGGTTTAAAGGTTGAACTGTCGATGGCCTTGCGCAAAGCATATAACCAGAAGAATCCGGTTTTGCTAAAGGATGTCGAAATCAAGAACAATGGAGGACTAATCACGGTCAATGTGATGGTTCAAAAAATCGAGACGCCCGAACCCTTACAGGGTCTGCTCTTGATTGTGTTTGAGCCCCAAAAAAAGAGCGGCTCCGTCATATCAAATAAAAAACCTGGTAGTAAAAAATTGACGGTTGTAAGTTCAAGCATAGTGACTAAGCTCCAGGATGAACTTCAGTATACAAAGGAAAACCTGCAAAGCACGATCGAGGAATTGGAAACCACCAATGAGGAGCTCAAGTCCACCAACGAAGAGCTACAATCCACCAATGAGGAGCTTCAAAGTTCCAATGAGGAAATAGAAACATCGAGAGAAGAGATGCAGTCGCTCAATGAGGAGTTGCAGTCCACCAATACGGAATTGCAGGTCACGATTGACGATTTTAACATAGCCAATGACGACATGAAAAACCTGCTCAATAGCACCAATATTGCCACCCTGTTCCTCGACAACGATCTGAATGTTAAGCGTTTTACCAGCGAGGCAAAAAATCTCATCAACCTGATTTCCACCGATATAGGCCGACCTGTCAGCGATATAGTCACAAAACTCGAATACGACAAGCTTACAGAAGACTGCACAAAGGTTCTTAAAACACTAGCGTTTAAAGAATTCGAGTCACAAACTAATGATGGGTTGTGGTATCAAATTCGGATAATGCCTTATCGAACCTCACAAAACAAAATTAATGGATTGGTTATCACCTTTGTAGATATCAATGTGCTTAAGAATACTGAACGCGAATTACAAGAGTCAGGTCGCCTAAAGTTAATTGTAGATTCCATACCGGCATTGGTTTCTTATGTTGATTCAAAAAAAGTTTTTCGATTAACCAATAAGGCTTATGAAAAATGGTATGGATTGCCACAAGAAGAAATAAATGGAAAGCATATGAAGGACATATTGCATCCTGCTACATATAGGAATCTAGAGATTCACCTCAAGGAGGTATTAAAAGGCAAGAAGGTGCTTTTTAGAACCGAGTTACCCATAGCCGAAAGTGGAACTCGTAGAGTGCTTTGTCAATATGTTCCCAATTTCAATGCAGCAGGAAAAACTATAGGTTTTTTCTCAATTGTTACGGAATTCGAGGAGCCGGATGAAACAGGACTTTTCATCGACCAAAGTTAACAGGTATATACAATGGATAAGGCCAAGCTTCGTAAAAAAGCAGAGAAGTTTCTAAAAAGTTCATCAAATCCAAACACAGAATTCTCTAACTTGGATTTACTGGAATTGGTGTCGGAGCTTCAAACCTACCAGGTTGAACTGGAAATGCAGAATGAAGAACTCATTGCAGCAAATGTAGAAATTGAGCGGTCAAAAGAAAGTTATGAAAATTTATATAATTTTGCCCCTGTAGGGCTCATGACTCTCGATGCCAAGGGAATTATTGTTGAAACAAACCGGGTCTCTTCTGAATTGCTTGGTGTTACAAGAGACCGCCTGATAGGAGAAAATATAACCACGTTTATTGCGCCTGATGACCAGGCCATAGTGCAAAATCATCTTTCCCAAGTTCTGGAGTCTAATACCAAGCTGGCTACAGAATTGAAAGTCCACAACCACCCTCCCGGAGTAAGCCATCTTCAACTAGAAACGGTTATAGACCATTCTGGTCCAGCTACCCACGGTTTTTATAAATCAGCTTTAATTGATATTACCCAGCAAAAGCGGAAAACAGATAAAATCCGAAAACTGTCACACATTGTTGAGGGTAGCCCTATTTCAATATTAATAACTGATCCCTCAGGAAATATTGAATATGCCAATCCAAGCTTGTTAAAGACAAGCGGTTATTCCCTTGATGAAGTTATGGGTAAAAAACCAAGTATGTTTAAATCAGGGGAATCACCAAGAGACCATTATAAAAAAATGTGGCGGAAAATAGAAGCCGGAGATGACTGGCGTGGTGTTTTCCACAATAAGGCAAAGAATGGGAAATTGTATTGGGAATCCGTATTAATCACTCCAATTATCAACGCGAAAGGAAACGTTACGAATTATGTTGCTCTAAAAGAGAACATTTCTGAGAAGAAGAAATTGGAAAGCACCCTCATTGACCATGAAAGATTGATTCGTGCAGTAGTCAATAACTTAAATGAGGGATTGATCATTTCAAATATGGACGGCAATATCCAGCTATTTAATAAGGGGTCAGAGAAGATATTTGGTTATAAGGCAGAGGAAGTGATGGGTAAACCTGTGGAAATATTGATGGATGAATCCTATAAAGAAAAACATGATATCGGGTTCGCAAGATTTAAAAAAACACAAAAAATATCCCCTAATAATGCCTTGATGGAGGTTGAAGCGAGAAAAAAAGATGGTAGCCCTGTTTCTATTGAAATTAACTTGACTCAAATGGAACAGCGAGGGGAATCTTTAGTTGTCGGGCTGGTTCGAGATATTTCTGAACGAAAAAATGCAGAGGCCGAGTTGAAAATACTTCAAGAAGAATTATTAAGTGCTCAAAAACTTGCAGCCATTGGAGAATTGGCTGCTGGGGTCAGCCATGAAGTCCTAAATCCCGTGAATATAATCTCAGTACACAATCAAATGTTACAGAGAAAGACTAAGGATGACCCGGAAATTCAAAACTTCTGTACCAAATTGTCTCATGAGATTAACCGTATTCAAAAAATCATGAGTTCACTATTGGCATTTTCGCGAAAGAATACTCCCCAACGAGAAAAAGGAATTATTTTGGAAGAAGTAGAAAAGGTGCTGACCTTGGTCGAAGATGAATATAAGCTGGACAACATTCAGATTATAAGGGAATGGTGTCATAACCCGATTGAAGTATGGTATGACCCGGATAAGATTAGGCAAGTGTTTTTAAATCTTATCCACAACTCAAAATTTGCTCTGCCAACAGGCGGAACCATTACTGTTGGCAGTTCCGCAATTCGAATAAAGGGTAAAGAATTCCTTCAAATCAAATTCCGTGATACCGGTACGGGTATGAGCGAAGAAGTTAAGAAAAAAATATTTGAACCCTTTTTTACGACGAAAGCTGAAGGCGAAGGAACAGGAATGGGACTAGCCGTGATCCATGGAATTATTCAGGAGTGTGGTGGCACAATTGCGGTGGAAAGCGAAGAGGGTAAAGGGACGACTTTTATAATCAACTTTCCTGCTTCTGAATAAATAACTTTATCAGAGAGGGTATTAAGGAATCTTTTCTTGACCATAATTATTTATACTTGGCCGACTATGATAAAACTATGATAGAAATTTCCTAACAACACAGATTCCATCGAAATGGTGGAACCTACGGAACGTCTGAAACTGCCTGTAAATAAAGCAGATAAGAGAAACCAGCCTAAAATCAAGAGCTTCCTAAAAACGTTAATTTCACACTTCTAATCAGTAGGTTGAAGGCTCGCTTATACATTTGGTTTTAAAAAATTCACCTCAGAATACTTACCCAAAAATACCGAGGCTTCAAAAGTCGAAAAGAGATTTTGAATCCAGCGTGACCTATGCGTGACCGACTATAGCGCATTGAGCCGAACTCAAGGAATCAATGGAATTAATAGCACAACGGTTTCAGCCCTAGGAATCAACAGAATCGGGGAACTGGCTTAAAAATAGCAAGTTAGTGAAACTCCCATATTAAGCTTTGGGAGCAGGGGGTCGGAGGTTCGAATCCTCTCGCCCCGACCAAGTAAGAAAGGACTTAACGGTTTTCCGTTAGGTCCTTTTTTCGTATGGGTAGCACTGTGGGTAGCAAATGGAGGGAAAATCTACCAATTTCTGCCATTATTTTGCTGGTGAGTAGCCCAAAATGTTCGCGCTTCCGCTTTCGGCGATGTTTTCAACCGGTCAACGCAACACTATAATCTTAAATAAAAAGATGGAGTGTTGCAAATGTCATACAGAACCCGAATTAAATACACCTATACACAGAAACAGGAGATATGGGATCGCTGGAAAAAAGGCGAGTCTCTAACCTCAATCGGTCGATTATTTGATCGTCCATCCTCTTCTATTTTTAATCTTCTGGCGCCCACGGGTGGCATTCGCCCACCCCTTCGCAAACGATCTAAACGGGTCCTTACCCAGTCTGAACGAGAAGAAATTTCAAGAGGTACTGTTGCTGATTTATCCATTCGTTCGATTGCTAAACATTTAAATCGTCCTCCTTCAACGATCAGTCGTGAAATCAAACGCAATGGTGGTTATGATAATTATCGAGCCACACAAGCTGATCTTTCTGCATGGGAGCGAGCGCATCGCCCAAAGCAAGGAAAGTTTAACAGAAAGTATCTCTTAGTTTTTTAACTCACTCGGTCCACATTCAGTTAACGGGATACACAGTCAATAGAACTCATCCTTGAGTCGTTGAATTTTTCTTTCTCTTTCAGATACTATATTTTTCGTATATTTAATGAAATTCATATTGGATATAACCCTTGCCTTTCCTCGACTTAAAATTTCTTCTATATAAGAGATTTGCTGTTGAAGGTAGTTAAAGACATCTAAGGTATCTTCGTTCCCCTCTTCACTATCTAGTATTTTATGTAGAACTAATTGCCTTTCCATAAGGGCAGGAAACTTATTCAATACTTCTTCCATACGATATGACAAGCAACTTTGCTCTACTTCTCTGTCTTCTAACTTTAAATTTAAGGGCACCTCTAAAAATAGACTGAAAAGTTGATGAGTAGATTAGAATAGGAGCGGTAGGATAATGATACGATCTTTTACCTGATGAAAAAGGAGAGTTCTCATGGCCCAGCCCGGATTTTTTGACCTCGATAACCGTTATGAGTCAATCAGCAAGCTGGGAGATCCACTGGAAGTTCTTGGTCAGGCGATTCCTTGGGAAACGTTTCGCCCCGTATTGAATAAGGCT
>JBLFWU010000056.1:0-18811 GCA_047610985.1 Nitrospinales bacterium | reverse complement strand
TCTCCCTGCGATTAGATAATCTATATTATGAGAAAGTATATTTTAAGTTGTTGAAATTAAGCGATTAATTTTTATTTTAATGCATGTGGGGAGTCTTGCTGATGAGTCAATGGTTTTAGGTGTAAGCTAGCCAGGGCTCCATAAGTTTTTGGTATTCACTGGGTATATATTAACAGCAAACACTTTGATTTTTAAATGGATTTGTTTATAATAGTCTTTTCCGAAAACCCTTCTATTTGAGATTTTATTATGAGTATTGACAGCAAAGAGTTGGAAGATTTCATGCCTGAGCTTCAATTGGAATGGACCGAAGAGGCCCAAACCCGTATGAAGAATGTACCATTTTTCGTCCGAAAAAGTGTTGTCCGGGGAATCGAACAATATGCCAAAGATAAGAGCATAGAAGTGGTCGATGATAATGTTGTTTCCCGAGCACGTCAGGAACGAGAAGGCGAAGCTATGGAGGTTGTGAAAAAGAGAAAAGCCGCAGAGCAGGCAGCAAATAATGGTGAACCTCCTCAACGTCGTCAATATGTTAGCTTTACGTTTTATAAACTCGATCCAGCATTCCGTCGTCTTCCAAAAGATGAGCGTGATAAGGGGACAAAAGAGTTTATTGATATTTTGGAAGAATATGATAATTCCTCCGATATGATTCTTCTCTGTTACTCCATGGTGGGTCTGCGAGGTGATACAGATATCATGACCTGGAGAATTTGCTACAGCATGGAAGAATTTCAGGCTATGACTACGCGATTGTTGCAAACCGGGCTTGGTAAGTATCTTGATGTATCGCATTCTTATCTTTCAATGACGAAACGATCCATGTATATGGATTTTATCAACCCGGAACATGAAGAAGATCGTACCCATATCATCCCGGGAAAGGCCAAATATCTCTTCATCTATCCTTTCGTCAAAACCCGAGAGTGGTATTTGTTGACGCAATTCACCCGTCAGGGAATTATGGATGAGCATATTTATGTTGGTAACAAATATCCTTCAGTTAAATTGAACACGACTTATTGCTTCGGTATCGACGATTACGAGTTTGTCGTTGCTTTCGAAACGGATTCTCCAGATGACTTTCTTGATCTTGTGCAAGAATTGCGCGAAACAGAAGGTAGTCGATATGTCAAAGAAGATACTCCTATCTTCAGTTGTGTTGCGATGTCCATTGAAGACACTGTCAAAAGCCTAGGCTGCTAGCGGCGATTCGCCGCTGGTGGGAGGTTGATTCCTAAACTGCGATAAGGTTCTATTAGAGCCTTTAACTTTTAATACTTTTCCTGCCCCATCGACAAAGAATTAATAAGTCGATTCTGTTTTTTTGATTGGGTTCGGGCTTTAGCTACAGATCTACCTGTTTTCCCTGCCCCTTTTAGGGGGCAAGCCAGGGTAGGTGGCGATTCGAACCCCAACTCCAGAAGCCTGAAATGGCTGTTTCACAATAACAGTATTGATCTATTGCACCCCCCACGCCAGTGGGGTCTTTATAATATCTTTATAATAAAATCGTAAAATATTCCTTAAAATATTCTGGAAATACGAGCGATGAAGAAAACAAAAATAGTAGTTATTGAAGACGAACCCGATATCCTCGAAATTATCGATTACAATCTGTCCAAAGAGGGTTTTGAAGTATGTTCTGCTTTGGACGGCGAAGAAGGGCTGCAGTTAGTAAAAAAAGAAGTTCCTGACCTCGTTCTTCTAGATTTGATGCTCCCAGGTCTGGATGGTATTGAAGTCTGTCGAAAATTAAAAGCCGACTCAGTTACGCAGTCTGTTTCCATCATCATGGTGACAGCAAAAGGTGAAGAAAGCGATATTGTGCTGGGTCTAGGCATGGGGGCAGATGATTATGTGACCAAACCGTTCAGTCCTCGAGAACTCATGGCCCGAATCAAGTCGGTTTTGCGTCGAGGCACGTTGAAGGATGATAACGCGCAGATATCACGAGATGGATTGGTGATAGATGTAAATCGCCATGAAGTACGTTTGGAAGGGGAGAAGGTTGTCTTTACAGCCATGGAGTTTAGACTCTTACATTTTTTTGCTTCACACCCAGGTCGCGTATTCACGCGGGAAGATTTGTTGAACCATGTGTCTTCTGATGATGCCTTTATCATCGATCGAAATATAGATGTTCATATTCGAGCCATTCGAAAAAAACTAGACAAGCATCGAGATTTGATTGAAACAATCCACCGGGTTGGTTATCGGTTTAAGGATGAGGAAGGTTAGGAAATGCTTCGTTCTCGAATCTTATGGAAGCTGTTTTCCGGATATGTTGTTCTAATTTTGCTCTCCACTATCATCGTGGGAGTTCTTGTATCCAGGCAGGTTGAAGAGGAAACTCTGGTAGAAATTGAACAGTCTCTCGATGTTCGTGCGACTCTTTTGCGTGCTGTAGCCCTCGAATCATTTTCTTCTGATACAAAAATTCAGCAACGTATACGGGGCCTTAATACCAATACCCGGTTTACAATTATTAAACCTGACGGAACGGTGCTTGCTGATTCAGAAGAAAACCCAGTGACGATGGATAACCACGCCAATCGCCCTGAAATACTTGCTGCGCGTTCTCACGGTCATGGCATAACCACTCGCTTTAGTGACACGGTTGATAAGGAAATGATGTACTACGCTATCCCGGTAGAGAAAGAAGGTCTTTTTCTGGGATATGTGAGGACATCTCTTCCCCTTTCAGTAATAGATGACCGGCTTTCCCATGTTCGTACTATTATTCTATTTAGTATGGCGATGTCCATTTTAGTGGCCTTGATTTTGGGGTTCATTGTAGCTAGAGGTTTTGCCAAACCTCTGACTGCTATGACCGCAATCGCGGAGTCCATGTCTGGTGGAAACTACAATCAACGAGTTTCTATTGATAGGAAAGATGAAATTGGCTCACTCGCCAAGGCGCTCAATAAGATGGCGAGCAGCTCACACGAGCGCTTGGAAACCATTGCTTTAGATAATAATAAACTGCTAGCCATACTGTCCGGGATGGTTGAAGGTGTTGTAGCAGTTGATAAAAGCGAGACCATGATTCACTTAAATGAATCTGCAGCAAGGATACTTGGTATTTCAGCCAAGGAAGATATTCATTGTCGAATTTGGGAGGCGACCCATTCTCAAGAGTTGTGCCAGGTTTTTTCTGTGGCGTTGAATGAAGAAACAGAAATTAGAAAGAAGTTGAAAATTGTTACAAGCTCAACAGATCAAATTGTCGAGGTCCATGCTTCACCATTTCGTGATGCGGGAGGGGAACTGGTAGGGGCTGTGGCAATTTTATATGATGTCTCAGAATTAGAGCGGTTAGAAACCATCCGTCGAGATTTTGTGGCGAATGTTTCCCACGAGCTCAAAACTCCTATTACTGCTATTCGTGGTTTGGTAGAAACATTAATTGATGATGAAGAAATATCTCCCGAGAATCATCTCAAATTTTTGACCAAAACTATGAACCAAACCCTTCGCCTTTCCACTATCGTAACCGATCTTCTCGCTCTTTCCCGCCTTGAGTCAATCGGACTTGACTTGATAAGAGTGCCTATTGATCTGCGTGAGGTGATCACAGCTTCAATACAAGCGCTTCTCCCGGTTAGCGAGGTTAAAAACATCTGCATTGAAAGCCTGATTCCAGATGAACCTATCGAGATTCTAGGTGACAGAGAGGCACTTTTTCAATCGGTCAATAACCTGCTTGATAACGCCATTAAATATAATTCAGAAAAGGGGACTGTAACGCTCCATCTCTATATAGACGGAGAGAATGCGGTGATCAATGTTCGGGATACAGGCATAGGGATTGAACCGCTGGAGCAGCACCGTATTTTCGAGCGTTTTTATCGTGTTGATAAAGCAAGGTCAAGACAGCTCGGTGGTACCGGTTTGGGGTTATCCATTGTCAAACATACGGCCTTGGCACATGGTGGTCAGCTATCCGTTGAGAGCACTCCAGGAACCGGAAGCACATTTCAAATCTCCATCCCACTTATAAAATCATCGTAATTTAACACCCTCACCACAAATCAAGCCTGAAATTCTTTTATTTAATACTCGGGTTGAGGATCAAAACTCAAGAGGTTAGAATGCCAGTAAATATTTTTGTTTGTAATTTCGGAATGGAGAGCAAAGTGATTAAGAAGGTTTTTTTTCTGGGACTTGTAGTTTCATTGATGGGGTGGCTGGGTAACTTGGAAGCAGAAGCCACGGATTCGAAAAGAATTGAGAGATTGGAAAAAAGACTGGAAACCATGGAGCAAAGGGAGAAATCAAGATACAGAAAAGGTGAAAAAGAAATCCTTACGTATTACAAAAATGGATTCAAAATGCGGACCAGCGATAACCAGTTTAAGTTTCAGGTAGGTGGGCGGATTATGCATGACTGGGGTTTCTTTAATGAATCGAATACATTCGAATCTGCTTTTGGACAACAGGAGAACGGGGCCCGTTTTCGTCGTGCCCGCCTTTTCATGGCCGGTATTCTCTACAACACGGTCAAGTTTAAATGGGATATCGATGTGGATGGGGGTGCCAACGGTGTAACGTTCAAAGATATGTATATAGGGATAGCGCATATCCCCATTCTCGGTAATTTTCAGGTAGGCCACTTTAAGCGACCGGCATCTTTAGATTCGCTCACTAGTTCGAAGTATCTGACATTTATAGAACGTTCTTTGACAAACACCTTTTTCAAAACTCGAAACACCGGCTTTGCTTTTTTCAATCATGCTTTGGACAAGAAGCTAACTTGGTCTGTCTTTGCTAATAAAGAAACCAGTGAAAGGCCACCGGATTTTAGAATTGATGGTGACTGGAATGTAACCAGCAGAATCACGGGATTACCTTATATTAGCGAAGATGGAAAACGCTGGATCCATTTGGGAGCAAGTTGGAGTTACGAAAAGGCGACAGATAACCAGGTAACATTCCGTGGCGCGCGCGATAGTGAAATTACAAGTACCTTTTTAACGACAGGAGTTATTGCTGCCCGTAAATTCAATATTATTGGACTGGAAGCTGCTGTGAACAGGAATCAGTTTGGTTTGCAAGGTGAGTACGTAATTACTGATGTGAAAAAGGATGACAATACCAGTGGACAGCTAGATGCCTTTTATGTTCAAGGGAGCTGGTATTTGACAGGTGAAAACCGTCGCTACACTAAAAGAAAAGGTATTGTCGCCAGGTTCAAACCAAACCACAACTTTAGCTGGAATAAAAAATGGTCAGAAGGGCGTGGAACCGGGGCCTTGCAGTTGGCCGTACGCTATGCCGAGTTGGATTTGAATGACCCTAGTGCGGCCATTGCCGGTGGCGAACAAAAGAGCCTGACATTCGGACTTAACTGGGAGTTAAACCCTGTTTCACGGGTTATGTACAACTATGTACATGCTGATTTCACTAGTGGAACCGGCACGGATAATGGCAGTCTGAACTCGAATGTTATCCGCTTTCAGGTCGATTTCTAAGAGACCCCTATAAAAAATATCTACTAATTTAGGTTTTACTTGATAAGGCACATGGATATCAAGCGAGAGCCTACTCTTCAGCGTCCCGCTGAATCCATATTCTGCTAAACCCTTCAAGCTCAACGTAGTTAAGTTCTTTCTTTGGACTAATAATTTAATCTCTCCTTTATTTTTTCTTCATATTTCTTCCCTACACTTCTTTGTAAAGATACTGGGATTAAGGTTCAAAATCCTTAGTAAAAGGGACGAACAAGGCGTTCTCCTTACAATTTTCACACCATCTTTATTGTTTCTTTACAAAAGAAAAGTAAATTAATTAAAAAAAGGAGCTGTATATGAATCGATTATTACTTAGTTTTTTCTTAGCCGCTGTTTTTCTGCTTTCCATTGGTGAAAATAGTTTTGCGGGTGGATTAAAGGGAAAGGTCCGTATCGATGGATCCAGCACGGTTTTTCCTATAACTGAAGCTGTTGCAGAAGAATTTCAAAAAAAAAATCGGAAGGTCCGTGTCACCGTTGGAATTTCAGGAACGGGCGGAGGGTTTAAGAAGTTTACTGCGGGTCAAACAGATATCAATGATGCCTCAAGGCCTATAAAGGATTCGGAAAGAAAAAAGGCCAAAGATAATGGAGTAGGATTTATTGAGCTTCCGGTTGCTTACGATGGGTTGTCTGTGGTTATCAATCCAAACAATGATTTTGTAGACTATCTAACGGTTACCGAACTTAGAAAAATTTGGCAACCTGGCAGCACAGTAAAGTATTGGAGAGATGTGCGACCTGAATGGCCCAAGAGACCTTTAAATCTTTATGGTCCCGGTTCAGATTCAGGAACTTTCGATTATTTCACAAAAACCATCAACGGCAAATCACAGGCTTCCCGTCCTGACTTCACAGCCAGTGAAGATGACAATGTTCTTGTCATGGGTGTAGCTGGAGACGAAAACGCTCTAGGATATTTCGGTTATGCGTACTATCGAGAAAACAAGGCGAAGTTGAAGGTTGTTCCCATAGATGGAGGTACAGGACCCATTACACCTTCCGAGAAAACAATAAACGATGGCTCGTACAAACCTCTATCTCGTCCGATTTATATCTACATCAGCAAGCCGGGATCACAGCGGCCTGAAGTTAAGGAATTCGTAAGGTTTTATTTGGCGAATGCTTCGGAGCTTGTTAAAGAGGTCGGTTATATTTCACTTCCCGATAAAAGTTATCAGCTTGCTACAGACCGGTTTGAGAAGTGGTTGAAAGGATCTTTAATTTCAGGAAGAAGTGATATGAGTATTAAAAAAGTTTCAATTAAATAAAGGGAAATAGAAAGTGTTCCAGCGAAAAAGGGCAAAACATTGGCGCGAGGAAAGTATTAAAGCAGGTTTGTTTCTCTGCGCTACGGTCTCTGTTTTAACGACCTTTGCCATTGTCTGGATATTGATTCGAGAGGCAGGAGCATTCTTTCAGGATGTTTCTGTCTCCGACTTTCTTTTTGGAAGCCAATGGACACCTCTTTTCGAACCCCGATCTTTCGGGGTTCTTCCTTTGGTTTGTGGAACTTTCCTTATAGTTGCGGGAACTGCTTTGATAGCACTTCCAGCTGGTTTGGCGACATCAATTTATTTGAGTGAATACGCCTCCTCCCGAGTTCGAAGCATTCTAAAACCAATTCTTGAAGTGCTTGCGGGTATTCCAACCGTTGTCTACGGTTATTTTGCACTCACTTTCGTGACACCTTTATTACGATCAATTTTTCCGAAAGTTCAGGTTTTCAATGCGGCGAGTGCTTCGATAGTAGTGGGTATCATGGTCCTTCCCATGGTGGCCTCGCTTTGTGATGACACTCTTAGGGCAGTGCCAGCTTCTTTACGTCAAGGTGCTTACGCTGTAGGTGCGACCCCGGTGGAAGTAACCCTCGGCGTTGTCATCCCGTCCTCCCTTTCCGGAATCATGGCAGCTTTTGTGTTGGCTCTTTCACGCGCGATTGGAGAAACAATGGCCGTCACTCTTGCGGCAGGGGCTACACCAAAGATGACGATGGACCCTTTCGTGGGCATACAAACTATGACTGCCTACATCGTCCAGGTTAGTCTCGGCGATACCCCGGCAGGTGGTATTACTTACCAGACTATTTTTGCTGTCTCCGCATTACTTTTCGTCATCACTCTTACTATGAATATATTTTCTAGTCATTTATTACGCAAATTTCGCGAGGTGTATGAATGATTTCTCGGAGCCTTACATATCGATATTGGTTTGCCAGGTTTTTTCACGGTTTTTGTTTTGTCGTAGCGTGGACTGGCGTTGTTATTTTGGGTATTTTATTATTCCATGTAACACGTCAAGGTATTCAATGGCTCGACTTTCAGTTCTTAAGTGATTTTCCTTCTCGGTTTCCAGCAAAGGCCGGTATTCATTCTGCTTTATTTGGAACACTTTGGCTCATGGGTCTTACTGCGCTTTTCTCCGTTCCCATTGGTATTGGTTCAGGGCTTTATCTTGAAGAGTTTACGAATAAAAGTCGATTCAGTCGGTTCATTGACCTTAATATTTCCAACCTTGCTGGAGTGCCTTCTATTGTTTATGGAATGTTGGGTCTTGTTATTTTTGTGAGATGGTTTGGGCTTGAGCAAAGTGTATTGGCGGGTAGCTTGACCATGAGCTTGCTGATTCTACCGGTTATTATTATTTCAACACGCGAAGCTCTACGTTCTGTATCCAATACAATTCGACAAGCTGCGTTCGCTCTCGGGGCAACACGCTGGCAAACAACATATGCGCACGTGCTTCCGGCGGCGCTTCCTGGCATTCTCACAGGGATTATTCTCGCGTTATCCAGGGCTATTGGAGAGACAGCTCCTCTGGTCATGATAGGAGCATTAACTTATGTGGCATTTACTCCTGAAGGCCCGATGGATGATTTTACAGCTCTTCCAATTCAAATTTTCAACTGGGCCTCAAGGCCACAAGAAGAGTTCCATGAACTTGCTGCGGCGGGAATTCTTGTTTTACTGTTAGTTCTTCTAATGATGAATTCGATCGCCGTATATATTCGCCATAGGTCGGAGAAGAGAAATTCATGAATGTAATTACCCAGAAACAAGCTTTGCCTAAAAAAAATTTGATGGACTTAAAAATTATGGGAAAAGAATTGTCAGAAAAAAATAATGCGGACAATATTGTTCTGCAAGTAAAGGATGTAACAATTAGATATAGCGGCACACCCGCCGTTAATAATGTTTCCTTAACAATTCCGGAGAGGCGGATAACAGCCATCATTGGGCCTTCAGGTTGTGGGAAAAGCACATTGCTGCGCTCATTTAATCGCATGAACGATTTTGTTCCAGGAGCCAGTGTAGAAGGGCAGGTATTGTATCGCGACATAGATCTGTATGCGAGTAATGTCGACCCTGTGGAGGTGCGAAGAAAAATTGGTATGGTTTTCCAGAAACCAAATCCTTTTCCTAAGTCCATTTTTCAGAATGTAGCTTGGGGTCCTTTAATAAATGGTTTTAAAAAAGATATTAACGAGCGTGTAGAGAAGTCACTTCGTGCAGCAGCTTTATGGGATGAAGTGAAGGACAGGCTTAAGGATTCGGCGATGGCTTTATCTGGTGGGCAGCAACAGCGGCTATGTATAGCAAGAGCCTTGGCAATGGAGCCAGAAATAATTTTAATGGATGAACCCTGTTCTGCTCTAGACCCCGTATCCACAACACGTATTGAAGATCTGATGTATGAACTGAAACGACAGTACACCATAGTTATAGTAACTCACAATATGCAGCAAGCATCCCGTGTCTCAAAATTTACAGCATTTTTTGAAGCAGGGAACCTGGTCGAGTTTGGAGAAACTAAAAATATTTTTACCCACCCAATAAATAAACGAACCGAAGAGTATGTAACAGGGCGGTTCGGATAAAAGGATATTACGATGGGAAAGCATCTACAAAGAGATTTAGATTGTATAAAAAAAGAACTGCTAACAACCGGATTGATGGTAGAAAAAGCTCTTAATAATTCTATCGAGTCTTTGATTGACCGGCATCCAGAGCTTGCCAAAGAAGTGATAAACGGTGATAACTTGATAGACCAAAAAGAGAATCAAATTGAAGAAGAATGTCTCAAAGTACTGGCTCTACATCAACCGGTAGCGAATGATCTCAGGCTTATCATTTCTGTACTCAAGGTCAATAATGATTTGGAGCGCATGGGTGATCTGGCGGCGAATATTGCTGAGCGTTCTATTTATTTGGCAAGCCATGAGCCGCTTCAGGCTGTTCTCAATTTTCATCATATGGCAGATAGAGTTCAGGCAATGGTGAGCAAAAGTATTGATGCCCTTATTCGAATGGATACAAAGCTTGCCCAGATTGTATTGACTCTGGATGATGAAATTGATGATTTAAATAGAGAAATGTATACCGCCTTGCAAGATATAATGCGCCAGAGTCCGGATTTTATAGATAGGGCGGTGCAAACCCTTTCAGTATCTCGCTATCTGGAACGAATTGCAGATTTATCTACCAACATTGCAGAAGACGTTGTGTTTATGGTTGATGGTGAGTTGATTCGACATC
Source organism: Nitrospinales bacterium (assembly GCA_047610985.1). Taxonomy (GTDB): domain Bacteria; phylum Nitrospinota; class Nitrospinia; order Nitrospinales; family VA-1; genus UBA8687. The sequence continues at coordinate 8,760 of JBLFWU010000056.1, read as the reverse complement.
AAGGGGCAAACCGCGGCTGGTAGCAAGAGATCGTTATTTATGAAGTTGCAGTAGTAGGCGGCTGGCCAATTAGGCACCGAGAACTTCTGGGGGATTGGTGAGTTTGGGTATTTTTTCTTCTATCGGAGCCACATCTTTGGGATTATTTCGTAGCATATTGAGGAGTCGGACCAGCGTCGACTTCAATTCTTTTCTGTGGATAACATTATCAATGAGACCATGGTCTAACTGGAACTCGGCTCTTTGAAACCCGTCAGGAAGTTTTTGTTTGATGGTTTGCTCAATAACGCGTGGCCCAGCAAAGCCTATCAACGCTCCGGGTTCGGCAAGAATGATATCACCCAGCATGGAAAAACTTGCTGACACACCTCCCATAGTGGGGTCGGTCAAAAGAGAAATATAAGGAATTTTTTTCGCGCTAAGTTTTTGCAGTGCCGATGAAGTTTTTGCCATTTGCATGAGTGAAAAAATGCCCTCCTGCATTCGCGCGCCGCCAGAACAACTAACAATAATCACCGGCATATCTTTATCTATGGCCCGCTCTATGGACCGGGTAATTTTTTCACCGACGACAGACCCCATACTTCCACCCATAAAGCTGAAGTCAAAAACACAAATTTCAATCGCAAGCCCTTCAATTTCACCGGAACCGGTAATGATGGCATCATTAGTTGCGTTTTTCTTTATGCTTGCACGCATACGGTCTTTATATTTTTTTGTATCCTTGAACTTAAGTGGATCGGGTGAAGTCAGGTTTTGATCGTGTTCGATAAATGTTTCATGGTCGATCAACAAATGGATGCGTTGCCGGGCATCGAGGCGGAAATGGTATTCACATTTCGGACAGACTTTTAAATTGTCTTCCAGTTCCGCGATGTAGATTTGTTCTTTGCACTTTTTACAATTTACCCATAGATCTTCATCTTTAGGAGTTTTTTTGCCGATACCGGCTTTGATTTTATCTAACCAGGACATATTGTTATTGTTGTTGGGTGGATGTGGGGATTTCTTCAGGAACTTCTTCTTTGCTCTTAATCAGCAAGCCAATCGGCCCAATCACAGTATAGGTGACGGCTATTATGAACAAAGCGATTCTTGGGATCGTCGCAAGAACGTATAAAAATAAGATGACAAACAGGAAGCGTGAAAAAGCAACGCGCTTTTTAAAATCCAGTTTTTTAAATGCAGGGTATTTAATGTTGCTGACCATTAGAAACGCTAAAATATAAATGACCATAACCATAACGAATGGATTGATTCGGGATGAAAATAAATCTTCAAAGCCAATGACAATAGAAGCTACCACAACAGCGGCGGCCGGACTGGGCAGGCCAATGAAATGCGAACTGCGAACATCTGGTGTAGTGACGTTGAAGCGCGCAAGTCGAAGCGCTGCACAAAGTAAAAAGAGAAATGCAGCCATCCACCCTAATCTACCAAAAGGTTTTAAAACCCAAGCGTAGGCAAGAAATGCCGGGGCCATGCCGAAAGTGATGATGTCGGCTAAAGAGTCATACTGCATTCCGAAGGCGCTGGTGGTTTTTGTCAGTCGCGCGATGCGACCATCCAGCCCATCGAAGATCATTCCAAACGCAATTGCCCAGGCGGCATGGTAGAAGTCGTCGTTTAAAACGGCGACGAATGCGTAGAATCCACAAAACACATTTCCCGTTGTAAACAGACTGGGGAGTATATGTATGCCTTTTCTTGGTGTCATCTTATTTTAAATATCCAATGATTGAGCTACCACCGCTGACAATATCGCCTTCTTTAACTTTTATGGTCGTACCCTCGGGGACGAAGATATCAGTACGAGAACCGAAGCGGATCAAACCAAATCGTTGTCCGAGTTGGTAATCATCGCCTTCTTTTGCCCCACAAACGATTCGGCGTGCGATCAAGCCTGCGATCTGTTTGACCAAAATCTTGGTGCTGCCGTTATTCAATAGGATTGCGTTTTGTTCATTGTCCAACGATGCCTTGTGATTGGCAGCGTTTAAAAACTTACCTTTATTGTACCGTACTGCTTCGATTTTGCCAGCAATAGGTACCCGATTCACATGCACGTTGAAAACGTTCAAGAATACACTGACCCGCGTATAGTTTTCGTTTGGTAATAACGGGTCGCTCTCCTTAATTATTTCTACCACTTTGCCATCCGCAGGAGAGACGATTACATTAGGCTCCTGCGGGATGACACGATTCGGGTCTCGAAAAAACCAGGCACAGAAAAGGAATAGTCCTTCAAATAGACCTGCAACCCAGTAATAAGAAAACGAGTAAAACGCCGCTGCTAAAAAAGCCAGCGGAATAACAAATATAAAGCCTTCTTTGGCTATGGGACTGCGCATAAGTTTTTGCCTTTATTCCAATTTCTTGCCGACGAAAGGCATCATCTTACGCAATTTTTCTCCCACCTGCTCAACGCGATGTTCTTTACCTTTTTTCAGCAATGCGTTGAACATGGGACGATTGGCTTGATTTTCCAGGATGAACTCTCTGGCAAAACTACCACTTTGAATTTCGCTGAGAATTTTCTTCATTTCAGCGCGGGTTTCATCCGTGATAATACGTGGTCCACGAGTGACATCGCCATAAGCGGCAGTGGTGCTGATGGAATAACGCATGTTGCCAATTCCACCCTCATAGATCAAGTCCACAATTAGTTTAAGTTCGTGCAAGCATTCGAAATAAGCTAGATCCGGATCGTAACCCGCATCGACAAGAGTGTCGTAACCAGAACGAATAAGTTCGGTAACGCCGCCACATAATACAACTTGTTCACCGAAAAGGTCGGTCTCTGTTTCGTCTTTAAAATTTGTTTCCAAAACACCAGCGCGTGTGCCGCCAATTCCTTTGGCATATGCCAAAGCGATTTTTTTGGCGTTCTTGCTAGCGTCTTGGTGGATAGCCATGAGGCAGGGCACGCCAGCGCCTTGCTCGAAAGTACGGCGTACCAAATGACCGGGGCCTTTAGGAGCAACCATAAATACATCTACATCTTTAGGTGGATCAATCTGGCCGAAGTGGATATTGAATCCATGCCCAAAAGCAATAGCCTTGCCTTTGGTCAAGTTAGGAGCAATATCGTTCTGATACATATCCCGTTGTTTGTCATCGGGAATGAGGATCATCAGAATATCGGCTTTTTTGGTAGCTTCAGGAACGGTAGTTACATTCAATCCGTCTTTTTCAGCGCGTTTCCAATGGGCGCTGCCTTTTCTTAGGCCGACCATGACCTTCATGCCGCTGTCATGTAGGTTGCGGGCATGGGCGTGGCCCTGGCTTCCGTAACCGATGATGGCGATGGTTTTTTTCTTGATGATCTTAATATCTGCGTCTTTGTTGTAGTAAATCTTAGCCAAAACTTTTCTCCTTATCTATAAACTAGTTTTAATTGAGCGATTTATTTCCACGGCCGATGGCGATTCTTCCTGAACGAACAACCTCTTTGATTCCTAATGGACTCAAGAGTTCAAGAAAACTGTTTATCTTGCCTTCGTCGCCGGTGATTTCAATGGTGTAAGTGGAAGAGCTGACATCCACCACTTTGGCTCGGAACAGGTCTACTATTCGAAGCATTTCTTCACGAACGCGAGTTTCAGCATTCATTTTTATTAATACCAGTTCGCGATCGACAAATTTTTCAAGTGTTAAGTCCATGACTTTGATAACATCAACGAGCTTATTCAATTGTTTGGTTATCTGTTCGATCTTGGCATCATCGCCAATGGTGACAATGGTCATACGCGAAATATTTGGGTCCGATGTTTCGGCAACATTGAGACTTTCAATATTGAATCCGCGACCGCTAAAAAGTCCGGATACGCGAGATAGAACACCGAAATGGTTATTCATGAGTACTGAAATGGTATGCTGCATTTTTTTCCGGTTTAAAAGTTTAGGGATATTGCTATCCGCGATCTGATTGCTTCTATTAAAAAAAGAGGACGTTAAACCGCTTATATTAGCAAAATCAATGCTTTTTTACTAATAGAATTGCCAAAACACACTAAAAAGAGGACATATGGCGGGGGAAAAAAGCGATTTTAACATTGCAGAGGTGGTAAAGAAACTGAAAAAATCCGTAAAAGGTTACAGAACCCCAAGTGTCACGGTGATAGCGAAGAAAAACGACCCATTCGCAGTTCTCATCAGTTGCATTATCAGCCTAAGAACACGAGATGAAGTTACCGAACCCGCTTCGGCCCGTCTTTTTGCTCTAGCAAAAACTCCCGCCGAATTATTGAAACTGTCCGCTGCAAAAATTGAAAAAGCCATTTACCCCGCCGCGTTTTTTCGTAATAAATCCAAGTCGATGAAAGAGATGTGCAAAGTTCTTGTAGAAGAATATTCAGGGGAAGTTCCCGACAAGCTGGATGAGTTGCTCAAACTCAAAGGGGTAGGGCGGAAGACGGCAAACTTGACCTTAACCTTAGGGCATAACAAACCCGGCATCTGTGTCGATATCCACGTTCATAGAATCTGCAACCGCTTGGGGTATGTGGAAACAAAATCACCGGATGAAACTGAAATGGTGTTGCGCAAAATTTTGCCAAAAAGATTCTGGATAGGTTTTAACGATCTGCTCGTTTCGTTCGGACAAAACTTATGCAAGCCCGTGTCCCCGTTTTGCACTACCTGCGCAATAGAAAAGCATTGCCCGAAAATAAATGTGGTGAGGAGTAGGTAGGTTTATTCTTTACGGCGTGAGAGGCCGGAGTAAATTTAAATTCTCAGGCTGCTTGCTAAAATGTATCGCTAACTTTTATAAAAACTCTTTTGTACATCCTCAATTAGACTGTTTCGACTCCTCTCCCATTCATTAATTTAACTTGATCACTTTCAAGGGTAGTTTCAATTTTTGGTGGGATAAGTGCAGTAAGTGTTGCTGCTTCTGATGGTGAAAAGAGTGGTCTGAGTAAGATTGTTGGATTGAGTTCATTGAAGAACTAAGTGAGGAACCACCCGTTTTTCAGTATTGATAATAGTGGTATAGTGTTGCAATTCACCTACAGGAACTATTCGTCATGGATGTAGTCGCAGAACTCGTAAGAGAAATCAAGAAATGCAAGATCAATGAACTTGAAAAGGTTTCCAATTTAATTAGGGAATTGCAGGTCTTTAGAGATGCTTCCGATGACTCAATAGACCCCGATCTGATTTTCTTCGGACTTGCAACCGGACTTGAGAATATTTCTGACTACAGGATATTTGAACTCCGTAATGATGTTCGGTTAAATGAACTGAACACAAAGATCAAGAAAGTACAGGGACGAGAAGGTCTGGATGACGATGAATATTTTGTCAGAGGTGATCCAGACTCTCCAGAGGACTATCAGTCACTCATTATCGAGTTTGAACACCGGATAGACGAGATCAGGATTGATATTTTAAGTGAATTTGGTGAGGATGAACTTGCAGAGTTGTTTCTGAATAGCAGGGTGCAATATATCAAACGATACTACAAAGGTTGGAGAGTTCTCGACAAAGATGACCCTGATAAATTGAAGGATATTGATCAGAATGAGAAAGAAGAACTGGACGAGTTGGGATTAGAAGGACTTTGATTGCTGAGTTCGCAATTATAGTAGAAGGTCGGACGGTGGGAAAGTGTAATCAGTAAAACCGTGGGATGACTATCGGGAATGGGTGATCGGTAGTTATGGAAAACTGCCATTATTTACTGGTGAGTGGCCTCAAAGGTTCGCACTTCTGCTTTCGACCAAAAGCGGATAATTTACCACTTTGAAAGAATTGAACACAGGTAGTGGCCCCAAGTATTTGCACAAAAGCATCCGGCGTGAGAGGCCGGGAGAATTAACAATCAGCCATCCCGACTGACCATCTAATCTATCCCTAATCAACTAGTTACATAAACTATAGTTTTGTAGGCTTGGCAATAAGGTGTACGCATATTGTACGCAAAATTGAATACTGAAAGAGCAAAGCAGGAAAAGATGGAAGGCTGACTCTTAATCAGTAGGTCCTCGGTTCGACCCCGAGACGGCCCACCAAATAATATAACGACTTACGGTGTTTTCGCTGTAAGTCGTTTTTTATTAAGTTACCAATAAGTTACCATCCGGGCATGGTTCAAAAGGAAGCAATAATCATGATCGAGAGATGGCGTGTTCATTACAATACCAAAAGGCCACATACGAGCTTGGGGTATCGACCACCTGCACCGGAAACAATACAGATTCCAAATACTATTATGAATTATGAAAACTGAATCCTAAATCTGGTATAAATAATGGGGTCTGGTCACTTTCGAATTTACCAACACCAGGGAGATGGGATTTCAGTCTATGATTGAAGAAAAGGTGTGACTTCTTGTTATTAAAGGGAGGCGTGCGCTTTAATAATATCAAAAATTTTATCGAGATATGTTACATGTTCAGGTTTAATACGTTCTCGCAAGCTGCGAGGAATCCTTTGATAAAACTGATCTGTGTTTACAGGCATATTTAAAACAAAGAAATCTAAAACTTCCTCCCTTAAAATTCCCTCATCTGACGGCTCATCTAATCCTTCTCCTATTACATCCTTTCTAAAACTGACTAAATCCTTTCTCATATCAGAGTCAGCATCGGATTTTCGACTATTATTTTCTTCAAGCTGCAGTTCAAGTTGCAACTGTTCTAATCTGAGAGGTGATACATCGGTCATTTGAGTTTGCTTTTTATGAACTTGCTCCGCGGGGAGAAGTTCAATTTTTCTAGTTAAATCCTTTATTGTATTGAGCAACCTCTTTTCTTCGTTGTCTCTATTTTTGAACCAATCTGTGGACCATATCCTATGAATTGTCCAACCTTTTTTAACCAGAATCTCTTCTCTTAACCGATCTCTATCCCTTGCAATTTTACTTGAGTGATAAGCTGCCCCGTCACACTCTATTCCCAATATGTATTCATTTTCTATATAAGGGTGTAAAACGCCGATATCAATCTTAAAACCCGAAACACCAATTTGAGGTAAAGCTTTAATCCCGTTATTTTTAAGTATATTCAAAACTGATATTTCAAAGTCGCTATCAGGCTCCTCACCAGTGCACTGCCCAGCTTCCGTTAAAATACCGGTCTCAGCATATTCAAGGTACTCCCGCAATCTTGTAGGCCCAATGGATGATGCTCCTTCCCGAATATCAGATGGGCGAAGCGAAGTAAAAACTTCTACCCTCTTTTTCGCGCGAGTAAATATAACGTTAAGCCTTCTCCATCCAGTTGCGCCTGCAATAGGGCCAAATCTTTGAAAGACCGTTCCAGTGTCACGATCAGGACCATATACCGTAGAAATGAAAATAATATCCCGCTCATCCCCCTGGACATTTTCTAGGTTTTTAATAAAAAAAGGTTCGTCTGCATCCAAAGCTTCCTTATAAGGTTTCTCTAAATGCTGGAATTCCTTAACACGCTTTTCCAAAAGATCTTCAATGTGATCACGTTGCTCTTTATTAAAAGTTGCCACACCCAAAGAAAATTTTGGATACTTCTCAAAATGTTCAATTATTTTATCCACTACAGCTTGCGCTTCAGCTGTATTCCGCCCTCTCTTATATTTAGCACCGCTTATGTAATGACTCCTAACCCCTAATTCTCCTCCATTTGCGTAGGGCGAGGAGCAAACTATAAGCTCATTGTCATAAAATTTATCGTTGGAAAATTTGATAAGATTTTCATGCTCAGATCTATAATGCCAACGTAATATATTCTTTGGGAATGAACTCGAAGCCACATCTAAAATAGATTCCATGCCGGCTACCGCAGTCAAATCCTCTTCATCCTCTTCTTCATCAAATAAAATCGTGTCAAAAAAAGAAGTCGGTGGTAACTGTTTTGAGTCGCCAACGACAACAACCTGATTAGCCCTTAAAATAGCTCCCAAAGCATCAACTGGCCTGATCTGTGATGCCTCGTCCATAATAACAAGATCAAAATCAATTTCCTCTGGAACTAAATACTGCGAAACAGAAATCGGGCTCATCATAAAACACGGTTTTATAGCCTTCAGAGCATTGCAGGATCGGTCCATCAAGTTTCTTATAGAAACGCTTATTTTTTTTAATTGAGTCAAGTGTTTTAGAAGCCCCATTTCCGTATAAGAAGAAATTTTTCCAAATGATGTTCCTCTTGGGGGCTTATTACGAGAAATCCTGTAAGCTGCTCTATCCCTATTTGCTTTAATAATATCCTTATCCAACTCAGCATATTTCTTTAAAGTATTTTGATGCTTAACCCTAGTAAAACTTGAAAGGCTAGGGTGTTGCTTAATGATTTCACTGGCCATTGAACTAAACAGGTAAAACTCAAATGCGCTTCTAGCATTTTCAGCTAAAATATGTCCGGAGAAAACCAAATCAATAAAACCTTTTAATCCCATTGTTTCGCCGTCCTTACAAGCCCGGGCAAGCTCAGCCCAGTTTATAAGAGAACTCACCCGCACCTCACAACAGCTCAATGCGCTAATCAAATCATCTAACGAACTTCCTTCCTCACTTTTCACTAAAGCTTCAATGTCAATAGGCCCATATTTTTTTAAAACCAAAATAAAATTATTAAATTCGAGATCAATTTCCTTCTGTCGGCGTATAATTTCCCTTACGTCGATACCAGCTTGCTCCACATCATTATCTAGAAACCATTCGATTAAAGTTTTCTCTCCTTGGAATAGATCTGAAATTCCCTTTGTCCAGGACAGGATATTTCGAAGTCTATTAATATTAGTTTTAGTTCCCTCAAAGTATTCCTCAAAAAAAGC
>JBLFWU010000055.1:0-18919 GCA_047610985.1 Nitrospinales bacterium | reverse complement strand
CAGTTTACACACAGGGCCAACAGGCTCTACTGCTACAAAGATAATGATCTAATAACCTATATTTTTTAACCCGAGTGGTACACTTTTACTCCGCCACACTGGTACATTTTTACTCTGCCCTTGACAGACGGCCTGACAGGCCTGCATTTTCTAAATATAGAAGCTGATATATAGGTGTTTATTACAAAATACTGTCGGTATCAACAAAATCAGCATGCTCAAAATAAATTGATCTGGAATTATAAAACAATGAAAATTTGTCTCTTAAAATAACATCTGTAGCCTGCGTTTTCACACAGTCTGGACCCAAAGCGGACTTTAATAGGGCTTCAGCTCTGGTCACCTTTTCGGTAACATCGAAAGACTGCCAAGCCAATTTTGGATTGTCCTCTTATATAGATTCTCTATTTTTTTCAGGTGGATATGCGTAAAGACAGCGCTGACAGTGTGGCTTGAATCGCTTTATTAGCATAGTAAAAAAGCAAAGGCCAACCCGAAGGTTGACCTTTCAAACCTCCAACATAATGAGCTGGGTAATTTGATTTTGCTGACTGTAAATGGCGCTATGAAATCAAAAACTATTATGGGGTTAGTAGGATCATCTATTAGCCCACTGACTAAGATTAGGTTTTTTGTTTTTGAGCTATTTTCAGATGAAGTAATAATAATATTACAATCAAATTTTTCTGGAGGGGGATCGTCATCTTCTTTTTTGGCTATGAGATAGATGCCAAGCTGTTTTTGAAGCGGAAAGGGGCTGTCTTGGTTCGCTGGCGCAAACATTAATTTGCTCGCATAGGCACCAATAATAGATCGCTTACCACCCATTTCTCTTCTTATGTCATCGCAAACTATAGGGGTAGAAAATATCATGCTTGTTCTCGAAAATCGTAGTGCACGATATTTCCATTTGACTCAGTGCTACTCTCTGATTCAATGCTTGATGTTGGAGTCCCATCCGATTCAGTGTTCAACGCAGGGACATCTTCTAAAGGCTTTCGCGACTCAAAAATATCCCAAGCCTGCTTAAGCAACTCTTTATCCGCATCTACTTTTCTAAAACCTTTATCTGCGACATTTAGCATCCAGGGATAAGTATGGATGGCTCTTAAAAGCGCAATACCAGCCGCAGAAATTTCTTTTTCTGTATCTCCCGCAGCTTTCCATCGGGAAATAGTTCGCTGGGGCAATGTTAACGATCTTTCAATATGGGCCAACGAAAAGCCCCAAGCTGAGAAATCTTCCAATACCTGATTAAGAGCTTTTGCATTGGTTGCTTTCAACGCAACCAAATATCTTTCATGGTTCTCCTTTGATATGCTTCGCAAAAATACGCCTTCCTCATCACAATTTGAGCAAGTATGAACGACTTTTTTATAAGTAAACTCGACGCCATCGGGTAAATGAACTTCAAAATCTATGGTTTTTGTTTCTATATTTTCAGAATCGCATTCAATGCAAAACAGTGAGGTTTCCATCGCTCTATTCTCCTTTTCTTAATACCCTTAAATGTTGTTTCTTATCGAATTTTTTGAAAGATTTTAATTTCCACTTCTTCCTTTTTGGCATATATGCTATCGACAAATAGCCCTTCTCATCTGCTGTCCCATAGGAAAAATCATAAACATGATTTAACAGAGGGGCCTCTTTTTCTGGCACACTTCTCCAATTCTCTGCCTTAACATATGTCACTTTTTCCAGACCACCACCAGAAATAAAGCCAATAATATCCTCTTCTGAGAATAAATTAAAATCCTTTACAGCAGTGACCGGGATCTTCCCATCAACTTGGATTTCTTGGGCTTCATCGCCACACACCGTTTTAAAATCTGAGTCAAATTGTAACCCGTCAAAGGCAGTCAATATTATTATCAGATATACAAGTAGAATATGTCAGCAGATTTGTAACGAAATAGTACATAAAATATTCATTTACGTATTATTTCATTACGTATTGTGGTATTTCAGTGGTTTTGCGACATTCGGGGTATGAATATTCCGCTTTCCAATATATTACCACCCATCTCTTATCAATTCCACCTCCATTGGCCTGTTTCCCGTCAGTGGAATGTCCGCTTTGGTTTGCCGCCTTCCAAAAACTATTGACCTAATCTCCCATACTCCCCGAGTTCCATTTTATAAAACACACCCGCCTCATAAATCATCTTGCCCAGAATCACATTATCTAAATCATCAGGCGGGATATCTTTGGGGCTCCTATTTGAGAGCTTTTCTAATTATTCTCAGTGCTATGCTAGCTATAAATACAAGTCCCAAGGTAGCCAGTTCGCCATTGTCAGCAATGCGGATATAAATTGCGCTGCCGCCATTGTATTCGATTATTTTAAGTATAAAGGCGCTAGCGACTCCCAATATTCCCGAAGCAAACCAAAATTTAATTCCCATAATTACCTCCTCCTCACGCTAATATCTGCCTGGTAGACAGTTTCTTTTTGTATCCTGAGCGCACTCATCGTTTGCTGTGCTTTTCAATTCCACATCCCCGCCTCTTTAATCATCCTACTCAATATCACATCATCCAAATCATCAGGCGGTATGTCTGTAGGATTCAAGCACACGCCTTCATACTCACCATTCTTTTCAGTCAGCTTGAAGGTCATTCCGTTGATGGAGGTTACTGTTTACTCTTTGTAGGTTTACTTTCCAAAACCCCATAAGGCTATATCATTATCCAATCGTAAAAAATAAAACAACTATCAAAATGACAAGAATACCAATTAAGGTTTTTCTAATATAGCAGTAGGGTCATCTCTTCTATCCTGCGCTCTCCGTTCATTTCTCGTGCTCCTCCCTCCCTGCAGTGGTGAGTCGTCGTGGATCAAACAGCTAGCAATTCAATATATTTAGATTTTTCATTATTCAGAAGTCCCGCTCACCAAAAAGAATTGCAAAATTCCATTCTCCACCGGGCCCTAATAAAGGAAATAGTTCGCCACAGAGAGCCAACTGTCCCCCAGCAATATTTTTTAATGATGTATAATCGAAAAACTAACTTTGAGGGTCAGGAGTGGACTTTATAATCCATCTGGCAAGCTTATCAAGGAACTTGTGGGTGGTGCCGGAGGTCGGAATCGAACCGACACGAGGTTGCCCTCGCAGGATTTTGAATCCTGTGCGTCTACCAATTTCACCACTCCGGCACGCTAGTTCATTCCACTTGCCAAGTCGGAAATATACCATAACCTTATTTGAGTTGGCAAAAAAATTCTCCCCCACCATCACGCCGAAAAGCAGCACGGTGATCGCTATCAGCATTGGTTATATCGGCTGAAAGCCTATGTGAGTTCAAAAAGTTACTTGAAAAAGGAGTGGAGGCTTTCTAAGCCGCAATAGAGTTTACTTTAATACAAATCGCTTATTTTCTTTCATCAATTGACGGGCTTTCGTCAGGTCTTCGGTGGGAAATTTGCAGACATTATTTTCGCAGACGTAAACAATCGTCCGGCCTTCGGCGGTGACTTTATTCTCAAACACCGGAAAAGACGATTTGGAATCGGGCTGGAGATAGCCAACGGTTTTATTTGGTAAGAACTCTGTGCGCAACATTTTAATAATTGCATCTTTTTCTTCTGATTGTTCAGGCCCTACCACAACCACTTCTTTCGACTTATCGAGATAAAAATCTAAGGCAATAAACATTTGAGCAAACGCATTGTGAGATCGGCTCATCATCTCCCCCGCCAACGTAAAAATGGTTTTGGCTTTATCTTTATAGGGTTTGTGCAGAGTAAAATTATAAAGTTTTAACAGGTTCAATGCCGACACGGCATTACTGTTAGGCCGGGCATTATCTTCAAAAGATTTATTACGCCCAGGCAATAAGCTCCCCAGTTTTTCGGAAAAATAATATCCACCCTTCTCTTTATCCCAAAACAGCTCGTCCTGTTTTTTCTGTAATACATTGGCCCAGCCTAACCATTGCTCATCGAAGTCGGTTTCATAAAGATCGACCAACCCTTGAATGAGATATGCATAGTCATCCAAACTAGCAGTGAACTTGGCCTCTCTATCGCGAAACCGGCGTGCCAGCTTACCGTTTTCATAAAGATTCGCTTTAATAAACTGTGCTGATTTTTGCGCAGCTCTTAAATACTCTTCATCCTGAAATACTTGTGCGGCTTTCGCCATGGCGCTTATCATGAGTCCGTTCCAAGCGGTGAGAACTTTATCATCTTTAAAGGGACGTTCGCGCTTCTCTCTTATCTGTAGAAGTTTCTTCCTGAGCTTTTTCACTTGCGAACGGGAACTTTCCTCCCAACTAACACCTTTGCTTAGGTGAAATATATTTTCCCCTGTCACTTCAAAGTTGCCTTGCGGGGTTACACCAAATATTTTAATGGCCTGCTGATATTCTTCGCGGGTCAACACTTTTTCCAGTTCGGCATCAGACCACACATAAAACGTCCCCTCCTCGCCTTCGCTGTCTGCATCTTCAGCAGAGTAGAAACCCCCTTGAGGCCCCGTCATATCTTTGAGGACATAATCGAGAACGCCACGTGCAACCGATTCAAAAACTTTGTTTCCTGTTACCTGATAACCTTCAATATAAACGGTTGCCAGAGCTGCCTGATCGTAGAGCATCTTTTCAAAATGCGGAACCAGCCAGATCGTGTCTGTGGAGTAGCGGTGGAACCCCCCGCCAAGATGATCATAAATTCCACCACGTGCCATTGCTTCTAACGTCGAACCCACCATTTTAACCGCGTGCTTATCGCCAGTGCGTTGGGCGATTCGCAACAGTAAGCGCATCTTCATCGTCGGAGGAAATTTAGGTGCAAGACCAAAACCGCCATTCTCTTCGTCGTAGCTAATACGAGATTTTTTATAAAACTCCTTCATCAACGTCTCATCTAAAATCACCGATTGCGTGGAGATGCGATCCTCTGCTTCAATGAATTTTCTTACAGAATCGCCCACAGCCTTTATTTTTTTCGGTTGCTCAATCCATGCGGTGCCCAATGCACCAATAATTTTCATAAGCTCATTTCTGGGGAAATAAGTACCTCCAAAAATAGGGATTTTCTCTGGTGTCATGATCACTGTCAGCGGCCAGCCACCACTACCGGTCATCGCCTGCACAACGTTCATATAAAACTGGTCTACATCGGGGTGTTCTTCGCGATCTACTTTTATGCAGATAAAATTTTCATTCAACATCGCGGCAACTTCTTCATTTTCAAACGATTCTTTTTCCAGAACATGGCACCAGTGGCAGGTGGAATAACCGATACTTAAGAAAATGGGTTTCTTTTGATCACGGGCTGCTTGTAGCGCTTCTTCGCCCCATGCGTACCAATGAATAGGATTGTCTTTATGTTGCAGGAGGTAAGGACTCTTCTCATGCACCAGACGGTTATAAGGCTTCGCGGCGAAAGCTCCATCATAAAAGAAGAAAACCATTATCGCCATCAAGATGGGGATGAGTAAAAAAACAAAGCGCTGCATAATTAATCCGCGATTTTTAGGATAGATAAGACTCAGATTAACATAATTTAGTTATTTTTTTGCAGGTACCACGCATAGGAGTAATGTATCCATACAAACAGGGTGGCTGCCAAAAATTCGGCCATTTCTTCAATAAAAGTTAATAGATGATATTGAGCCATCAAGCCTTCTTTAGCATCTATAAGGACTTTCGCTTCGACATACTCAAGCCCGGCGGCTAGAGCCAAAAGAGAAAGAGCAGCGAGTGCCCCACCAAAAAGTTTAGAAATATTTTTAAAAACCGAAAAATAAAACCACATCAAGCTTACCCCAACCATAATCATCGGCGGAGCAAAGACTACTGTCCACAATAAAGAATCTGTTTCGTGAGTCGCACCAAAATAAGTTCTGAGATTTTCTCCCGCTGCCCCGGACATGATCTTGTCAATGAGGGCTTCATGAATTTGCATGGTTTCATCAATCGATAAAACCAGCATCAAAACTCCTACACTCCCCCATGCCCAGGTATAAATGAGATTGGATAGAGATTGTTGTTCCATAGCCGAGCAATAAAATGCCGCAAGCCCTACCAGGAAAAACTGAAAACTCGAATACCAGGTAGGTAAATTGTTTTCTGCTGCAAGATTAAAAAACGGTCCCCATTCTGGATGACCATTTGTAATCAGATAAAGAACTCCCAGAACACCATCCATTGCCAACAGAGCTATCAATATTTGTTTAGGTGAAATAATTTTCATTGTAAAAATTAATCTCTAATATATCCACCATCGATTAAAGCCTGACGCATTCCTTCGCTCATCTCCTTAGTCAC
The DNA here is from genome assembly GCA_047610985.1 of Nitrospinales bacterium. Classification (GTDB taxonomy): domain Bacteria; phylum Nitrospinota; class Nitrospinia; order Nitrospinales; family VA-1; genus UBA8687. The sequence continues at coordinate 12,642 of JBLFWU010000055.1, read as the reverse complement.
GCTCATATCAACGGGTTGGTTTTTCTGCTTCCAAGACACTAAAATTTCTTCCAGTTCTCTGGCGGGTTGTAAATTTTCAGATAAAACATTTCTGTTTTCGTCCGGATCATTTTGAAGATCAATGAGTATTTTACTTTCTTTACCCTCATCATTTTTTATCACCAGTTTCCATTTTTCACTACGTATTCCCAGAAACTCTGTCCCATAGGGATACTCATGAAAAAATACTTTTGGGTCGGGACTTGAAGATAACGGAGATTTCATCAATGGAATGAGGGATTTCCCCGTCATCCAGGATACGGGTTCAATCTTCAGCATGTCCAAAAGTGTTGGTGCGAGGTCTATGCTGGAAACCAGAGAATTAGAGCGCGGTAGCAAATCATTTTGAAAAACCTCCGCAGGCTTAATGATTAAAGGAATGCGAATCCCTTCATCGGTATAACGTGCGGTGTGCCCTGGACCTTTCTTGAAAAAGCTATTTTTATAAAGCTCAAATAAAACCTCCCCATGGTCAGATAGGATAACGATTACCGTATTATCATAAATATCTGCGGCTTTTAAAGTTTCAAAAATTATTTTCAGTTGGTCATCCACCAGGCGAATTTCACCGTCATACAAAGCAATGACCTCATCCTTCAAGGAAGATGGGAAAAGCCCTCTCCGCCAAGCTTTCGCAAGATCATTCGCACATCGAACATCAAACTCCCCTCTAAAACCTTTAAGAGGTCCGGGTCGAGGTATTTCCTTATACAAGGTATTGTAGGGAGCAGGAGGGTCATAACTGCCGTGGATATTCTGGACATGCATCCAGGCAAAAAATGGAGATTTGTCATCGACCTGAACCCTTGATTTTAACCAGTTGTTGACTGCATTGAAACCTTTCAGGTCATCCTCCGAGTCCTTCTCATCATGATCATGGCCTACAATGGGGATAAACTCAAAACTCTGGAAACCTTTATTCAAACCCGATTCCTCGTTGAGGGCGTGGTATCCTACAAAGCCTGCTGTATCATAGCCTTTCTTCTTAAGGATACTGGCAAGAGTTGGAATACTGGGATGAATAGCTTCCCCATTATCGATGAGGCCATGCTGGTTAGGATATAATCCTGTCAACATCGTCGCATGTGAGGGACCCGAATTGGTGGCCACCGTGAAGGCGTTATAAAAAACAACACTATCTTTCGCCAAATCGGAAATAGCAGGACTCGTTTCCCGACTATAACCGTAGATATTTAAATGATCAGGTCGCAGGGTATCCAAAGTGATCAAAAATAAATTTGGTCGTCTTGGCAGGGTTTCTGTTTCATTTATTATAGAATTTAATTTGAATGCAATTAAACCCGCCCCAAGAATTCCAGCAAGGGCTATCAGGACTACTAACGAATTTTTTTGAGTAAGTTTCATAAAAATCTAACTAAAATCTAGTTACCGGTTATTTGTATGCAAAAGTTAGCAATTGAGTATCTACTAAAAACTAAAGACCGGTTTCCAAAAAAGATTGCAATCGTTGATGGCGAACAGAGTATTACTTTTTTCGAACTCTGGAGAAAGTCTCTTGCCCTAGCTTATTGGATAACGACTGAATTTCAAATAACTAATCAACCTATATCGGTAAATTTACAAAAATCCATCGATGCTATTATCGCCCTGCTGGCTATACAGCTTACTGGAAATATTTACGTTCCCTTGGATATTGATACACCTGACAAAAGAAAAGAAAAAATACTGAAAACACTGGGCAGCAACTGGATTCTTGAGCTTAAGGAGGACGAATTTACATTAGCCGGTAAAAAATTTTCCTTTACTCACTATAACGATGATCCTGAAATAAAAAATTCTGTCCTTAAAAAACTTTCAGCAAGAAAGTCGAATGATCCTCTATACATAATCTTCACATCTGGAACAACTGGAATTCCAAAGGGAGTGACCATCTCTAATGCTTCGGTCATCGACTACATTGATTGGGCAGTAAAAACCTACAATGTTTCAGAGAAAGAAATCATTGGAAATCAAGCACCCCTATTTTTTGACAACTCCGTTCTTGACCTGTATCTCACGTTTGCTCAAGGGTGTACCTTGCACCTGCTCTCCAAGGATATTTTAAGATTTCCCGCTGGTTTTGGGGAATACGCTTACTCTAATAAAATTAATTTTATTTTTTTTGTGCCTTCTTTACTAAGCAATTTTGTCGCACTTAAAACTTTTAAAGACTACGATTTGACTTGCCTGAAAAAAGTTCTATTTGCGGGCGAAGCTATGCCATTAAACACGTTAAAATCTATCAAAAAAGAACTTCCCGACGCTTTGATTTCCAACTTATACGGCCCCACCGAGATCACTGTTGACGCGATCTATTGGATATTTGGACAAGAGATGAATGACCTCGAACATGTTCCTCTGGGAATCCCCTGCGACAATCATCAAATTATATTTTTAGATGAGGATGGAAAAATAGTAACTCGTGCCAATGAAATAGCAGAAATCTGTGTTGCCGGACCCGGCGTTGCTTTGGGTTACTGGAATGATGCAGAAACAACCCAGCAGGTATTCATTTCTGAACCTGGAAAACAAAATTCAATTATTTATAAGACAGGAGACTTAGGATACCGGTATTCCAAGGACGGACTTATATATATGACAGGAAGAAGAGATCATCAGTTTAAACACTTAGGGTATCGAATTGAACCAGGTGAAATTGAAAATGCGATCAATCAGTTAGAGGGCATTCAGCAAAGTTGTGTGATTTATGATTCCAGAAAAAAATGGATTAAGGCTTTTTATACTGCGGACGAAAATGAATCTCCACCAGCATCCTCAAACTTACTGTCCGACCTGTTGCCTCAACATATGATTCCTCATAGTTTTAATCAACTTGAAAAATTTCCGATGACCCCGAATGGGAAAATTAACCGCAACGCCATTGCCTCTATTAAAAAATAATATCTCCTTAAAGCATTTCCCCTACTTTCAATCTATATTAATTCCGAGTCCTATAAGAAATAATTTCGTACAATCCACCAGCGTTGCTCCAGAACTGGGCTTGGCAAATATATGTATGAGAGAGTAAAACTGGATAGTACAGTACATTGCTATAAAATCTGTGACCCAGTAGCGATCGAAGGTCCATGGTTTTCGGGTCGAGTTTTTCCAAAACAAAAATAATTCAGTCACTGTAATTCCCAGTGTCAGTAGAACGAAATAAGGCCATGTGATAAGTTCTTTTCCGATAAGGCTGAAATACATACCCTCATAAAACATTCCCTCTATCACATGCTTTAGGAAGTTGCCCAGAGTAACTGCGGCAAACATTGCGAAACTTACCCTGAGGATAATATTGTCTTTTAAAAACCTAAAAAATACCGGGTAATAAAAGCATCGCACCAAAAATTCCCGGTAATGAAACGTATAGCGTGTCCATAAGGTGATCAGGTTGGTCGACATCCAAGGTTTGTTGAAATATGGATCCATCTGATAACCACAAACTCTCCAGACTCCTGTTTTAAAATGTATTGCTCCTGCCAATAACATCATCAAACGCAATTGTTCCAGAACAGTAGTTGCAAGGACGGACGAGGTTGTTACTTCCCTTCCCGCCGCGTAATGAGCTACCATCCGCGTAATTCGTCCACTATAAACTTTTATATTGAAGTCATTAAATAGTGAAATCAGACCATAACGAATGACATCGTTGAATACCAGGTAGATGAGCGCTATACCCCAGATTTTGACCCCTTCCAGTGCCAAACGGTTTTTATCAACACAATAAAAATTATTTTCAAGATATATGTAACCCAACCCTAATGACGGACACCATTTCCAGTTAGGCATAGTAGCGGGGGTCAAGAAAATCGAAAGATAGGATATGGGAGAAACCTCTTCAGGCATTCGGCCGCTTTTATAATCCACGTGATACAACATCAAGCGTTCCCATTGCCAAAAAAACAAGAGAATTCCCAAAGGCAATTTCCATGCATCGCCCTGAATCCCCTGCCAAACTGCACTAACTAAAATTGTAATCACCGCCGACTGCACAACAAGAGTTCTCATTACTTTCGAAAAAGTCTTGAAACGCATCGCAGGCCAAATAATCACATTTAAAATTAGACAGAAAACAGTCCCCCAACCTGTAAATAGGGCTACACTTTTAACCCATGAGTCTCCCGCTTCGGCAAAAGCAATGCAAGCAAGGACACCCGCCAGTAAACCAAACGTAAATTTTTGCGAGGGTCGAGGTATATGCAAAATAAGGTATACCAGCCAATGCGCCAACAGCAGGCCCGCCGTGGTACGCAAACCATATAAAATGCCCATGCCCAAGAGAGACCAGAAAAACAGCGAACCTTTTTTGAAGCGCATTGGAAGAAAGTAGCAACTCAAAAATGCCAGCGCAACAATTGAAAAAAGTATAAAACGTTCATCATCATTATCAAAAAAGTTCGCATAAGACATGAATAATTCGCTATCAACATTTTTGTCATCATCAAAAATATTTGTCGTTTTTATGTCGAACTTCTCAACCATAATCTGTGGACGCGGCAAGTTAATCCAATCGACCACATTCGTTAAAAGGTAGGCATATATCAGCAAAGAGCCGAGGACCGCAAAAACAACCCACCAATTCGCCGGTGTGTCATTCTTTTGCCGCTGCTCAAGGGAAAGAGGCTTATGACCCAATAGAGACATAAAGTATTAACTTTGTAATTTGGTTAAAACAAAATTTGAGAGACTATCGATGTTTTCAAATATTTCTGCATTAACGTCAGATCCATTCAAAGAAATGCCATATTGTTGCTCCAGATGAATGACTGTTGTTAAAACACGAAGCGAATCATTTAGAAACAGCCCAGCTAGATCGGAGGTATTGGTAAGCTCGGTTTGAGGGGCGGGAAATTCGGAAAGAAAAAAAAATTTTAGTTCCGAGGCTATTTTTTCTTTATCAAAATTATCCATGGATCCGGCTCATAAAAAAGGGTCCTGCTCAACCTTACAAAACTCAGGATCCACTCAATAATTCATTTTGGAAATAGTATGAGTGTTTGCTTTGGGATTTGCACATTACGGGTTTTGAAACCGACTGCCTTTTCCGGTAAGTTGTTTTTGCGGTAGATAGACTTCTTTACCCTGACAACCTTCTACCTGCCCAATTACCTGACAAGAAAGGTCATTATTTTTGCAGATTTCAGTGACGGCCTCCACCTCATTGGTGCCTTCTACAACGAGGCAAAATCCTGTGCCCATATTGAACACCTCAAACATTTCCGCTTCGCTCACTCCACCTCTATCCTGAATCAGGTTGAAAATCTCAGGAACCGGTTGCAAGGTATCGATTACAAAGCGTATATTGTCGCATTCCACACGATTGAGGTTACAAAATCCACCACTGGTTATATGGACCATTGCTTTAAGGTCTATGCCAGAGTCGAGCATTTCCATAACGGGTTTCACATAAATTCGAGTGGGCTCTAATAATGCTTCGCCTAAAGTCTGTCCGAGAAACTCTTCGTAATCATTGACGCGAGATTTCTGTTCCTCCATGGAGTCGCCCAGTAAAACACGTCGGGCCAATGTCAGGCCATTAGAATGAACACCGCTAGATGCCAACCCAATAACTAGGTTGCCAGGTTTGATATCTTTTCCCGTATTGACTCTATCGAGAGAAACATGACCGATGCAGGCACCGATTAGATCGATACCGGAGATGATTTCCTTGATCTGTGAAATTTCGCCACCGGAAATACTTATACTCGATTGTCGTGCGCCTTCCGCCAACCCCTGCCCTAGTTGGCTAAAAACTTTCGGGTCGGTATGTGAACAAGCAATATAGTCAACCATGCTCACCGGACGTGCACCGACGCAAATAACATCGTTCACATTCATTGCAACGCAGTCGATGCCAATGGTGTCGTAGCGATTGAGTAGCTCGGCAACAATGATCTTTGTTCCCACCCCATCTGTGCCAAATGCAATACCTTCGCCATTACCCAGATCAATAACGTTGGCAAAATAACCAATGTCGGCTGCAAGAGGGTAGCGGTCGCTGAACTTGCGCGTTGGTAAAACATGTTTTAGCAATCCAGAAAGCGCAGTCTCTGCCCCTGTGCTGGAAACACCGCTCTGATCGTATTGGGATTTTTCAGATTCAGTCATAAAATTATCTAGGTTTCGTGGATTATATTTCGGCGGTTATCATACCTTGGAGCGGAGCAACAATCAATTAGCATTCCTAAAGATGGAATATCAAGACACTGAGCTAAGACTCTGTTTAATGAGGTTGTTTTGCAGGTAAAATCACCTGAAAAACAGATCCTTCAGCGAGAGAACTTTCAGCCAAAATTTCTCCATTATGGCGCTCTATAATTTTTTTGCAAATAGCCAGCCCCATACCTGTGCCTTCATAGGCATTTCTTCCATGCAGGCGTTGAAAAGGTTTGAAAATTTGTTTCCTGTATTTTTTTTCAAAACCTATTCCATTGTCTCTAAAAAACATATGAATTTTTCCGTCATCGAGTGATTCTCCATGAACACTTACAACGGGTGGGACACCTTCTTTATGATACTTAAGAGCGTTACTCAATAAATTTTGAAACAACTGTTTCATTTGGAGCGGGTCCGCTTCAAAATCTAGAATATTTTTATACTCAATGGTTCCTCCCGATTCTGATATCCTCGCTTCGAGATCTTCGATTACTTCTTTCAATATTTTTTCCGTGTGAATAGGTTCAAATTGACGGCCTGAAGACACTTTTGAATAACCCAATAAGTCATCAATAAAGCCCTGCATTCGTTCAGAGGCTTTTTGCATTCGTTCAATATAGTCCCTACTCTTATCGTCCAGATTTTTTGTTCGCTCCAACAACAGGTCACCAAAAATAATTACCTTTCTAAGGGGTTCTTGCAAATCATGGGATGCTATTGACGCAAAACTTTCTAATTCTTTATTGAGTGTCTGTAGTGTTTCTGCATGAACCATCACTCTTTCTTCAGCCAGCTTTCGCTGATTAATTTCCTGAGTCATTTTCATGTTGGTTCTTTTAAGATCTTCTGTTCTGCATAAATGCCTATAACCCATATAAGATAGAGCTCCGCAAAAAACCAAAACCAACAATCCTTCCCATACAAGGTAGTAAAATGGATACCAACCCGATTTCGGCGAAATTGATAGTATCCATTTTTCATTTGCCACTTGGATACCAATCGAAACTGGATTGTCTAAAACTTCTGTACCAGAATCAGCAATAATTACTTTTTCATTCTTTATTTTAACAGCCTTGAATAATTTGAAATGATAGTTTTTTGATACCAAACTGTGAATGTCCACCAATGCCAATAATTGTGACCATTCAATTACAACGTTTGTGAAACCCCAAAATTCCTCCTCGTTCATTGGCTTTTTTTTGAGAAATACTGGATATCTACCTATTAGGGCAATTCCTCCCTGGATTAAATTAAATGGACCCTCTACAGTTAATTTTTTCATCTCAATTGCGACAAGGGCTTTAGGATTATTATTTAAATCAAGTCCAAGGGCACGCTCGTTTCCTTCTAAGGGGAAAATTTTTCGAATCACGGCATCGGGGGACAACCCCAAGCTACTGATCCCCCCATATCTCATAATCAAATCAGCGGCCACTCTATCAAAGTTAGGGAAGGATTTATCCTCTTTTAAAATCGTGGCAAGAGCTAAAGTCGTTGAAAGGGAACGTGAAAGTTGCTTCTCTATAGATTGAGCATGTGAGCTGGCAATTTGAGTTGCCAAAGCACGAGATTCAAGCTCTCTTCGACTTTCTAATGAATAGATAACAAAACAGCCGATACCAAATGACAAAAGAAATATTACTGCGACTTTAAAAAAAATTAACTTATCGACCATAGATTACATTATCAAAAATTTAAAACATTGGCGAAGATAAAGTAAAACCGGCAATACACAACTGGCTTTCCCAACAGCTACTCTTCCTTTTCATTATTTAAGCTGACACTTACGTAAGTTATAGTTAACATTTAAATATGTTTAAAACCATACAAGATCTAGCCGAACCCAATCGTTTTGCAATATTGCAATTACTGCAAAAGTCTGAATTGTCGGCCGGAAAAATTGCAGAAAATTTTAAGAGCATTACTCGCCCTGCTGTTTCGCAGCACCTTGGTGTCCTCAAAAGTGCCGGCCTGATTGTTGAGCGTCGTGCAGGCACTAGCAGAATTTATCGAGTGCGGCCGGAGGGCTTTTCCCTTTTGAAAACTCTGCTAGAAGGGTTTTGGGATCCAAGACTTGAAAAACTTAAAATGGCTGCTGAAAAAGAAGAAAAGAAAAAATGGAGATCATCATGACAGATTCGTATGAGTTAACACGTGAAATTTATATTAAGGCTCTACCTGAAACCGTATTCTCTTATCTAACCGTAGAATCAAAAATGAAGGAATGGTATGGAGAAATTGTGGAAGCTGATCCCAAACCAGGGGGAATCTTTCGCGTCGCCAAAAAAGATGGAACCGCCGATTGTCGCGGACACTATGTTGAAGTTATCCCCTACGAAAAGGTTGTATTCAAATGGGGAGGGATCGAAGGTCTGGAACCGGACGAATCCACTGTAGAAATTCTTCTGGAACCTAAAGGTAGTGATGGTACGCAATTAAAGCTTCGCCATTATAATGTACGTTTAAAATCTGCCGCGGATTCATTTGGACAGGGATGGAAGGAGCATGCATTTCCTCTTCTTAAAACTGTTGCAGAAGGGGGAATACCTGATGGCTTGTGTTTTGAGTCAGGGCATAAATGCCGGACTGGCTGATCAATCGGTATGGCTAATGCGATTTTTCACAATAGCCGCAAAGCATATTGCCAGATTGAAAGCTAAACCTATGATACCCGAATGGATGCCACTTACGCTGCTCCAACCCAATGCAATCAAGGCAAGCGTTACCGCAAGCCCCACCACCAGGCCCGTAATTACCGTGCCGGCTCTCAATGATCTGCTATGAACACCCAGGTATATCGCAGGCACACATTGAATTAATAATTCAAATTTGATTTTTAATAACTGTATTAAGTTTCCCTCATAAGCCAGAGCCGCCCAAACTAGCGGGATCATTAAAATCCAAGTTATGCATTTACCCGCACGAGTTAAGTGTGCCTGATCGGCATTCGGGCGAAAGTTTTGTCCATAAAGGTCGTGTGTGATCATAGAACTGATACTAAGAAGGGCAGAGTCTGCTGTTGACATCACTGCTGCCAACAACGACGCAAAGATAATCACCACCAACCAGTATCCGAAAGCGGACTGCTGCATGATTTGCAGACACATTTGGGTCAACACCGTTTCGGAAGGGATAGGCCCACTGCCTGAAAACTCCCTTTCCAAATCTGGGAGGTGGGCCGCCATAAGTAGCCCTATCATCACAGAGACCAGGGCGGTGATCAGTGGCATGAAAGCCATGGCTGCTAAAGAGCGTTTGAGGATGCCAGCGTTTCTAGCAGCATAAATTCTTTGGATCGCTTGTGGATAAATGGCTGCGCCCAATCCTACCAATAGAACAAAACTTATCCAGTTTCGGACTCCATCTGCATCAGGAGGTTTTATTTTATGTAATGTTTCCGGATTGCTCGCCAGCTTTTCAATCGCATCGGGAATACTTCCAAATTGAGAAAATGCCAGTCCCATCAAGATGATGAATCCAACCAGCAACATACCTCCTTGAATCGCATCAGTCCAAGCAACGCTTCTCATTCCTCCCAAAGACTCATAGACCAACATAACCAATGCAAGCCCGACTACCCCTGCCCACATGGGAACTCTCCCTTGTGAGATTCCCGCGAACGCGGTTCCCAATGTTCGCATTTGCGCGAGAGTAAAGTTTGCCAGCGCATAAACCATAATCAGCGTCACCAGAATTCTCAAAGCCTGACTCTGATATCGATGATAAATAAAATCACCCGGGGTCAAAAACTGATTCTCACGGCTCAAGCGATAAAGTTGTGGGGCGAATAATAAATAACAAACTACGATTGCAGTCATAAAATGAACACAGACTAAAAAGCTCAATCCATTTCGATATGTCGCACCGCTGAAGCCTAATAAGGTATTGCCGCTGTATTGCGTTGCATAAAGCGTGAGAAAAAGAATCGTGAACCCAAGATTACGTCCTGCGAGAAAAAAATCCTGCATGCTGTCTTTTTGTCTTTGCCTATAAGCATAGAAACCAATGCCAAGAAGACTTAAAACATAAACGGCAATAAAGATTAACGCACCTGGACCAAAGGGTAAAGATTCAGTCATCATGCCTTCCTCCATCATCTGGATCACGCCAAACCCGAAGAATCACAAAAGCAATGAACAGACTGGTAAGGATGCTGATTAAAAGTGCAAATACCGCCCAGGCTGGGACTCCAAACCAGTTTCCTGTTATGGGCCAGATGGGGATCATTGCCAATAGTAGGATGGAAATTCCAATCCCTACCCAGGGGACACGGATAGGATCTACAAAATTATTTTTATTTTTCATTGGAGTTTTCGGTTTCACAACTGGAGGTAGCTCTGCATTAATTTTTTGGGTAATCGGCGGTATTACAGGAGAGAAAGCATTTCTGAGCCATGGTAAAAGGCTCCACCATGTTGATTGCTCTTTGAGCACGATCTATTTCCACCAGATATGCCCCGCCCCTTACGGGGAGGGGCAATAATGTACAGTAAAAAGCACAACAGTTTCTTTTCGCTCTGCGGGAATATACCCCCATGCCAAGTGGCTTAAGGGTAGATGCCCATGGTTCGATAGCCCGTGTAGATTTTTTCTATTGCCAATGCCATTGCTGCTGTTCGGTAGTTCGTAATTTTATCGTTGGACCAGAAACGTTCACGGATTTCCTGAAATGCTTTGCGCATGGTATCGTCGAGACCCGATCGCACAAGATCAAGTTCGCTCGCTCCCCGGCTCAATTTCTCTATTAACTCTTGAGGAAGCTTATTCCCGGTTTGCTCTATTGCTTTAATGATGAGCTCGCTTTGCGATTCTTCATAGCGCCTCTGCATACGACCGAAGCGGATGTGTGAGAGGTTTTTTATCCATTCGAAGTAAGACACCGTAACTCCACCTGCGTTCAAATAAACATCAGGAATGATAACGACCCCTTTTTCTTTAAGCAATGTTTCGGCAGCGAAGGTAACGGGTCCGTTTGCCGCTTCGGCGATCACCTTTGCTTGAATATTTGCTGCGTTGGTACGGTTTATCACCGCTTCCATTGCAGCAGGGATGAGGATGTCGCATTCCTTCTCGAGTAAGACTTTACCGTCTTCAAAATACTGTGCTTTTGTGTATCCCTTAACACCACCCTTATTTTCTATTTTATATTGGTGAACGTCTTGAACGTCGATGCCATTGGGGTCGTACAAACCACCATCCCATTCCAAGATAGCAATGATTTTTGCCCTGTCTTCATCCTGCAAGATGCTAGCAGTGTAGTAGCCAACATTTCCTAACCCCTGGATAATGACCGTTTTACCTTCCAGCGAATTTCCTTCCAACTTGGCATTTTTAACATCTTCCGGATGACGGAAAAATTCACGCAGACCAAACACAACGCCACGTCCGGTTGCTTCAACACGGCCCTGAATGCCCCCCATGGTTACTGGTTTTCCTGTAACACAGGCCAGGTGATTGATATCGTTTGGGCGGTGTGAAGCGTAGGTACTGACGATCCATGCCATCTCTCGCTGACCGGTACCCATGTCGGGTGCCGGGACATTTGTTGATGAACTGATATAATCTTTCTGAATCAATTCATAGGCAAAACGCCGGGTAATACGCTCCATATCATCGCGTTCATATTTTTTAGGGTCGATGAGGAGTCCACCTTTGGACCCTCCAAAGGGAACATCAACCAAAGCACATTTATAGGACATTAAAGCGGCTAGGGCTTCTACTTCATCTTGATTTACAGTGGGAGCAAAACGTATTCCACCTTTCGCCGGCAATCTGTGGTCGCTGTGAACCGCTCTCCAACCGATAAACGTCTCGACTTCTCCTTTTATTGTGACGGGAAACCGAACTTGATAAACATTATTAACGTTACGGATGTATTTTGACATGCCCTCTGGGATATCCAGCGTTCCCATAGCCATGTCGCAGGAGAGATTAACACTTTCACGAAAGCTTACTTCTTTATCAGCGGGTAGAGACATAATCGTTTTCCCCTAATAGAATTTTAGAATCCGCATCAACCTGTTTTTTGGAAGAGGGACACTTTCAAATTGCGGTCCATAGATAGTCGTCCCTGAAAAACCCTGTTTCCAGAGAAAAATAGTAAAGAAGGTCCGTGTTTTTATTCAGCAATCGGTCGAAAATAGTTTTTGAACAACCACGAAAAAAGAAACAATAAGAAAGCCCTTAGGAGCTTTCGAATATTGTGTCCTGCACCACATAAAATGGCGTTGATCCTGTCACCTTCCACACCGAGCAGGTAGTTTCTGCCCAACCGCCCATCGGTTTTCATATGACCAATCACCGGTTCTATTGCCGACCGTCGTTTCAACCATCGTCTTAACGTTGGCTTCACTTTTCTCATCCCTGTTCGGGCGAGATGCACTTTGGCTGGCCCCTCGTAGTCATGACCTCGATAGCCTCGGTCAACATAAATTTCTTTCGCTTCAA
>JBLFWU010000054.1:0-19772 GCA_047610985.1 Nitrospinales bacterium | reverse complement strand
TGGCATAAAAGGAAAAGAAATTCCAATAGAAGCACGGATCACAGCATTGGTTGATGTCTATGATGCTCTCCGTTCAAAACGACCGTACAAACCGGAGTTCGATCAGAAAAAAACATTATCCATTATGCTCGATGGTGATGGTAGAACGGACCCTTCTCACTTTGATCCGGATCTCATAAATATTTTACGCAAAATGCCCGATAAGTTTGACGCAATTTATACAAAGTTTGCGGATTAGTTTAAGGTTTTATGGCTGTGCCTCAGTACAGCATTATATTAGGAAATTACAATATGACTAAGATACTTTGCATCGAAGATGACACTCTCCAGCGCTAAGAGATTGTGGACGCTCTGACAACAGAAGGTTTTGAAGTGCTTGAGGCCGCTGATGGTAATTCTGGCCTTGAAATGATCTTGAAAAAACAGTTTGATCTTATCCTTTGTGATCGCGTAATGGAAGGAAAGTCAGGTTATATGCTTTTGGAAGAACTCCGCGATAAATATCCAGATAAACTTGAAATCCCTTTTGTATTTTTGACTGCCTTGGATGAGCTTACTGAGACTACATTTCACACATCCCCGCAACGGCTATTTGGTGTCATCACAGTGTCACCAAATTGCCACCATCAAATGAGATTTAGGATTTTCGCTCTAGGATACGCATTCGGAAATTTATGCAAACTTTGAAAAAAATTGACCATTGATCTCGTTTGCTGAAGAAACTGGATCGCAGATATAGTTTTCAAGCCTCTCGGGTCAAACCATATCGTCACTGCCACCTATAATAAACTTACCGTCTTCTTCCAGTTTCTTACAAAGTGCAATAATTTTTTTCTGAGCTTTTTCTACGTCACTAATTTTTGTCGGCCCTAAAGATTCCAGGTCCTCTTTGAGCATCAACCCTGCACGTTCAGACATGTTGCTGAACAATTTTTCCTTAAGATCATCAGTAGCGGTTTTCAGGGCAACCAAAAGATCTTCCTGATTGATTTCCTTCATAATCATCTGAATTCCATTATCATCAATCTTAAGTAAATCTTCAAAGGTAAATCGCAGGTTGCGGATTTCTTGTGCCAAGTCGGGGTCCATTTCATCCATGGAAGTAAGGATAGTTGTTTCAGTCGTACGATCCAGTGAACCCATAACAGCCGCAGCAACCTCTATCCCCCCTAGTTTATTACCAGAAACAGAACCGGAAGCCACAAACTCCGCCTGTAGTGATTCATCAAGAGCGCGAATAACTGAGGGGTCCACTCTTTCAAGAGTCGCGAGCCAATGAACGGTCTCGACCCGTTGATCTTCCGGAAGCTCACGGATGGTCAAACTTGCCACAGATGGATCAAGATGTGCCAAAATAATTGCCGCTGTTTGCGGATGTTCGCTAATAAGAAATGAAGAAATAACTTTCGGCTCTAGCGAACGAATGGTCTCCAAGCCACCGCCCATTTCTTCACCGGGAGTTGTAATATTGTTCAAAATTTCGGTTACCTTGGCAGGGTCCATAGTTTGCAACAATGCGGTTTTGAGAAAATCAACGCCGCCAACACCCAAACCGCCACCGCCCATTTCTATCAATTCATAAAATTCTTTTTTTACGGAATCCATGACCTCTTCATCAACATCTCCGAGGGCAGACATATAATTCCCCAAGGTCTGGATTTCGCGTTCATTCATTTTAGCTAAAACCAATGCCGCCGTTTCCTCCCCCAGGGTTCATTAATAGAATTGCTGCTTTTTCGGGGCCTTTATATTTTCTCACCATGATATTAAAATTCGTATCCCTGAAATATTATTACTATATGACAACTCATTCATAGCAAAGTGAAAATTAAATAGCACCACAAAGGAAGCAGTACCCTAAATAATAAAATGAGAAAGCAAGAATCACGCCATATAGCCTGAATATGTCCATATGCAAAACATAACAATAGGTATGCTTGGGTCGGGATAATGCGGATCGTCATAAATTCACGGATTTTTACTCAGCCAGACGATTTTTCGTGCATTTTGCTACCCACTTTTGCCATTTCAATAAATCTTCTTGCCTTAATTAGGTTGTTTATATTGATCTTCTCTTTGGCTCTTTTCTTGCTTCTATCCGCTATGGATGTGAGGAAGACAGTAGTTTTGAGTTGGAATAGCTAGCTTTTTTAATTGAATTCACAAACACACCTTTTTTTAACGTCCCCTTTTATTTATTGAGTCTTATAAAACCAGTGCTGATTTTAGAGATGCGGCTTCATTTGCAATAAAGAAAATCTTTTTTGCTTACTTTGGCTTCACTTAACTAGGCTAGGTTCTTAGAATCCTCTATCTCAAAAAAAAATCTTAAAAAAAGAGAAGGTAAATGTTTTTAATTAAAAAGCAACTTGTAGGAAGCTTTCTGGGTAAGGGAGCTACATTCAAGGGTGATTTGACAGTCACGGGAACTTTACATGTTGATCAAAATTTTGAAGGCCAGATAAACAGTGATATCCTGATTGTCAGTGAAACTGGAGTTGTTGAAGGGAACATTATAGCTGGCTTTATCGTTTGCAAAGGCAGGATAAACGGTAATGCGATGGCCTTGCAAAAACTAGAAGTACATTCTAAAGGCTCGATCACAGGCGATGTACATTCTCCTGTCATAAATATAGAAGAGGGTGCTAGGCTTAATGGTAGATGCTATGTGTCTCGAACAGGAGCAATCGCTAATCATATTTCTTTTGAATGAACATGGCAACCGTGATGGAAATTATGGAGTTAAAAGAACCTTCTAATTGACTGAAATAAAAACAGATGTTACCTCCCCTTTTTTAAGTCAAGTTTTTCAACTTATTTTTGACAAAAAAATCCTCTCCGCTTGATACTTTCCGCAATTGATCAGCATTTAACCTCTACTAACATGCTAATAATTAGGGTATTATTGTTTTTGTATTTGCCCATGACACCATTTGCATGGCTGAACCGGTTTGTGCTAGTTAGTCGATAAGTCTTTCCTGTTTGCTTGACAAAGTTTCCATTTTTAAGGTGCTGATTTTCATGTCGAAAATTCAAGGAAAAGTGATCGTTGTAGATGATGAAAAGAATGTTGCCCTAGGATATAAAAGAAATCTCCATAACATAGGCTGTGAGGTTGACATTTATGACTCTGCCAAGAAAGCTCTTTCAAGCCTTACCCCAGAATGGCCGGGAATTCTAGTCACAGATATCATGATGCCTGAAATGGATGGATTAACGCTTATGAAAAAAGTACAGGAGATGGATCCTGAGTTACCAGTTGTTCTTGTCACGGGAAAAGGGAATATCAGCATGGCGGTGCAAGCAATAAGAAACGGTGCTTATGATTTTATCGAGAAACCGTTTGAAACGGAATCGCTTCAGGAAGTTGTTAAACGTGCTTTGGAAAAACGGCAGTATGTGATGGAAGTAAGAAAACTTCGTACTGAAATCGTTGCATATGAGGAATCGAAAACTCTAATTATTGGAAAATCTCCTGCGATTGGGCGCCTTCGTCAGGTAATTAGAAATGTTGCCGCTTCTCATGCCGATGTCCTGATTCTAGGTGAAACAGGAACCGGGAAAGACCTGGTCGCAAAATGTTTGCATCAACAGAGCGATAGGAAAGAAAAACCCTTTGTGGCAATAAACTGCGGCGCTCTTCCAGAAACCATCATCGAAAGTGAACTGTTTGGTCACGAGGCGGGATCGTTTACAGGGGCAAGTCAACGGCGAATCGGCAAGTTCGAATTTGCAAATGGCGGAACGGTTTTTCTGGACGAAATAGAAAGCATGCCCCTGCATTTACAAGTTAAGCTGCTCCGGGTGTTGCAGGAAAGGGAAATCGAACGAATGGGTTCAAACAAGACGATTCCTCTAGATATCCGGATACTTGCTGCCACTAAAATAGATTTGCGAAAAGCCAGTGCCCGTAATGAATTCAGAGAAGATCTTTATTATCGCTTGAACGTAGTCCAAATTTTCCTTCCACCCCTTAGGGAGCGAAAAGAAGACATCCCCTTTCTATTCCATCATTTCGTAGAACAATCTTGTCATCGCCATAATCGATCTGTTCCTCAAATCGCTAAAGAGGTAATTGAGGGTCTTTTAAGCCAAGCCTGGGAAGGGAATATACGGGAACTGAAAAACGAAACAGAAAAATTTATTTTGGGTCTGGACTTTGATTGGTCCATTACCAACTCAGTTTCCGAAGCTTCCTTCCCATCAAGTCTATCTGGAGAAAAGGTCGGGACCTATGCTCAAAAAATGTTTGATTTTGAAAAAGAACTTATTAAGAAAGAGTTGGAATGCAATAAAGGTACTATTAAAAATATTCTTGAAACCCTCCAAATTCCCCGCCAAACCCTCCGCGACAAAATGAAAAAGTACGGTTTAAGGCGAAAAGATTTTTCATGACTTTTTCTTAGCAGCTTTTTTACCTTGTCAACAGCCAAAGGTTTCCTGAGTATCTACGAGAAACCGTTTTCCGTCCTTCTTTCCCACGAAAACTCGTCCATCTAAACTTCTCCCTTCCTTCTGACCCCCTTGTAACTTCATATAAAACAATCAGGTTTTCATTTCTGTTTTGGCTTGGCATGTCTATTGCTTTTAGCTTTGAAAAGGAAACCAAATGGGAAATTGAGACCACTATGGACGAGAAAGTATTTCAGACGATCAAGGACTTGATATCTACAAAAACGGGTATTCAGGTTAAGGATGAAAGTGAGAATGAATTGGCTCAGGAAATTTCTGTTCGCATGAAATACCTCAAACTTTCCCATCCCTTTGAATATCAGCAAATCCTCAAGGCAAACGGTGTCACTTCTGAAATTGAGTGGAAAGAGTTGATTACTTTTATAACCACTGGCGAAAGCTATTTTTTTCGAGACAAGGGGCAAATCGATCTTCTTAAAACTTCTATTCTCCCTTCTTTCGGTGGCGAAACATTATGGCTCGGCGGCAGTAGCCATTCTTTTTAACTGGGATTGGGGGCGATGGCGCAAAAGGAATGGCGGCGATATCAGATGCAGGTGGACTGACCATTGCTCAGAACGAAAACAGCTGCACAGTTTTCGGGATGCCACGAGAAACCATTGCTCTTGGAGCGGCTCAAAAAGTCCTTAACCCTGATGACATTTTAAAAACCATGTTGGAAATTAAAAACTTGTTAAACCATGATTTAAGGAAATAAATGCGCATTTTACATGTTGAAGGTACATTGATCGCACAAAAATTGGTGGAACGTGTGATCAAGGAAGTACTGCCAGCCTATGATTTGGTTGGAGCCCTTTCTCTGACCGAAGCAAGGAAAAAGTTGCGAGAATCTACTTTCGATTTAATCCTGTTAGATTATTTACTCGGTGATGGATCAGGGTTGGAACTCATTGAGGAAGCAAAAGAAACTCCCATTATTATGATTACTGGAGATGGAAGTGAAAATATTGCTGTAGAAGCTATGAAAATGGGGGCCTATGACTATCTTGTAAAGGATTCCAGAGATAATTTTCTTAGGATGTTGCCAAAGACTATCGAAAGGATTTTGGGCAAGAGGAAAACGGAGAAAACTCTTGAAGATTCGCGATTGATGTATCGAATGTTAATGGAAGAAGCCGGAGACGCGATTTTCATATTGAACACCAATACCGGAAAATTCATCAATGCCAACAAACAAGCTGAAATATTGATAGGAAGAAAGAAAGAAAAGATTGTGAAAATGCAACTAGAGGATTTGTTTTCTGGGGAAAGTGCTGAACAATGTATCCTTCTGAAAGAAGGTAGCTCCTCTCATACAAATGAAATAATTGAAGATATTTATTTACTTCATGATAGGGGCAAGGAAATCCCTGTGACCGTAACAGTTAGCCAAGCCAAGTTAAGTGACAAAACCATTCTCCAATACGTGTTCAGAGACATCACCCAGCGGAAACAAATGGAAATTCAACTGGGGCATGCCCAGAAAATGGAATCCATCGGTCAATTAGCCGCAGGAATAGCTCATGAAATGAACACTCCTCTGCAATTCATTAGTAATAACACGAGTTTTCTTCGGGAATCCTTTGGATATCTTATAGATGTTTTAAATGATTACAATCAATTGGCGGGACAATTAAAAAATGAAACTTCATCAATGGAAATGGTTAAAAAAATCAATGCCAAGATAATAGAAAAAGATTTGGACTTTGTAATAGATGAAATTCCGGAGGCTATAGATCAATCCCTGGAAGGAATTGGGCGGGTAAACAAAATTGTGCAGGCGATGAAAGAGTTCTCTCATCCCGGAATGGATGAGGAAAAACCTAATGATCTTAATAAAGCGATAGAAACTACCTTGAACATTTCGCAAAGCGAATGGAAGTACGTTGCAAATATTGAGACTAGCCTAGATCCGGAATTACCCCTTGTTCCTTGTTGTATCAACGACTTTAACCAGTCTGTTCTTAACATAATTGTCAATGCTTCACAGTCAATCAAAGATTCATTGGAAAGCGAAAGAAATCAAAAAGGGACCATCAATATTGTTACGAGACAAAAGGGGAAATGGGCTGAAACCATTATTAAGGATTCAGGAACCGGAATTCCAGAAGAAATCAGGGCCAAGGTTTTTGACCCATTTTTCACAACCAAGGAAGTTGGGCAAGGTACAGGACAAGGGTTGGCTTTAGCCTATAACATGATTGTGAAAAAACATAATGGGGAAATATCCATGGATACGGAACTAGGCGAAGGAACAACGTTTATGATCCGCCTTCCTTTACAAAAAAATCTGTAAACGATTCTCGTTGCTTTCCCAGATAATATGACTGTAAAAGATTTGCTCACGGGAAGGTCTACTGAAATTTAAAACTTAAAATCAGGGGAAAAGAAAACCGGTGCTTTTTTGGAAGACCCTAAATGGCTTGAAATAATTTAACGAAAAGGTGGCTGGGCATCCTGTTAAAAAAAAATAACGGCATTCCAAAATATGATAGTCCGGTAGGATCGTTTTTCCTTAGTTATGGCCTGAAAATTGTTCTAAAGGCCCAACGGGTTCACTCTTATTTGAAATTAAAATTCCAAAATAAAAAAATAATAGTTTAAAAGCATATCAATTTTAGGGCATCTTCGAAGGATGAATTATGGATAAAATTTTTACTACCTTGGGGTTAACTATAGTCATCGTCTCCGTAATAGTGGGATATATGTGGCACGATGGAAACATTTTTTTGCTTTGGCAACCCTCTGAATTTTTGATCATCGGTGGGGCGGCTTTGGGAGCCTTCATAGCAAGCAGCACACCAGCTTTTTTTAAAGCCACTTTGAAAACATTGGTAAAGGGATATACTTTCTCTCCCCTTGGAGGAAAGGATTTCCTAGAAATTCTGAATTTATTAAATGATATTTTTGGCAAAATCCGGAAAGATGGCCCGATAAAACTGGAAAGCCACATGGATGACCCGCAGAACAGTAGCATTTTTAAAAAATTTCCTGAATTTTTAAAAAAAGAGGAGCCTCTAATATTTTTAACAGATTCCTTTCGAACAATTATTTCAACTAAAATACTTTATTACGATTTAAATACATTGCTGGATGATGAAATAGAGGCGCATTACGAGGAGCAATGCAAACAAGCCGAGTTGGTAGCTGAAATCGCAGAATCGTTTCCCGGTTTGGGCATAGTTGCCGCAGTTCTAGGTATTATTTTAACCATGGAGAAAATTAGCGAGCCTCCCGAGGTTTTGGGGCAGGCGATTGGTGCCGCTCTGGTGGGAACCTTTATAGGAGTTTTATTATGCTACGGAATAGTTGCGCCTCTAGCCCGCAAAATGAAAATGTACGTCGAAAGCGAAAAAGAATACCTGTTGGTGATTAAAACAATCATTATTTATTTTGTTAGTGGCGTAAACCCAAAAATTGCTATTGAATTTGGAAGAAGGGCTATTCCCAAACATGCAAGACCTACGTTCATAGATGTGGAAAATGATTTTAAAAACAAACGGAAAATTTGAAAAGTGTTTTACATATCAAGGGGACTAAGGCAGGGGATAAAATATTATGGATGATCGAGTCTTGTTTGTAGATGACGACTCCAATCTTCTAAATGGATACAAGCGTTGTTTCCGATCTTTCTTTCAAATCGAGACCGCTGAAAACGCTGAAAAGGGATTGGAAATTCTAAGTGGCGATAAGGAAATCGCAGTAGTGGTGTCGGATATGAAAATGCCCGGTATTGGCGGCCTGCATTTTCTGGAAAAAGTAAAAAAGGGTTACCCCGAAACAATTCGAATCATGTTAACCGGCTATCCCGAGCAGGAAACAGTGATTGGGGCAATTAACACAGGAGGAATTTTCCAATTTTTGGAAAAACCGTGTTCGGAAGGGGATTTGAGGAATTCCATTGAGGAGGCCATTAAACTCTTCCGAAAAAAACCACCCAAACTTTTAGGGCATAATTTGGCCTTGATTAAAGAGACCGTTTCCCAGCAAAAAATAAAAATAAGGCAAATAGAAAAAGAAAATTTCCAGTTAGTTCAAAAGCACGAAAATGAGCAGAATTCTCAGGATAAAAAGTTCAAGAAAAAACTGGAAGAAGAAAAAATATCTTTACTGGAAAAGATGCAAAGTTTTGAGGAGCAAAGTCACAACTATAAATCCAGACTGGATAAGGCAAATGCGGATTTGAAAAGTTTACCCCTTCTCACACAAGAGCTTGAAACAATTCAAAGCCTGCTTGGCAACGAAAAAAAAATGCAGGAGGAACTGCTTTCCGAAAAAAACGTGGCAGAGACAAAACTAAAACAACTTGTGGCAGAGAGGAAAACCGCCTACAAAAGCAGTAAGGAATACCGCGAATTAAAAAAAGATTCAGCGGACAGGCAGAATCACAAAAATGAAAACTTACAACTCAAGGAAAAACTAGCACTACTAAAAAGCAGGTTCAAAAGAGAGAATTCAGAAATAGAAGGTGACGTTCAAGGCAAACTGGAGAAAGAAATAGAAAAATATCAGTTTGAAGTTGAGGGGCTTAAGAATCAGTTGATTGAAGTTGACAGCGAGAAGAGGGAGATAGAAAAATATCAATTGGAAATCGAGGCCCTCGAGAAACATATTCAATCGAGAGGGGAAGGAGAAAAAGCGGAGACCCACCAGGTCATTGGTGAGCTGGAGAGTCTGGATAACAGTGCAAATGCGTTTAGCAAGATTCTCGAACTCTATAATGAATCTTTTAAAGTTCAAGAGGTAACCCTGAGCAACAAAACCAGTTTTGACCAGAGAATACAGAAGCTGGATAAATTTATAAAGAAATCAAAAGAACGTATTGAGAAAATTGTATCAGAAGACAATCAGACAGAAAAAAGCGATATTCACTCCACGCAGGTTATCGAGTTTTTAAATTTTCGGATTAAAAAGGATGAAAAAATTAAAAAGCTATTGATCCAGCAGAAAAAGGAGTCTTCTTCTGTTAGTGATGAAGGTCAACCCGTGATCATTCAGAAAAAAGTTATTAAAAAGAACGCGGCCCATGGCGGTTCATGGAAGGTGGCCTATGCGGATTTCGTGACCGCCATGATGGCTTTTTTTCTTATGATGTGGTTGGTTTCTCAGTTGTCCCAGGAATCCAGGGATAATTTAAAAGACTATTTTGAAAGCTATAAAGCGTTCAAGCATTCTGGCAAAGAAATTGCCGATGCTGCAGATTCTGTTCGCAGTTCAAACGTTAAAGATAAAGTTTTAGCTCAAAAACAGATGATCGAAGAGTTCAAAAACCGTTTCAAGGGTTCGGATGAGCACTTTAAGGTTGTAGATGCCCCGGGGGGAGTCCGGGTTCAGATCATGGACCTGTCTGACCAGCCAATGTTCAAATTGGGAACGGCCCTGTTCACACACGAGGCCGTGGAAATCATGAAATTCCTTGCAGAGCGTATTAAGAACCTTCCCGGAAGTATAATTATTGAGGGCCACACTGACGCTTTACAGTTTAACGGAGGAATAGGAAATAGAACGAACTGGGAGCTTTCCATGGATAGAGCCTCGGCAGCGAGAATCATTTTGGTTAAGAATGGAGTTAATGAAAAAAGGTTTCTGCGTATCGTTTCTTACGGTTCTTCAGAGCCATTGAATCATAAAAACCTTCTTGATCCGATAAACAGAAGAGTCAATGTAATAGTTATGAGTCCCCCCTTACATCCAGGTTAGAGGGGTGCATCTAGAGCCAAGAAACTTTTAAGGTTTGTGATAAAGATAATTGTTATCTAGATACTCCGACCCCTGTAAAAAAACAATGGAAAAAAGCGAAACTATAGATCAACGCCTTTCTTTACAAGCAAATTAATACGACTCCCAAGCTTTTCGTGCTGAACTTATCTCAGTTGCCCCCCCTCCAATCCATCCACGAAAATCTGTGCATCCATCCACGAAAATCTGTGCATTTATATGGATAGCAAAAGCCCTCAAAGACACATAAGCATATTAGCTTTAATGGTTTAGAGGGCTCCATCCTCGTTTGGCATATCTATTGCTTTACTCTTTTGGTAATGAATTTAGTTGTTTAGTATTTTTAATACCAGATAGAAAAATGCGGTCGCAACTTTTTGAATATTTACTTAGTTGTGATTAATGGAGGTTTGAATGGGAAATCATAAAAACAGCCCTCTTAAGCTTGCAAATAGCTATAGGGAAATTCTACAGATTTTAAAAGAGCTAAGACAAAATTTTGAAAACCATATTAATAAATGAATTAATTTCCCAAGAAAATGATATTCAAAAAAATCTTGATGTTTCCAAAATTCCTTTAAATTCAAAATTTCACAATTAAGGAACCCACATAATTATGTCTGATTTATCCAGTATTGTAACGTTATCCCTGATTGGTGTGCTTACAGCCAGTTCCGCTTTTTTTAATAGCCCGGATTCACCACCAGGTACCCTCCCCTCGAAACCAGCAACGATTGAGCGCCAACCGCAAAAGATAAACTTCAAAACATG
Organism: Nitrospinales bacterium; assembly: GCA_047610985.1. Lineage (GTDB taxonomy): Bacteria > Nitrospinota > Nitrospinia > Nitrospinales > VA-1 > UBA8687. The sequence continues at coordinate 8,831 of JBLFWU010000054.1, read as the reverse complement.
TGTCGAGTCTGCTCAATCAGAACTCTTCATTAGTAAACTGGAACTGGATGGAAAATTGCAAAAAATGGAGTTTGCAAACAGTCAGGTTATGAGACGCAAAGCTGCATTGGAACATCTTTTTTTTCAAAAAAAAATTATATGTAAGGCGCGTTACTCTTAGGGCTTTTTAGAAAAACGAAATAACTCGACTAAAAGAGAGGGCGAAATACAGACATTTAAATCACAAGCTACTTCAAGTGAAAAATCAGGATTTTTCAGCCTGTTCAGCAGAGGAAATAGCAGTCGCCAGTTATTAAATTCCGTGGGAGGACTTATCTCATACCTGGAAAACGTTCAGGCAAATATATTGGTGGCAGATATGGATTTAAATATTGTTTATGCAAATCATAGTGCTGTCAGCACTATGGAACCCCTGAAGAACCAGATTTATGAGGAATTTGGTGTTTCTCTCAGCAATATCGTTGGTGGTTCTATCCATCGTTTTCACAAAGATCCTCAAAGAGTAGAAAAGGTTTTGCGCAACCCATCTGCTTTACCGCACAGATGACATCTTTTACAAGAATCCTTATTCTAATGCGGATGACGGTGAGAGTCCTGTAATTTAAAAGCATGTGATGGGTAATAAATTAAAGGCGGCGAACAGGTTTCTCCCCGAAATTCATAAGCGGCAAGTACCCTAGGAGGGTTTTGTTGCTTCTGCTCGTCGCCTCTTATTATAAAACTTAGTCTGAAAAAAGAACTGAAGCGGTTAAAGCCGAAAAGATTTTTCACGATTTTTACATGGTAGTTTTTTATATATTCACCTCCATAAGTTAAAGAGTGGATGTGAAATTTTGCCGTTGTGGAAAAGATGCGTATGACCAAATTTTATATGTCTCTGCCTGCTCTTGCCTTTTTTTATTTTTTCCCTTCAGTAGGTCATAGTGTAAGTTTATTTATTGCTGATAATGGCAATGGTGACATCCAAGAATTTAACAGAATAACGGGAGCCTTTGGTACTACAGGAGCTAATTTAAGTAACCCTACAGTTTTTGAATTTTCCCCTCCGACTGTCGCATTTGATTCCACTTCATCTAGTGGAAGTGAAGCAACCACGTCAGTTACTATTCCAGTTTCTCTTGCTTCGGCATCGTTATCAATAGTAATCATAGACTACGCCGTTACTGGTGGGACAGCAACAGGAAGTGGAACTGATTTTACATTAGCAAGTGGCACATTGACTTACTCTATTGGAACAACAAGTCAAAATATAAGTATAACCGTAGCTGATGATTCTATTATTGAAAGTGACGAAACAATCATAATCACTTTGCCCAGTTCCGTTAATGCTTTACTCGGAACAAATATAACTCACACCTATACGATAACCAATAACGATTCAACCAGCATTTATGACAACTCTTCTATTATCATTTCACCATAGGCAGTCAGGTTCAGATTCATACACCTTTGTGGCTGTCAGTCATCTCGCGCTTTCTGGAATGGCTTCACAAATAGGTATTGTGGTCAATGCTATTACTGATAATACGTCATCATTTGGAAGCACCTTAACATTTACCATTACCCCTTAATCAACTCAAAAGAAATCCAAACAGCTCAATTTATTTTAGGAACCACTAATTTTCAACTCGGTCATATGAGAATCAACTCAGTTGCGACGTCACCAACGACATCAACAGGAAATTTAGGTTTATCAGGTGACGGTTATCGAGATGTCACAATGCTTTCCTTATGGGGTGCGGTGATTATGGAGCAGAACACAACTGGCTTCGCTATGGAGTTTATTGGAAATATGCACGATTCCGCTTCCGCACCCATTTTTTCTGGTAGCAATCCCGTATCGGGACCCGCAGATCCTTAAGTTTTTTGGCTGGAAATTTTTTTGGGGTTTTATGTGGCTTGGAAAGTGGATTTTTACTTGACCGAATAAGACGGCGGGCTACGTAGTGGTGGTAGTTAGATATACTGTTATCCATCGAGAAAATACAACTTCAAAGCTGGTGGAAATCTTATTTAATCGTCATAAAACATACGAGGTAATTATGCGAGGATCTGATATTTTAAAAAAACGTCTTGAGCAAGCAAACAAAGCCCGCATTGAAGCTGAAACTTTGCTCGAAGAAAAGAATTTGGAACTGTACAGTGCGAAGCAAGCAGTAATCCAAAAAACCATCGAGATTCAAAAAATAGAGTTGTATCACCACGCGATCGTTAACAGCTCGCTGGCAAGCATCATTATTAACAAGGAGGGAACCATTCAATCATTCAACCCGGTCGCCCAAGATATTTTCGGCTATTCCTCTTCAGAGGTTATCGGGAAGAATGTTCATCTTCTGATCCCCGAACCTGACAAAAGCAAACACAACAGCTATTTGCAAAGTTATTTGGAGTCGGGAAACGCCAAAGTCCTCGGAATAGCACGTGAGGTAACCAGCTTGCGGAAGGACGGATCCTTAGTTCCCTTAGAACTGAGAATAAGCAGAGTAGATTCTCCTGGGGGTGAGATCATGTTTCTAGGGACCCTGACTGACATCAGCCAGCGCAAGGAAGCGGAAGAAAAATTGCGAAAAACAAATGATTTTTTAAAAAATATCCTGAATAGTCCAACGAATATTTCCATTATCTCGACCGACCTTGAAAGAAGAATTACTTACTGGAATAAGGGGGCCGAAAGGATACTTGGGTATACGGCCATGGAAATGGTGGGCCATAAGAATATCGAAATTTTGTATCCAGATAAAAATTCAAAAGAAATTCTGAAAAAGATGATCAAAACAATTTATGAAAATGGCCAGGGTATTACCTGCGAGCTTGTAGAGCGAGCTAAAGGTGGGGAGCCGATTTGGATTAACCTTACTATTTCCCCAAAATTTGACCTGTCGGGTAAAATTGACGGGCTCATGGGTATTGGTGAAAACATTAATGAGCGCAAAAAATTGCAGGTGCAATTAAATCACGCGCAAAAAATGGAATCCATCGGGCAAATGGCCGCAGGCATCGCTCACGAAATTAACACCCCCCTGCAATACATTGGCGATAACACCCGTTTCCTTAAGGATTCATTCGATGTCCTATTATACCAATTGAAAGAGTATGCACAATTAGCTGAGAAATCGGGTAACGGTAACATTTTGGCAGAAATGCTCCAGTGTCTCAAAACCAAGGCGGAAGAAATGGATTTGGACTTCTTGCTGCATGAAATACCGGAAGCTATCAAACAATCTTTGGAAGGAATCGGGCGGGTGAGTAAAATTGTGCAAGCGATGAAGGAATTTTCTCACCCTGGAGTTAAAGAAAAAAAGCCAGCTGACCTGAACAAAGCTATTGAAACGACACTGGGTATTTCGCGAAACGAATGGAAGTATGTGGCCAATGTGGAAACATACCTGGACTCAGATTTGCCGCTTGTCCCTTGTTACATCAACGACGTCAACCAGACCATCCTTAATTTAGTCATCAATGCCTCTCATGCCATTAAGAATCGGTTGAAAGGAAACGAAAATCATATGGGAACGATTATCATCCGTACCCAGCAAAATAAAGAATGGGCTGAGATTCTTATTTCAGATACGGGGAACGGTATTCCCGCAGAAATCCAACCAAAAATTTTCGATCTTTTTTTCACCACCAAGGAAGTTGGGCATGGGACAGGACAGGGGTTGGCGATCGCTTATTCCGCGATTGTTAAAAAGCATCGAGGGACGATTACCTTTGAGACGGATATAGGCAAGGGCACCTTATTCACAGTTCGGTTGCCGATTTCTCAAAAAGCGAATAATGCTGAATAATAATTACCAAAAACCTTTAAAGTTCTACGAAAAACCGTTTATTGTCCTGCCTATTCCACGAAATTATATCTATTCCATATCCGTTTCTTTCCAGTGCTTCTTGTAACCTATTGGAAAATAATCAGAATCTAAGGTTTATTGCGTATGGCATGGCTATTGCTTTTACTCATTTGAAAGAGCAAAGAAAACCTTAGGTTCTTGTAATCCAAGTTTGAGGAGATCGGTAAATGAAAAAGAAATTACTCTTTGTGGATGATGAATCACATGTGCTTGCCAGCCTGCGTCGGCTTCTTAATGGTCACAGCAAGGAATGGGATATGACCTTTGCCACTAGCGTAGACGACGCTCTAAAGAGAATTTGCGAAACAGATATGGATGTTGTGGTTGCAGATATCACTATGCCAGGAAAGGATGGTTTCGATTTATTAAAAACTCTTAAAGGCAATAGTGATACTAAAGATATTCCCATGGTCATGTTGACCGGCGTGAAGGATCAGGAGATCAAGCGCCGCGCTTTGGACTCGGGGGCCACTGACTTGTTGAATAAACCCATCGACTTTGAAGATCTTCTTGCTCGGCTCAATAGCTCGATACGCCTAAAAACTCATTTGGATGAGATAAGTGTGTTTAATGATACTTTGGCTCAAAAAGTGAACGAACGTACCAATGATCTGGAAATAGCTAATATCGAGTTAAATCAAGCAAAGCTGGATGCAGAAGCCGCCAGCAAGGCTAAAAGCGAATTTTTGGCAAATATGAGTCATGAATTACGTACTCCCTTGAATGCGGTGATTGGATACAGCGAAATGGTTGAGGAAGAGGCGTTGAAAAATGGGTGGCATGAAGAAATCGGCTCCGACTTGCAAAGAATAAAAGAAGCGGGAGTCCATTTACTGAAGCTTATCAATGGCATTCTGGATATTTCTAAAATCGAGGCAGGAAAAATGGAGCTTTTTTTCGAGCCCTGCGATATTTCAACTTTAGTAGAAGATGTCGTATCTATTATTAGCCCGACTGTTCAAAAAAACTTTAACATTCTTTCCGTTGAATGTGATTCTCAATTGGAACCCCTCTCCACCGATGTCACTAAACTCAAGCAAATCCTATTGAATCTATTAAACAATGCGACAAAGTTTACCAAGGAAGGATCGATTTCTCTAAAAGTCAAACAAAACGTGAGTAACAACCAGAAGAACATTGAATTTGAAATCATAGATACTGGAATTGGCATGACACCGGAACAGATTAAAAAATTGTTTCAGAATTTCACTCAAGCGGATTCTTCTACTACTAAAAAATATGGGGGGGCAGGATTGGGACTGGCAATCAGTAAACGGTTTTGTGAAATGATGGATGGAGATATTTCTGTCGAAAGCCAGCTTGGTGTTGGGTCGATATTTAGGATAAACCTTCCCATTCGGGAAGAAATGCCTCAAGAAGGTGAAAAGGTGTTCAAGAACCACCTTGCGATTGCACCTTCAACCCGGGCAACAAATTCTTCTGTGTTGGTCATTGATAATGATCCGGTTATCCAGGACTTGATGATGTGGGCTCTGGATCGCGAAGGTTATGCATTTTTTGCCGCATACAATGGAATTGACGGCATTAATAGAGCTAAAGAGTTGCTTCCTGGAATTATCATTCTCGATATTGATATGCCGGGAATGGATGGCTGGGAAGTGCTAACAAAACTAAAGGCAGATCCAAAACTCTCAAGCATCCCGGTAATAATCCTTTCCATGGTGGACGATAAAATGCAGGGATATTCTTTGGGAACAGCAGAATATTTACTTAAACCGGTGGACAGAAATCAGTTGGGAGCCGTATTAAAAAAATACCGAAACGAATCGAATCCAAACCGAATCTTGCTTGTCGAGGATGACCCAGAACAAAGAAATTTGCTTCGTGCGGTTTTGGAAGCAAAAGGTTTCAGAGTAGACGAAGCTGAAAATGGAAAAAAAGGATTGGATAAAATTTCAAAGAACCCACCGGACGTAATCCTCCTCGACTTGATGATGCCAGAAATGGATGGGTTTGAATTTCTTAATAAATTACGCGCGAACCCAGAATGGGCTTCTATGCCTGTCATCGTTGTCAGCGCCAAAGATCTCACTCAAGACGAGTTTTATCGTTTAAAGGGCAGTGTTCAAAAAATATTTCAGAAGGGACTTTATACAAGGGACGAACTCATCGGTAAAGTGAACGCTCTGATTAAAAAAACAATTTGCCTGACTAATTAATAGGAGAATAGTTTTTATGAAAAACCCGTTTCCAAAAGCAAAGATTTTAGTAGTAGATGATGATTTAAATCTACAGTCCGGCCTTAAAAGGCTTCTTGTTAAAGAGAACTTTATTGTAGAGGTTGCTTCAAATGGGAAAGATGGTTTGTCAAAGGTCGGTGATTTCGAGCCTGACTGTCTCCTTCTGGATATTGGGATGCCCATCCTGGATGGGAACGAAACATTGAAGATGATCAAGTGGTTATATCCGAAAGCAACAAAGCAAAAGTGGTTTGATTCAAAAACAGCGGTCATCATTATTAGCGGGGCTAAAAATTTTAAACCTCAGGAAAAATGGATTGCTGACGGAGCCTTTGGTTTCGTTTCCAAGCCCATCAATTTTGAAGAGCTTTATCCTTTAATAATCGAGGCTCTAGAATCAAATACAATCGCGCATTAGTGCCATTAAGAACTTTAAGAAAGAGGTGATTCATGGTTAACCCGTTTCCCGAATCAAAAATTTTAATAATAGATGATGATTTAAATCTGCAATCAAGCCTTAAAAGGCTTTTGATTAAAGAAAATTTTATTGTCGCAGTTGCTTCTGAGGGAATGGAAGCCTTATCCCTAATGGAAAAATTCAAACCCAACTGCATCCTTCTTGACTTGGGAATGCCCTACTTAAATGGCAAAGAAACTCTGAGAATGACCAAGTGGCTACACCCAACATCCAAGATCATTATCATCAGTGGGTTTGCAGAACTTTACAGTATCACCACCAAAACTTGGACCGATATGGGCGCCTTTTGTTTTGTTCCAAAACCCATCAAATTTGAAGAGCTATTAATACTAATTATCCAGGCTCTAGAATCAAAAACAATTGAGCATGAATCCCGTCAACAATTTTAAGAAAGAGCTGATTCATGATTAATCCGTTTCCAAATTCAAAAATTCTAATAGTGGATGATGACACCAACGTGCAAAAAAGCCTTAAAAGGCTAATAAACAAAGAAAATTTTGTTGTGCAGGTCGCATGTGACGGGGAAGATGCTTTATCCAAAATTACCGATTTTCAGCCTCACTGTATCCTGCTTGATATAAAAATGCCTTACTTAAATGGCAAGGACACTTTGAAAATGATCAAGTTCTCTTATCCAACAATAGAGGTAATCATTATTAGTGGAATTAATAGCTCAAAAATCAATGAGGATTGTCTGGCTGATGGAGCTTTTAGCTGTGTTTCAAAACCTGTAAACTTTGACTTCCTCTTCTTTCAAATTATCCAAGCTCTGGAATTGAGATTCGCCGAAGAAGCAACAGACTAGAAGCCCTAGTAGATTGTTTTTTTTAAAGGGCTAAAATATTTTTTCAACAAGGCGAGTTTAAATACATGCTTCTTTTAACAAATGCCACAAGAAAGGGAATACGCCATGAAAGATGAAGAAATGTTTCCAGAGATTGCTGGTCCAAAATGCAACTGCGAGGTAATTTTATCATTATTCATAATTTTTTTAATAGTAGGGCTTTCCAGTCTCGCTTATTCAAATCCTGTTTCGCAGGTTGCAAAGAAAGAGCTAGTGGAAAAACCAGAAGTAGCTGAAACAAAGAAAAAATCAACGGTTGCCTTTACCTATTATTTTGACAGTCGCGATTACAATACCTTGAATATGGTGAACAGTGTTCCCGATCTTCCCGCAGGTTTAAAACTTTGGGGCTTTATCGATTTTAATGCGGAACAAAATAATGAAAGTGCACGTTTTGAATTAACGCGATATTTTCTGGAATACAGGCTGAGCAAACCTTTATTCCCAAATGGGAAACCCGCTTTAAAGGGTTTGAACCTTGAGGTGGAGTACAATGATTCTAATGGTCCCGACAACGATGTTCTCAGATTTGGATTAACATATAAACATTCATTTCCATTTTTCTCTGACTCTAAGAGTTGGCTTCAGTGGCGTTATCATCCTTATGAAACGGATGGATCGGGAAGTCAGATAAGTTTGATTTACTTTTTCCCACTACACGAGCGGATTTATATTAACGGATTTGCGGATTTAAATTTTGAAGACAATGGGCCAGACCGATGGGTGGCTGAACCGCAAATCAACTTCAAATTAACCGACTTTATGAATGCGGTAGTGGAGTTTAGATACAATGAATTTGAGGATGCCAATGCCTCTATAGACGGAGCCGGAATTGCACTGGGGCTAGAATTTAAATTTTGAAGTCCAAGTAATCCTTCTTCATAAAAAAACAGGAACCATAATAATGAAAAATCAAAAGCTGGCAATCGGATTGGTACTTCTGGTATTTATCATAGCCTTATTGATCCTTTTTCAAGAGAAGAAAGGTAAAAAGCCTATTGTAAAGATTGAAAAACAGGGAATTACTTATAATCTGAAGTTTGGACATGATATGCCGACTAACAGTGCCCAGCACATAGCGGCTTTAAAATATGCTGAACGAGTTGAACAAAAAACAAAAGGGCAGGTACATATAAGGGTTTATCCCAATCAGGAACTGGGAACCGACGAGGAAATGATAGAGGCCGCCCGACGCGGAAAGTTGGATATCATTTTGCCCCCTACAGCCAAGTTAAGCACTCTTGTGCCAGAGCTAAATCTCATTGATCTTCCGTTTCTTTTTTCTTCCCGGGAGGAGGTCTACCCCATATTAGATGGAAAACCTGGGAAACACTTATTGGAGCTCTTGAAGCCACAAGGTTTGATAGGATTTACATTCTGGGAAAGTGGCTTCAAGCAGTTTACGGCCAATAAAGAAATTCGAACCCCAGAGGACTTTAAAGGTTTAAATATTCGGGTGA
>JBLFWU010000053.1:0-20248 GCA_047610985.1 Nitrospinales bacterium | reverse complement strand
ACAAATCCTTTAACGGGGGAATGAATATGAAGTGTTTTGGCGACTTTTTTGGATTCAATCAATTCGTCAATTTGGTGTTGAGGAACATCAAATAACTCCAAGCGTCTTAAAGTAGAATTTACAAGACCCTTTGCTCCACGACTAATTTCGGGGAAAATACTATCCTTCAAAGTTTCTTGATACTTTAAAGCCAATATCAACTCCTCTTGCGTGGAAACCAATTCAGGACTGTAGATTTCCAACAGAACATCACCTTTATTTACTTCCTGACCTGTAAAATCAACAGAGAGTTTTTCAATCCATCCTCCGTATTTTGTATGAATGTGATGGACTAGGCGCTCATCATAAGTAAGACGGCCCACGGTTCTAATTTCCCGGGTTAGTGACATAGTTTTAATGACTTTAGTTTTCACTCCAATGTTTTGAACCATGGTTGGATTAATAGAAACTCCATCTCCTGATTCCCCCTCATAGACAGGAATTAGATCCATCCCCATAGGGCTTTTCCCTGGACGATCTGAGACAAAACCTGGAGTCATTGGAGCTTTCCAGAACTTTACTTTTCTCTCTGATTTTCCATTTTTGTTTCCGGTTTTACTTGTTATAGCTTTGGGAGCCAGTTTTTTGCCGTGGATTTTATTGACCATCTCTTCTGTTTTGTCATAAACCCTGTTCCCTAGAGGTTTTGCTTTTTCTATTCCAACATCCACCCATTGTTTTCCTTCTCCCAATAAATGCTTTAAAACTTTTGGTTGTGCGGCAAAACCAAGAAAAAACACCCCAACAATTAAAAGAAGCAATAAACTCGCCCTTAACAAGCTAAACTTTTTATCTCCGTACCTTGGCAAATGGACTTCACTAATTTCCATAGGAAAGAGGACCTCATCTGACCTATCTTTTTCGGAGATTATAATTTCTTTTAAATCTGGAGTTTCCTTCATAGCCTTCATCCTATGTAAAGTTTAGAAGTGGGTAATTAAAAAAGCCTCTTCCCAACAATGTTTTCAATTTCTGCTAAAGTTTTTTCATATTCTGTTAACTCTCGATGATATTTAACTTCCCACTGAAAAAGAGTGACCTGATTATTTAATAAAGTCAGGAAGTCAACCTTGTCCACGCTATAACCAGCCAGAGCCGATTCTAAAGATTGCCTTGCTTGCGGTAGAATCCCCTGCTTAATTAGTTTGATGGTTTTTGAGCTTTGAGTTTCTTTATCAATGAATGCCTTGATATTGAAATAAATCTGGTTTTTTGTTTTGTTATAGGTTTCCTTTGTCATTTCAACTTTGTATCCAACTTCAGAAACCTTTTTGGATTGCTTGCTTTGAAACCAGATAGGTATATTGATCCCTACAAAGGCAGAAACAAAATCGGGTCGATCCGCTAAGCGATTATCTTGTCTTTGGCCATATTTGAATCTCACATTGAAGTTAGGATAGTAATCTTTTTCGGCAAGCTTCTTTGCGGCCTCATACTTTTCCCTTACCACATTAATTTTGGAGAGAATGGGTCGATTAGAATCTGCAAGATCTTGAAGTTGTTCTACGGTGAAGGAAAAATCAGTTTTGGAAATTCCATGTGGAATGGTCAAAGGTTTTTGCGGCAAATAATTCATCAATGTATTTAGTCTTGCCTTTTCTGTTTCAGCAAACCTTTCGAGAACAATTAATTGATCAAGAATTTTAGTCAGCTCCACTTGAGCTTTAAGAACATCTTGCTGAATTCCTTTACCAACGGAATATTTTGTTTCTGCGATAGAAACGAACGTTTCTAAAAGTTTCTTGTTTTCTTTTGTGATGTCAATTGCTGCCAAAATAAAACATAACTCGTAGAAAGTTTTCTTAACTCCTTTAACAAGATTTAGTTTTACTTCTTCTAAATCTAGTTCACTGGCTGCTATATCTTTTTCAGCCATTTCAGAACGTAACCCCAGCTTCCCAGGAAATGGAAAAGCTTGGGACACGCTTATTGTTTTTTGTGTCACAGGTTCTTGATTAAATTCAAAAGTATCAACAGGCATGTTCATAAGCCCAAACTGCATAATTGGGTCGGACAAAGAGCTCACCTGAGAGGGAACTTCTTGAGCCGCTTTAATACGTTTTTGTAATTCCAAGACTCCTGGATTATTTTCCAAAGCAGTTGCAATGAAGTTATTTAATACTGCTTTGAAATGATGCTCCTCAGCATTAACTGAGTTGGGGGATGCCAAGAACACCAATCCCCACAATATAATTAGTGGAATGGGTTTCATGATTGCCTCTTTATTCCAATCGGGTTTGCGATTCTCTAAAGGGGCAGAATTTACGAATTTAGCTGAAAACAGCTATTTCAGACGCACCTGTAGAGATAAAACGTTTATTGGATTTAGAGGTAGTTAACCGGGAGGATGGTAAAAGGGAAGCGGTATAGAATCTGGCACGCCTACAATGGTAGACACCAAAAGGGAAACTAACGACACTGTATGGAGATTTTTTTGCTGATAAGACTGGCTCATCAAGCAACACATATCACAAGAAGTGACTTCCATAGCGCATTCTGATGATGCCATTATCAACGGCATGGCCACTGAATAGGATGCTGAAGCTAAAAGGCTCAACACCATAATAATAGCTATTAGGAAGCGTCGTTTTAAAAGAGTTTGGATTCTCATAATATTCTTATCGGTTGTATGCCTTTTAATATAAGACTACTTACAACTCAAACCAACAGTGCTCTATATATAATGATACCAATTTAAGGGTTATATTCCCAAATAACTAATTAAAATTTTTTAATGCTTTATCCATTAGTAGGCTAAAACTATTCCGTATGTATTTTTGGAAATGGTAAATGTCCGCTTTTGGCCCAGAATGTGTGAAAACTCGAAAAGAAAGACTCGCCGCAGAAAGCCGACTTCACGAGAAGCTAGTAGAGCTGCGATCGACATATTAGGAAGGGTCAGGCATCTCTATTTAGAGGTAGTTTTGAGTTTTCACACAGTCTGGGCCGGAAGCAGCCACTTCATAAACAATCAGAAAATAATGATCGGCCCGTTACATGATCTCAACTCATGTAATGAAATCAACTAACAATTCGTTGACTGGAGGAAGAAATAAATAGGTAGGTATGTTTAGAAGAAAAATGGAAATTAGCAAAAAATATTAACGTTAAAAGAGTGTTTTAAGCCCGCTTAAAAACCCAATCAAAACCTCTTTGCCCCCTTAGAAAACAAAACCCTTCTTTAATATCCAGTTAGTTTGACGCATTTCCGCATAACTCGTTATCACAAGTGAGATGAGAATCTACACAAAAAGACGTAATTTTACAGGGAAGGCAATAGTTTCGACGGATCGAGGAGACAAAAACGGCCAAAATGGAGGCCATAAAAAATACTATTAGGCCTTTTATTATATGAGGTTAACAACTAATCCGCATACAAATTAAGTTTGGCACAAAACTTGCCGTTAAGTGGTAATAGAACAAGGAAGTTGTTATTAAATCTATTTAACTGGAAGGTCAAACTACCATGGAAAAGGTAAATGTTGCTTATCCCACTACTGATGAATTGATCGATTCAAAAGAATCATCTAACCAAGAATCATTCGTTTTAAAGAGTATTGCGGCATCTTTTGCTGGCGCATCCATTCCCGCCGCAATTTTTTATTTTCTGATGTAAATCAGGAAATAAAGGCCGCCTGAAATTAGGGGTAGTCTACTTTTAAAAATACTTTTCGTGACTCGTCATTATGGGTTGCTGTGCGGTTCCCTATTCCCGCCTCCGACCCCTTTCGTTTCTGAGTCACTCCTCCTAGTTCTATCCATTCTCCAATTCGGCCTCTGACCACGGTATTGAGACCAAAGGTCTCAATAGACTGCCCGTTTAATCTCGATTTTTGTGGAGATACTTCCAGAATTACCTGATCGCCCCTTTAATCTAGGCAACACCATCAGCCCCGTACGCACATCTTTAAAACGAATCGACTCAACCTCTGTGATTTGACGTCCTGAACGCAGGTTTCTGACTTCTCTGATAGGGATTGATTGCGTTATATGAATCGATGCCGACCGACCTTCAATAGTCATAACCGTTTGCGTGTCCATTTCATCTGCTTGCCGCTTTTTATCTAATAATCGGACCTGGAGCTTTCCATCACTCACACCACTCCCGACAATAACCTTATCAGACCCGGGACTCCCAATAATCACTCGACCATTTTCCCCAATAGGTATCTCTGCGGTAACAGATCGCTCTTCTTCATTCAACCTGAGCCGTGTTCCCTGCTTAACGGTGATTCGCAAATTCTTTAAGGCCGCATCTATTTGGCTGAGGATATGTTTCACTTCTTGCAATGCTTGCGGATGCGCCCGGATTATGAGCTGGCCCTGCATACCTGTTACGGTGCCTCGCTTTCCTAAGACAGACCGAATTGTTGGGATCACTTCTTCAACCATTCTATTTTTCAAGGGGATGATTTCTAATTTAGTCTGTCCGACAACTGGGGAAGCAAGTACTAGGGAAGATAGAAGTAGGAGGATTAAAGCGCGCATTAGAGTAATCATAAACCAAAAGTCATTGGTAATAAGGCCAATAAGGAGCATAGGAATGCGGGCGATACCAAGGGTCCCAATAGGGCGGATAAAAATAAGGATTCCTCTCCACATCATCAAGAAGCTTCAGCTCTTCAACTTCAATAACTGGGAACTCATAAGGTCGCTCACCCACTTTGCCTATCTGCGTCCCTCTAATTTTACCTACACCCGTTATACCTCTTCCTTTGGAGTATATTTCCGGTTCGAGAAAGCCTTTATTGAAAAATATAAAGCGACCTCCCGTTTCATTCCCCATTTTCGGATATCCGCTAAAATCGATTTCCTTTTGCACGACTTCAACCTCAGTCCCCTGCGGAAGGACTCGAGTTTCTACGATAACTCCACCCAACATCACTCGTTTCCCAATAAACTCTTCAGGGGATTCAAGGAGACGATCAAAGGTTAGAGTGGGATCAAGATTTTTACGAAGCTCTTCCGATACAGGGTGAGCACAACCAATTAACCCAATCAGCGCAGATAGAACAATTATTTGAAACCAAAATTTCATATTAAATCACAATAAAAAATTATTATCGCTGGATTCGTGGAACAGTCTTTAAAAAACTCTGAAAGCCGTTTAAACCATCTTCCACATAATTTTCAAAGTCGCCCATATTTTTACAGGAAATTACTTTTGGTCGAGTTTTAATCTTACTTCCATATTTAAGGAATTTTGCAAAGTTGCCTCTACACTCATCCACAAAACGATTAAAGTCATGGTCAACCGCCATTTGAGAAGAATAAAAACGTTTATAGGTTTTCTGCCTTTGAAAAACCAACTCATCATTATTAAATTTCACGAGCATCCCTTCCTTCTGCATTAACACTTTTTCATAGGCCAACCGTCTCGTGTCATCGCGTAAAAAATTATACGCCGCCGTGGTTAAAACAAACTTTTGTTCCTCAGCTGGAGTTGCCATATCTCGATCAGGGTGATACTTCTTTGCCAGCTTTCTATACCCCATTTTTATTTCTTCCACACCTGCATAGGTTTTTACTCCCAACAAATGATAAAGGTTATAAGATTTTAAAACTGTGGGATATTTCATCGCAAAACCACGATCTCGTTGTTAAATAAATGGATTATAGATACTCAAATTATACACTTTTGGCAGAAAAATATAATAAAATCCATTTATGATTGAGTTAGCTATTCTAATTTTAATATTAGCACTTTTTATTTCCCCACTATATACATCGACGGGGTGCTTGGGCTTATACACCACCTGGTTTCTATATAAAAGCTACGAATCCTTCAAAAACCAACCCTTAAAAGGAAAAAAAGTTTTATCTGCTATCCGCACTTCTTTCATTATCAACTTTATTGCAAGCCTGATACTAGGCGCCCAACTTGCGTGGCTGATATATTTTTCCATCTATGACCTTTTTCATCTGTTCATTTTTAATTTTATTTTCTGCTTTCTAATCTCTATCCGCTGGTTTGATTTCTCTTATAGGTATTTTCAACAGCTAATAATCGGGCGTTTTGAAAAAAAGACAACTGCGGATATATTTTTTGTTGTTTGCAAAGCATTCAAAAAAAATTCCAGTTTTGGAATGTCTCCTATTTTCACAGATGCAGGTTTTTTAAAACTCAAAAATAATCACGCAGTATTCGAGGGAGTTTTCTACACCAAAACCTTTAAGCCTGAAGACATCTTACACATAGAAAAAAAGAGCTCTGAAAATATTAAAATCTATACGCGTGTAACAGACACCATACAACCACATATGTTTTTGGTTTCTCTTCGAGAGCAATTTTATCCGTTTCGAAGTCGCGGTGACCGTGACAGGTTATTTAAAATTCTTTCATCTGACTAGAACTTATCAGTCGTCTAGAGAGTTTATTAAAGCTAATCTTTATCACAATGTATTTACAAATTGAGGTGTAAAATGAATGTGACTATTGCTGATTCCAGCAGTATTTCCAAATTAGCCAACTTATTCAATCAATACCGAATTTTTTATGGAGCGGAAACAGATATTCAGGCAGCGACGAGTTTCATGAAGTCTCGTTTTAAGAATAAAGACTCAGTAATTTTAATTGCACATGAAAACTCTCAAATGGGCGGATTCATTCAACTTTACCCAAGCTTTTCATCGGTGGGGATGCAGAAAATTTGGATACTGAACGATTTGTTTGTGAATATAGATTTTAGAAGGCAGAATGTTGCCAGGAATCTTATGGAAGCTGCAAAGAAATATGCAAAAGAGACAGGAGCACTTAGAATTGACCTGGCCACGCAAATATCAAATATTTTCGCGCAGAACCTCTACGAGTCCATGGGCTATACCAAAAATGAGTCATTTTTCCATTACAGCCTGCCATTAAAGATCTAGCATATGTCTTAACTTATTTGAATGGATGCATTCAAAAAGATAGAATGAAACCTCGCCAATATACTAACATCTAAAAAAGACAAAACCCTCTCCCAATGGCTCAACCCACAAATCGCGACTATTACAAGATTCTAGGCATCACCGCTAAAACTCCCAAAAAAGATATTAAGAAAAAATATCGGGAACTTGCAAAAAAGTACCATCCCGATACTAATCAGGGAAGTAAAGAAGCTGAAGATAAATTTAAAATAGTTTCCGAGGCCTATGAAGTTTTAAGCAATGCATTAAAACGTAAGGAATATGACCGCCAAAGAAGCTATAGAACCCAATCGCGCCCTCAGCCATCAAGAAGCAGCAGACCTGCTTGGGAATCAGAACCTCCTGGCGGATTTGGTCGACGTCCCCCGGGTGGTAATGAACAATCTTATCAGGAACCCTTTGCCGCAGAACCGGAACCTGTTGATCCGAACATGCCAACAAGCGGTTTCGACTTACAGTTCATAATAGATGTCCCCCTCCCCATTGTTGCTCTTGGAGGAATCATTCCCTATTCATATGAAAAGTATGTCAAATGTAAGGATTGCGAGGGATCAGGAATACAGGACGATAACGAGTGTTCTGCCTGTCAGGGCAAACAGCTTGTCGTGCGGTCTGTGACCCTTAATGTTAAAATCCCACCGGGCGCGGCAAACAAATACACTTTGGCGATAATAAAAGAAGGCGGCGAAGGTAAAAATGGCGGCCCTCCTGGGCAATTATTTCTTAAAATCAACACATTGCCGCATCCAAAATTTAAACGAATTAAAAACGATATTATCAGCGAGGTTATAATTTCAAGACAACTAGCCGACGAAGGTGGGACTTTAAAAATCGAGACCTTAAATGGAAGTAAAATAATTCAAGTTGAGGAAGGAACATTGATAGGAGAAGAGTTACTCATTCATGACGAAGGAGCCGCAATCAGTTGGGGGAAAAAGAGAGGTGCTCTGATCATCAAGTTCAATATTGAGGAAAACGATTAATGACATCCACGTTCCTCAAACTCTCCTTAGCGGCAACCGTCATATATATTTTCTGGGTTCTTTTAAAATCATTTAAAAAATCACCCCGAAAAAAACCAGCTAGGAAACAGATCAGCAAAAAAATTCATAAAAAAATTAAAGGTAAAGAGAATAAACAGCAAGCCTCTCTTCCCAGTGCAGATCAAATCCGCAAAGAAAAAACTGAAAAAATGAAAAAAGATCCTGAACTCATCGGCCGTGTTATTCGACATTGGCTAAGAGAAAGGTGAGTCGTGAAAACTACCAACGGATAGGTGTGGTGCGAAGGTCTAACCTTTGCGGGCTTTTACTTCAGCTGCGTAAGCTCTGGCACGCTTCAACATGGCAGATTTTTCTGAATCAGAAAAATCTTTTCGGGGAGTAGGTCCGGGAACAACGTTCCCAGATGGTTTTTTGGGAGCTGCTGCTGGCTGCACTTCTGAAGCTCCTGCATCAGCTGCTGGAGCTGCCTTCACCTCAGCAACAGGCGCTGAAGACTTTGCGGAGGCCTCGCCCTCTTTCCTTACAAGCCGCATTGAAGACCATACGTCATTGTTTGGATAAGGAGTATCCAGCCCGATTTTCAAATCCATGCGAATTATTTTTTCATCGGAGCATTCGCTAATCCAGGTATTGGATGCGCCGCCTGGTGCGAACATAGAATCGATGGGGTAATAAGTCCCATTTTTATCCATCAAAGACTTAACACCGGTTTTGTCAAAAAGAGTTAAAGACTCTGCTTTCGTAGGAATCCTCCAATTGTCAAAACCACCAAATTGATCTTTATTTTGGTTAACCCAATCCACATACTGTTTGTGGTCCTGCCAAGTATAAAAAAGCTTTTTATCCAGCCATGCATCCGTTCTTTTCCAGGTCAATCCCGAGTTTGGATCGGTGATGGTACCATCACCGTTATCGACATATGGGTCAAGCACAGGAGCGGCTTTTTTAGCCGCCTCTGCCTTTTTTGCAGCAGCTAATTTAGCCTTCTCAGCGGGTGCTAGCTCTTGTTCATCTGTAGGTGCTTCTGCCATATTTATTTTACCGAGCCGTTGAAGGTTCAAGCCCTTCTAATATGTCGCTCAAATCTTTTCCAGAATTGGAAAGAGTTTTTAATATTTCTCCCAGCTTTGAGGCTGAAAAAATATCTAAACGTAATTGAAAATCCGTACGGTAATCCGCAGCATTTTGGCGAATCCAATCCACCGCAATCTGCTCTTGCGCCTCACAATTCATATCGGCACATTTTTTATCCAACAGGTTTGTCTGGGATAACCGTATTATTTCGCAAATCAAATCTTCTTTGATCGGGTTCATGCTTTAAATTTTAACACGAAATTGTGTGAAGGGCTAAACCGAAAGCCACAAAAAAAGTCACTCTATAATGGATTTTCCAGCTTGTCAACGCGATTATTTATGCCTCCAACATATCCTTATAATACAACTAATTAAGGCATAATTTTGGGCGGAAAATTCTGCCTTTCAGCTATTCTTTGCAGAACGGGGATCCAGAAACTCCCGCAATCCTTCTCCCAGGAAATTAAATGACAAAATTGTGAAAAATATTGCTAGCGAGGGGAACAAAATTAAATGCGGATAAAATTTAATCGCTGTCCAGCCATCGCTGGCAAGGGTACCCCAACTGCTGGCGGGGGGCGCAATACCCAAACCCACAAAACTCAAGGTCGATTCCGCAAGAATCGCAACGGGTACCCGGAAACTAAGGGTCACAACAAGAATTCCTAAAATATTTGGGAAAATTTCTTTCGACATGATTCGATAATGGCTTGCCCCTAACGCTCTAGCTGCCAGGATATAAGGATACTCCTTTATCCTTAAAACCTCCCCTCTCACCAACCGCGCAATGGTCACCCAGCTAACCAGAGTCAAAGCGATAAAAACCCCAATCACTCCTCGCCCCATCAACACAGTGATCAAAATTATCATTAAAAGATCAGGTAAAGCAAAAACCACATCGACCACTCGCATCATTAGGTTATCGGTTCGTCCACCTACATAAGCAGAGAGGGTTCCATAGATCGTACCAATGATTAACGCAAGCACTGTGGAGAAAACCCCTACGAACAAAGAAACCCGGGCACCATAAATCATACGCGATAGAAGATCTCGCCCCAGTCGGTCCGTTCCCAGCCAATGTTCTGAACCGGGAAAAGCAAGGATGTTCAATGAGTCCTGCTCTTGGTAAGAATACGGCGCGACCCAAGGTGCTAGGACCGCAACCAATACAAGAAAAAAAAGAAAGCCGCTACTAATTTTAGTAGATGTGTTCATAACTCTATTTAACCGATACCCTGGGATCCAGCCACCCATAAATCATATCGACAAAAATGTTAGCGACAACGATCAATACTGCATAGACCAACGTCACTCCCATAATCAAGGGATAGTCTCGATTCGTTACAGCAGTGATGAAAAAGCGACCCATACCGGGAATAGAAAAAATAAACTCGATCACAAATGACCCGGTTATCAACCCCGCGGTTAAAGGTCCCATCACCGAAACGATGGGGTACATCGAGTTTTTCAAAACATGCCGAAGCAAGATAGAAAACTCAGTCAGTCCTTTGGCACGGGCAGTGCGAATATAATCCGAACCCAACACATCAAGAACGGTGGTGCGCGTCAATCGGGCAATATACCCCGCAAACCCAGTACCTAATGCAAATGCGGGAAGGATCATATAGCGTGGCCCCTCCCACAATGCAGGCGGTAACAAATGCCATTGATGCGAAAATATCCAGACGGATATTGCTCCCAAAACAAAACTGGGAACAGAAATCCCCATCGCCGCGAATAACAATATCGATCTATCCAGTAAAGAGTTTTTCCAATAAGCCGATATCACCCCAGCTGGCACTCCTAACCCCAGAACAACTAAAACCGCACACATACCCAAGGTAAAAGAAACTGGAAAAGTGTCTCGCAAGATATCGGACACATCGCGGCCAATATATTTGTAGGAGGGACCCAAGTCACCTTGCAATAACTGCTTCATATAAAGCAAATATTGTATCTCTATTGGTTCATCGAGGTGATACTTGGCTTCGATATTAGCAATAATTTGCGGGGGAAGAATTTTATCGCTATCAAACGGCCCGCCAGGCACCAGATGCATGATGATAAAGGTCAGCGTAGCAACAGTAATCAGTACCGGTATCCCTAACAACACCCGCTTGATAAAAAATCGTAACATACTGGCATCTTACCATTTGACCGGACTCAGGGTAAATAGTGCGGGAGAATTTAATAAAAAATTTTTTCATTAATTAGATATCTACTGCTATATAATGGACGGTCATTTATCACCACTAGAGTTTCCATGGCTTACCCTTCTTTAAGAGAATTTATCGACCGGCTTGAATTCGAAAACGAACTCATTCGAATTCGGGAACAAGTGTCTCCAATTCTTGAAATCACCGAAATCACCGACCGAGTCTCAAAACAAACCGGTGGCGGCAAAGCACTGCTTTTTGAAAATGTAGAAGGCAGCTCCATGCCTGTACTGATCAACGCTTTCGGCAGCCAAAAAAGAATGAACGCCGCTCTTGGGGTGCAAGACATAGAGGAGATACCTAAAAGAATCGAACGCTATTTAAAAATACAGCCGCCCACAACCTTGCTGGACAAAGCAAAACTTTTACCCATGCTGTTACAGGCGTCACAGTTTCCGCCAAAGCTGGTCGGAGCCGCCAAAGCTCCCTGCCAAGAGGTGGTGCATCTCAATGACAAAGTCAATCTCGATCAAATCCCTATTCTGCAATGCTGGCCTCAGGATGCAGGAAGGTTCATAACTCTTCCTATTGTCATTAACCGTAGTGTCGATCGCAAAGTAAAGAATGTTGGGCTCTACCGCATGCAGATCTACGACTCAAAAACAACAGGCATGCACTGGCACATTCATAAAGACGGTGCTCACTTTTTTCATGAATATCAAAAGCAGAATAAAGTAATGGAGGTTGCTGTTGCCATTGGTGCAGACCCCGCTTCATGTTATGCCGCATCCGCTCCCCTGCCATACGGTATCGATGAGTTTTTGCTAGCGGGTTTCATCAGAAACAAGAGCGTACCTCTCGTAAAATGTAAAACAGTCGATCTGGAAGTTCCCGCAAACGCTGAAATTATTCTCGAAGGTTTTATCGATCCATCCGAAATGCGATTGGAAGGTCCTTTCGGGGATCATACGGGTTACTACTCACAGGATGGAGATTATCCTGTCTTTCATCTTACGGCTATCACACATCGGAAAGATCCTATTTACCTGACAACAATAGTGGGCAAGCCACCGCAGGAAGATTTTTATCTCGGCCGCGCCACGGAGCGTATCTTCCTTCCTCTCATGCGCACCCAGCTACCTGAAATAGTCGATATTGATATGCCGGTTGAAGGAGTGTTCCATAACTGTGTCATCGTCTCAATTGACAAACGCTACCCCATGCAGTCGCGCCGACTGATGAGTGCCCTCTGGGGACTAGGACAAATGAGTTTCGTAAAAACCATTATCACGGTTGACAGCAAAATCGAT
This sequence comes from Nitrospinales bacterium, assembly GCA_047610985.1. Classification (GTDB taxonomy): domain Bacteria; phylum Nitrospinota; class Nitrospinia; order Nitrospinales; family VA-1; genus UBA8687. Next base: position 7,756 of record JBLFWU010000053.1, on the reverse strand, counting down.
GTCCACAATTACCATGAGTTGGTCAAGCTACTATTGGACAAGGTAAACTTTCAACGCGATCTGTTTTTCTCAGAAGGCGTGCTTGATGTACTCAACCACGGTTCCGACAACATGCTTTATGGCTCTAAGCTTGGTGTCGATCTAACGGAAAAAATAGAAGGAGAACCGGGCTATGGAGAAAACAAATCGACTGCATCGAATAATTCTCCAATTCCTTCTAAAGAGGAGGCTAAGAATCGGTTTACTGATCTAAAAGATTGTAGAATCTTAGACATTAATGCTCAACGATCCGTCATGTATGCCGCCTTGGACAAAACCCGCCCTCACCAAGCGGAAGAGTTCATTAAAGCCTTTTTCAATGATCCCGAGTTCGCAACCGTCAACATCGTAATCGTACTAGAAGGTCATGTGAAACTCGATGATGATTCGGTAGTAGTGTGGAAATTTTTTAACAATCTCGATCCCAAACGCGATTTCTATTTCGATGGTGATCGGCTTGCAATCGATGTAACACAAAAACTAAAAGAAGAAGGCTATCAGCAAAACTGGCCTGAAGAAATTGAGATGTCCGAAAAAATCAAAATGCAAGTCGATAAGAAATGGAACTCGATGTTCAACGAGTAATATTCTACAGAAACCCCCACCTAAGCTTGTCGAAGAGCAAAGGTACTATTTACTATTGCGCATGCTTCGACTAGTTCAGCATGACATTTCCAAAACCTTTATTTAAATAAATTTTTAATGGCTCTAGAATACATAACTATAAAAGGCGCAAGAGAGCATAACCTCAAAAATCTCCATTTAACCCTACCACGCGAAAAACTAGTGGTTATCACTGGATTGAGCGGTTCAGGAAAATCTTCTCTTGCCTTCGACACCATATATGCAGAAGGTCAGCGCCGTTATGTAGAGTCCCTTTCTGCATACGCACGGCAGTTTCTGGAGCTGATGGAAAAGCCGGATATTGATTCCATTGATGGCCTCTCCCCCGCTATTTCCATCGAGCAAAAAACATCAAGTCGCAATCCACGCTCCACCGTTGGTACAGTAACGGAAATCTATGACTATCTAAGACTACTCTATGCACGTATCGGACGCGTATATTGCTATGGCTGTAGTAGAGAAATTTCATCACAAACCGTCCAGCATATCGTCGACCAGGTACAATCCATTCCTGTCGGAAAAAAAATAATGATCATGTCGCCGATTGCGCGAGGACGTAAAGGAGAATTTAAAAAAGAAATTCTCGACATGAGGCGGAAAGGATTCGTTCGCGCCCGAATTGACGGCGAAATACGATCTCTCGATGAGGAAATTGTTCTCGATAAAAAGTTTAAGCACACCCTAGAAATCGTAGTCGACCGATTGGTCATCAAGGATGAAATGGGGAAGCGTTTGGCCGACTCGGTTGAAACAGCCCTCACACACGGCGAAGGCAGCATCGTTGTTTCCATAATTGAAGAAGAAGAGTTATTGTTCAGCGAAAAATTCGCTTGTAGTTATTGCAACATCAGCTACCCAGAACTCGAGCCCCGACTCTTTTCTTTCAATAACCCTCAGGGAGCTTGCTCAAAATGTGATGGGTTAGGAATAAAAATGGTGATCGACCCCGAACTGATAGTGCCAGACGACAGCCTCTCTATTCGAGACGGAGCATTGAAACCCTGGGAAAAGCGCAGTTCTATTTATTACCATCAAATGTTGGATACGATCTCCGCCCATTTCAAGTTTAAGCTCAGCACTCCTTTTAATAATCTCACTAAAAAAATACAAAAAATTCTTTTATATGGTTCTGGCGATGAACATATAAAATATTTTTTTGAAAAAGACGGACGTCAACAACATTACACAGACACCTTTGACGGTGTCATTCCTGACCTGGAAAGACGTTATCTTGAAACAGACTCCACATGGTCGCGGGAAGAGATCGCTCGTTTTATGCGTGCCCTCCCCTGCCAGCAATGCGATGGAAAACGGTTGAGAAAAGAAGCTATCTCTGTAAAAGTTGCAGATTTAAATATTGTTGAAATCACATCATTTTCAATTGGCAAAGCCTTTAAGTTTTTCAAAGACCTGAAACTCACAAAGCAGGAGAATAATATTGCCCGCCGAATTGTGAAAGAAATTAAGGAAAGACTCGGCTTCCTGACCAATGTCGGGCTGGAATATCTGTCCCTCGATCGCACATCGGCAACCCTGTCAGGCGGTGAAAGCCAACGTATTCGACTGGCAACGCAGATCGGCTCTAGTCTAATGGGGGTTTTATATGTTCTCGATGAACCTAGTATTGGACTGCATCAAAGAGATAACGATCGTTTATTGGCCACCTTGTTCCGATTACGTGATTTGGGGAATACCGTTATCGTAGTAGAGCATGACGAAGCCACCATCCGCTCCGCCGACTATGTTGTTGATATCGGTCCCGGCGCAGGGGTTCATGGCGGAGAGGTGACCTTTGCGGGCACCCCTAAAGCTCTGCTGAAGTCAAAGAAGTCCCTAACCGGACAATATTTATCTGGCAAAAAAAAGATTGCTACGCCAGACCAAAGAAGAAAAGGCAATGGTGAGTTTCTTGAAATACTGGGAGCAAAAGAAAACAACCTGAAAAATGTTAATGTGAAATTTCCTCTAGGTTGCCTAATTTGTGTGACGGGTGTTTCTGGTTCCGGCAAAAGTACCCTGACTCTGGATATTCTTTATAAATCGTTGGCTCAACATTTTTACAGATCGGTAGACAAGCCCGGAGCTTTCGACAAAATTCAAGGAATACATTATCTCGACAAAGTAATTGATATAGATCAATCCCCCATTGGTCGAACACCCCGTTCTAATCCTGCTACCTACACGGGCGTGTTCACCCTCATTCGAGAACTATTCAGTCAAGTTCCTGAAGCTCGAGCACGTGGATATAAACCTGGCCGTTTCAGTTTCAATGTTAAAGGTGGACGCTGCGAAGCTTGTCAAGGAGATGGACTCATTAAAATTGAAATGCATTTTCTACCCGACGTATTCGTGACTTGCGAGGTCTGCCAGGGAAAAAGATTCAATCGTGAAACATTGGAAATTTTATATAAGGGTAAAAGCGTCGCCGATGTTCTAAACATGACGGCAGAAGAAGGCAACGAGTTTTTTATAAATATCCCTGCAATAAAGAACAAGCTACAAACGGTCAAAGATGTAGGCTTGGGCTACATCCGCCTTGGCCAACAGGCTACCACCTTATCCGGTGGCGAAGCGCAACGAGTAAAACTATCAAAAGAACTCAGTAAACGCAGTACCGGTAGAACCCTTTATATCCTGGATGAACCTACCACCGGATTGCATTTCGCCGATATTGAACAATTGCTGAAAGTTTTGCAAAAACTAGTGGATACCGGGAACACAGTAGTAATCATCGAACATAATATGGATGTTATCAAAACAGCAGACCATCTCATTGACCTCGGCCCTGAAGGTGGAGAAGGTGGTGGTCTCATACTTGCTGAAGGAACACCTGAAGAAATCGCAAAATCTAAAACTTCCTACACCGGCAAGTATTTAAAAGATTATCTCTAATCCTCCCGTAATTCTTAGTTTTCAACAAAAATAGTTACTTTTCAGTTTTGTTATTATACGTCGGCATTCAGCTACGACTTCAAATGGTCGGTGAGAAAAATAAAAGTGGGCATGGAGAAAAGGTCTGTTGTCGGCCCAGACTGTGTGAAAACTCTGAAAGCAAGAGTCCTTATAGAAAACCGACTTCACCAGAAGTTCGTGGGGCAACGATCATCATGTTAGGAAGGGGTCAGGTACCCTTTGCTTAGAAGTAGTTTTGAGTTTTCACACAGTCTGGGCCGCATAGCGACCTTTGTCCTCAGCTATACTGTCCTGCATGTTAAAATAATTTGTGCGGACGCTTACCGCCCCAAAGCGGACAGTTAAAGGAAGTTAAAATAAAGCTATATGAGTTGGATACTGTAATTTTAGAACCCGCTAATTTTCAACTGTAAGTTATAAAGGAATAAAAATGACAACTTTAGTAGTTGGGGCCAGCGGGGCCACAGGGCGGCTACTCGTGGAACAACTATTAGAGCGCGGACAGGAGGTTAGGATAATTGTCCGATCCGCTGAAAGTTTGCCCGATGCCATCAAGAACCACGCAAAATTGTCCGTGGTTCAAGCAAGCATCTTAAATCTTAGCGATGCTGAGCTTGCCCAACATGTCAGCGGGTGTAACGCATTAGCCTCATGCCTGGGTCACAACCTAAGCTTTAAAGGAATTTTTGGATCTCCACGTCGACTTGTAACCGATGCCACTCGACGACTTTGCGATATCGTCAAGGTAAACAAGTCAAAAATACCAGTCAAGTTTGTGCTCATGAACACCACTGGAAATAGCAACCGAGATCTCAATGAACATATATCTTTTAAACAGAAGTGTGTCATTGGACTTCTCCGTCTGATACTTCCACCTCACTTGGACAATGAAAACGCAGCGGATTATCTACGCACACAGTTTGATCAAAACGACGGAACTATCGAATGGGCTGTAGTACGTCCTGACGGTTTGATCGATGAAACCGAAGTCACTGAATTTACGGTTCACCCTTCGCCGACTCGAAGTGCAATTTTCGATGCGGGGAAAACCAGCCGTATCAATGTAGGCTGCTTCATGGCTGATCTAATCTGTAACGATGACACCTGGAGCGAATGGAAGAGTAAAATGCCAGTGATCTACAACAAGGAAATGTAGGTAGAACTCTCGAACAACATCTAGATGACTTCTCTTCACTGGTCGCACATGTCTGTTTCCGACCCAGACTGTGTGAAAACTCAAAACCACCTCTAAATAGAGTGTGCCTGGGACCCCTTCCTAACATGCTAATCGTAGCTCTACAGACTTTTGGTGAAGTCGGTTTTCTGTAAGGACTCTTGATTTCAGAGTTTTCACACAGTCTGGGTCGGGAGCAGACATGCCTCTTCTTTATCAAGAGCGAATAAATACCACTTCTAAAGGGATTGACTACTTTCAGAAAAAGCTGACCTTAAGCAAGACCAGTTTTTTCTCGCATCATATATAAACGCAATATTGAAGCTAAACTATTTTAGTTGGAAATTTTCCTTAATTTCAAAGTCATCTTGAGCCAATAACCAGTTGTCATCGATCTGAAGAACCCATTTTTCCAAGGTAATGATTCCTCTCCCTACATTCATGGTCCAACTTGCTGACAACAAAACGGTTGATGCATCGACGACTTCTAGCTGCACATCTTTATATTCGAGTGCGCCCGCCCCTGCCGCCATAAAGGGCCTCCAGAAGGCATCTATTTCATCTGTTCCAGTAAACGTTCCCAAAGGTTTGGCGTTGATAACCGCATCCGCCTGGTATCCTGCGATACAAGTGTCGGCATCTCCTTTATTAAAAGCTTCGATCCATTTTTGACTGGACTCCAAAACATCTTGTTTTATTTCTTTATCGTTGGTCATATATATAATTTTGCTAAGGTTTGATATAGAGATATCCCTGCTCTTGGAGGTCAGCGATACGCTTAACGGCCACGGGGTGTTCGGTAGGTACAAAACCGGGAACCAGTGATTCTAATGGTTTATTGAAAAGTTTCATTGAGACCTGACACATCTCGGGTTGAACACCCTTGTCGATTATCATTGCCAGTTTCTTCTTAAGAACAGGGTCGACTGTTTCTCTATCGAACAATTTCAAAGCGGGACCATGCACCACCACTTTGATATCAATCTTATCGGGTCCGCCTTCAGCTTCCATATGCTTGTTGATTAGCGCCATAGCATATTTGGCAACCCCCACATCCGAACCATCGATATGATAGAGCACTTTCAACCTGCCATTGTCATCGCGGTGATTGCTTCCTGCTTCGGCGCTAGAAGTTATTGAAACAAGACATAGTAAACCAGCAAAAATCAGGGAACATATATTTTTATAATTCATTGAAACTCTCCACTAGGAATATGAATAATACAACCAGTGTATCATTTCCAAATGAAGGAAAGGGAGGGGGATTAAAAAAGGGACGTTGGGACTACGAGTTTAGTTACTTTTAGAATTTTCGAGGCGGGCGATAGCACGGAATAGTTTCTTCTGTGTTTCGATGTATTCTTCTTCAGAGATATCAGTTTCGCCCAGCCGTTTTTCAGCTTCGGCCTGGGCACGCTCGGCACGTTCGCGGTCTATTTCTTGCAAAAATTCTCCCGTTTCAGCCAGTACCGTTACGCGGTTATCTGTCACTTCTAGATATCCGCCACTAACTACCAAAACAACAGTCTTGCCCTCTTTTTCATAAGACAATTGCCCAGAGCGCAAAACGGTCAGAATCGGGGCGTGATCGTAAAGAATCCCCATATCGCCTTCGGTACCAGGCACATTAACCTGATCGACCTCTTCAGAGACCAGTTGTTTTTCGGGAGTTACAATGCTGAGTATTAGTTTTTGCGTCATGCTGATTTTTTATCCAGTTCCTTTTGTTTTGCGTGAACATCATCTAGAGTTCCCACCATGTAAAATGCCTGCTCAGAGATGTTATCGCCTTTACCTTCAAGAATGGCTTTGAAACCTTCTATGGTGTCTTTTACTTTTACATATTTTCCTGGTGCTCCTGTAAAGACCTCTGCCACAAAGAAAGGCTGCGACAGAAATTTTTGAATTTTTCGAGCACGGAAAACTGTTTGCTTATCTTCTTCCGATAATTCGTCCATACCCAGAATTGCAATAATATCTTGAAGATCTTTGTATCTCTGCAAAACCTGTTGAACTCCGCGAGCTGTATTGTAGTGTTCATCACCGATAACTTCTGGATCAAGAATTCGTGAAGTTGAATCTAGAGGATCCACCGCCGGGTAAATACCCAACTCAGAAATACGACGATTCAAAACGGTGGTCGCATCGAGATGCGAGAACGTCGTCGCAGGAGCAGGATCGGTCAAGTCATCCGCAGGCACATAAATCGCCTGTACGGAAGTGATGGAACCTTTTTTCGTTGAAGTGATGCGCTCTTGCAGGTTACCCATTTCAGTCGCAAGTGTAGGCTGATAACCTACCGCTGAAGGAATTCGACCCAGAAGTGCAGATACTTCAGAACCCGCTTGTGAAAATCTAAAAACATTATCAATGAACAACAGAACGTCTTTCCCGCCTTCATCACGGAAATATTCTGCACAGGTAAGACCCGTCAAGCCGACTCGCATTCGAGCGCCAGGAGGTTCTGTCATCTGCCCATAAATTAGTGCAGTTTTATCAATTACATTGGAGTCTACCATTTCATGGTAAAGATCATTACCTTCACGAGTTCGCTCACCTACTCCGGCAAACACAGAATAGCCACCATGTTCAGCACCGATATTACGAATCAACTCCATGATCAGAACGGTCTTGCCCACGCCCGCGCCGCCGAAAAGGCCGGTCTTCCCACCTTTAAGGTAGGGCTCAAGCATGTCGATAACTTTGATGCCGGTTTCGAGCATCTCCATCTTGGTATCCTGTTCATCAAATGCAGGTGCATCGCGATGAATGCTCCATCTAACCTTAGAATCAACGGGAGGTTTCTTATCTACAGGCTCGCCTACAACATTAAGAATCCGACCCAGCACTTCTTCTCCAACCGGAACAGTAATAGGAGCGCCAGTATCGAGCACTTCCATCCCTCGAACCAGCCCATCAGTCGAATGCATGGCAACGCTTCGTACTACGTTATTTCCCAAATGCAGAGCCACTTCGCAAACGAGAGTTTCTTTTTCCCCGCTTTCA
>JBLFWU010000052.1:0-21047 GCA_047610985.1 Nitrospinales bacterium | reverse complement strand
TAGAACGTGTCTTGCATATCCCTGGCCGGGTGGTCTTTGGGAATGTTTAGAGCTTCAAAATTATAATAATCGGTTTCAATTTCCGGACCCTCTTCTACCTGGAATCCTAACCCGAAAAAAATGGAAGTGATTTCCTCCATAACCTGAGTAATGGGGTGCAACGTTCCGGTCAGCTCTTTCCTTCCGGGCAAGGTTGTATCGAAAATTTCTTCAGGTTTACCAGCAGATTTGGAACTAAGCGTTTTGTTATTTATTTCCTGCTCGACATGTTGCTTGAGCAGGTTGATATCTTTTCCAAGCTTGGGCTTTTCTTCGGCGGAAGCGTTGCGCAAGTCTTTCATCAGATCCTGGAGCAAACCCTTCTTGCCAAGAAAATCTATTCGTATTTGTTCGAGTTGTTTGGGGTCAGCGACGGAATTCAGGCGGGAATCGAAATCCTGACGGAGTTTATTAATGATTTCAATCATTCTGATTTCCGACCAACACCCCTTTGAAAAGGGGTGGATGCGGTTTTAATGCCCGGTGCATTTTTCAGCTCGCAAATATTAAGCTAGTTGTGCGCGGGCAGTCTGGGTCAGGGATTTAAAGGTTTCCTGATTATTGATGGCGAGGTCAGACAGCATTTTTCTATCCACTTGGATGTCGGCTTTTTTCAAGCCATACATGAACTGACTGTAATTCATTCCTTCCAACCTTACCGCAGCGTTGATACGAGCAATCCAAAGTCGTCGAAATTCGCGCTTGCGATTTTTACGATCGCGGTAAGCATAACAAAGACCATGCTCAACAGCTTCTCGAGCTTTACGAAATGCGGTACTGCGTACACTTCGATAGCCTTTGGCCATCTTTAATATTTTTTTTCGTCTTTTTCGGGAAATGGTCCCGTTTACGGCACGTGGCATCTTAAAATTCTCCTGTTTTCATCGTAACCACACAACTCTCTTCCAAAAAAGTTGCGCCCCTCGTCAGAGGGTTAGTAAGGTATTAATACTTTAATGCGTTTCGCATCGCTCTTCGCCATGATGCTGGATTTACGCAAATTTCTTTTTCGCTTGGTTGTTTTGGTCGTCAGAATATGGCTGGTGAAAGCACTATTTCTGCGAATTTTACCGCTGCCTGTTCTTTTAAACCTTTTGGCAGCCCCACTGTTTGATTTCATTTTTGGCATTGTTAACTCTCGTTATTTGGCACCACTGCTTCGGTGCTGGGTTCTGCGGATGTTTCCTGGGTTTCAGGTACATCCGTTTTTACTTCGGCTTTAACTTCTGCCGGCTTAGGGGCATCCGTTTTTACTTCCGATTTAACTTCGGTTTTTTCTACTGCCGGCTTAGGGTTTTTTGAAGGACTGCCCTTTTTCGTCTTAAAAGATTTAGGCGCCAGTATCATAACCAGAGTACGGCCTTCCTGTTTTGCTGTTTGTTCGATAACAGCTATATCTTCTGTTTGCTTGGCGACCCGCTCCAAAACTCTCTGCCCGAACTCACGGTGAACAATTTCTCGTCCTTTAAAAAAAATGACAACTTTCGCCTTGTCGCCAGCTTCAAGAAACCGCTGCACATGTTTCAACTTGAAATCGAAGTCATGTTGATCGGTGTTAGGCCGAAACTTAACTTCTTTAACATGAACAATTTTCTGATTCTTTTTTGCCTCGTGGGCCTTTTTGCTGGCCTTGTACTTATGTTTACCGAAATCCATGATACGGCAAACCGGTGGATTGGAGTTAGCTGCTACCTCTACGAGGTCCATATCCCGATCCTCCGCCATACTGAGGGCTTCTTCTGTGGGTATGGTGCCCAAGTGTTCCCCATCGTCTCCGATGACAGACACTTCCTTTACCCGGATCATTTTATTAATGCGCTGTTTCTTGTTAATTTAAAACTTCCCTATTCAAAAAAATATTTATCAATCGGCTGAATCAATCGTCTTATTCTCAACGGCTTCATTGACTTCATCCAAGAATGTCTTTAAATCAAGAGTTCGCGTTTCCTTCGATCTCCGCCTGCGAACACCTAAAGTGGAAGATTCCACTTCTTTATCCCCTAAAACAATCATATAAGGGATCTTCTGTAATTGGGCTTCGCGTATCTTGAACCCAATCTTCTCATTTCGCAAGTCTTTTTCTACGCGAACACCTGATTCTTCAAGTTGTTGGGCTATTTTATCGGCATAATCGGCATGATTATCGGTTATTGGCAGCAAAATTACCTGAACCGGCGCCAACCATAACGGGAACGCCCCCGCATAATGCTCAATTAAACAACCAAAAAACCGCTCCAACGAACCCATAAGAGCTCGATGCAGCATAATCGGTTGATGGCGTTGACCATCTTCCTCAATATAACTGATATCAAACTTTTCTGGTAGATTAAAATCTACCTGCACCGTCGAAACCTGCCAATAACGGTTGAGACTGTCTTTTATTTTAATGTCAATCTTAGGGCCATAAAATACACCTTCTCCTGGGTCCACTTCAAAATCTAGCTTCTTATTGTTCAATGCCGTTTCCAAAGCTTTCGTCGCAGACTCCCAGCCTTCATCCGAGCCGACATATTTTTCTGGACGCGTACTCAAATAAATTTTGTATTCGTGAAACCCAAAAGATTTCAAAATAAAAACAATGAGATCGAGAACTTTGGTGATCTCTTCTTCAATCTGCGAAGGGCGACAGAACAGATGTGCATCATCCTGCGTGAACCCACGCACCCGTAACAGGCCGTGTAAAACGCCAGAACGCTCGTAACGATAAACGGTGCCAAGTTCTCCAAACCGAACAGGCAAGTCGCGGTAACTTCTTAATTTTGTCTTGTATATCTGAATATGAAAAGGACAGTTCATCGGCTTCAGAACATATTCTCTGCCTTCAACATCCATATTAGAGAACATATTGTCTTTATAGAATTCCGTGTGACCGCTGGTTTCCCATAAATCTATTTTCGCCGCATGCGGACTAATAACCATCTCGTAGCCATGCTTGTAATGTTCCTTCTTCCAGAAATCTTCCATCAGATGCCGAATGCGCGCACCCTTTGGATGCCAGAGAATGAGGCCCGGCCCAATATCATCCGAAACAGAAAACAGATCGAGCTCTTTTCCAAGTTTACGGTGATCGCGTTTCTTCGCCTCTTCCAGACGTTTCAGGTAAACCCGCAATTCCTTTTCCGTATTCCAAGCCGTTCCATAAATGCGTTGCAGAACAGGGTTGCGCTCATCTCCGCGCCAGTAGGCAGAGGAAGTGTTTAGCAACTTGAAAGCCTTGATTCTTTTTGTCGATTCGACATGCGGTCCACCGCAAAGGTCACCCCAGTCGCCTTGCGTGTATAGCGAAATCGGCTCATTGGGGTCGATCCCTTCAATGATCTCGACTTTGAACTTCTCGCCCATGTCGCTGAATTTTTTTATCGCCTCTTCACGAGAAATTTCACTGCGCACAATGGGGGTATCTGCGGCGGCGAGTTCTTTCATACGCTTTTCGATTTTTTCAAGGTCTTCAGGAACAAAAGCCTCTTTGCGAGAAAAGTCGTAGAAGAAACCATCTTCAATAACAGGACCGATGGTGACCTGTGTTCCAGGAAAAAGTTCTTGAACCGCCTGCGCCATCAAATGTGCACAACTGTGACGAATGGTTTCGAGTTCGCTGGGATTTTCGTTAGGAATCATTTTTCTTAAAATTTTCTAGAGCCCCTCTTTCTTAAAGAGGGGTTGGGGGTGATTCACATTTAATTGTTTCGACAAATGAAAAAGCACCACACACATTGGCATGATGCCAGATTTTAATCTAATAAACCTTTGAAAAAATAGGCACGGGCGGTTTCGAACCGCCGACCCCTTGCATGTCAAGCAAGTACTCTACCCCTGAGCTACGCGCCTGAAAAATCAGATAGTTGCTATTCTAAATCGGGAAGCCAATTTGGTCAAATAAAATACCCCCTACCCACTAGGGGCAGGGGGTAAATGATTTGAAAATATGTTTTTATTGAGCTTTTGTATAAATCTCGCCACCTTTTTCCTTGAAGGTGTCGGACATTTCTTTCATACCTTCATTGAGAGCCTTTTCCTCTTCGATACCTTTTTTCTCGGCGTAATCACGAACGTCTTGTGTGATTTTCATCGAGCAAAAATGCGGTCCACACATGGAACAGAAATGCGCTACCTTCGAGGAGTCTTTCGGTAAGGTCTCATCGTGAAACTCCAACGCTTTTTCCGGGTCGAGTGAGAGGTTGAACTGATCTTCCCATCTAAACTCGAAGCGGGCTTTGCTCAGCGCATCGTCGCGCACTCTCGCGCCGGGATGGCCTTTAGCCAAATCTGCCGCGTGTGCCGCGATTTTGTATGTGATAACGCCTTCTTTAACGTCTTGCCGATTAGGCAATCCAAGATGTTCTTTCGGCGTAACGTAGCAGAGCATTGCGGTTCCGTACCAACCGATCATGGCAGCACCGATGCCACTAGTGATGTGGTCGTAACCCGGTGCGATGTCGGTGGTCAGGGGTCCTAATGTATAGAAAGGCGCTTCGCCACAGGCTTCCAACTGTCTTTCCATATTCTCTTTGATCATATGCATGGGAACGTGACCCGGACCTTCTATCATGGTCTGGACTTCGTGCTTCCACGCGATCTGTGTCAATTCACCGAGAGTTTCCAATTCAGAAAACTGGGCTTCGTCATTAGCATCGGCTGTGGAACCAGGTCGAAGTCCGTCACCTAATGAAAAAGCCACGTCATACGTTTTCATGATTTCGCAGATATCTTCAAAGTGGGTGTAGAGAAAATTTTCTTTATGATGCGAGAGACACCACTTGGCGAGAATCGCTCCACCACGAGAAACGATGCCGGTCACGCGTTTTGCCGTCATCGGCACATAACGCAACAACACACCTGCGTGGATGGTGAAATAGTCAACGCCCTGTTCGGCTTGTTCGATCAAGGTGTCGCGATAAATCTCCCATGTCAGGTCTTCGATTACGCCATTGACCTTTTCAAGCGCCTGATAGATTGGCACGGTGCCGATGGGCACGGGCGAGTTTCTCAAAATCCACTCGCGTGTGGTGTGAATGTTTTTCCCGGTCGAAAGATCCATCACATTGTCAGCACCACAGCGTGATGACCAAACCATTTTTTCGACTTCTTCTTCTATAGAAGAGGTGACTGCCGAGTTACCGATATTGGCGTTGATCTTCACGAGAAAATTTCGGCCAATGATCATCGGCTCGGACTCGGGATGATTGATGTTATTTGGAATGATGGCTCTACCTCTTGCCACTTCATCGCGAACAAATTCGGGAGTGATCTCCTGCGGTAGGTTGGCGCCAAAAGAGTTGCCCGCTAAGCGTTCTTCTCGTTCACTATCTTCCATCCATTGTTTTCGTTTCTGGTTTTCGCGGATGGCGATGAATTCCATTTCCGGTGTGATGATTCCTTTTTTCGCGTAATGCATTTGCGATACGTTTTGTCCTGATTTTGCACGTAGTACTTTTTCGCGGGTTTTAGGGAACCGCTCGGTGTTGGGGTTTTCGCCTTCGCGATAGCCGTCATCTTTTGGCTCGATTTGTCGGCCGCCATAAAATTCCACATCGCCGCGACCTGTGATCCATGGCAGGCGGATGGGCTCTAGTCCTTCGCGAATATCAATTTTTGCATCGGGGTCTGTATAGGGCCCGGAAGTATCGTAAACAATCAAAGAGCTTTCATCGTTTTCGGATTGGTTTCCGTTTCCATTGCCATTTCCCGCTACTACGGTTGTGGGTGGCGAGAGAGAAATTTCGCGGAACGGTACTTTAATATCTGGATGAAGGGTTCCCGAAACATAAACCTTTTTAGATTTAGGAGAGATTGGATCGGTAGAGATGTTTACCTTTTCGTCCGTAGCTCCATGCCGATTACCGTTTCCATTACCGTTAGGTGTTGTCATGATGTTACTCCTCGAAAGTGATGCATATATTCGTATGCTTTCTGTTTTATATCTTTTGAGTCCCAGATTCCTGAAATGACGGCGACTCCATGAGCACCTTGTTTCAGAACTTCGGGAACACGGTTTAGTTTTATTCCCCCTAAAGCCAGCACCGGAAGGTGAACTGACCTTATAATCTCACCCAGCTTTTCTGGTCCTTGCGGAGGACCAAAATGTATTTTCGACGGTGTTTCATAAATCGGGCTGAATGTAATGAAGTCGGCCCCTTCCGCTTCCGCGAGAAGTGCTCCTTCTTTAGCATGGGTCGAAACACCTACAATAAGGTTCGGAAACTTATCTTTAATTTCACCTGCCGGAACACTGGTCTCGGTGAGCTGAACCCCATCTGCACCGGCAATTTCAGCGATGTCAGCGCGATCGTTTATGAAAAGCTTTGCATCATATTTTTTTATTATTGGCTTAATCTCAAGAGCCTGTGCCAGCAACTCTTTCGGGCTTAAATTTTTTTCTCTCAGTTGAACCGCCCGAACGCCCCCTTGCAAAGCCTTTTCTACTTGCTCGGTGATTGGCTCTTCCTGATGATGCTGAAAATCAGAAATGAGATAGACATGCAAAAAATCAAGTTCGTTGTTTTTTGATGTTTTCATTTTATTTTACCAGCTGATAAATCCCCCTGTCCCCCTTTAATAAAGGGGGAGACTTAATGAATCCCTCTTTTTAAATAGGGGTTGGGGTGATTTACTTTGTTTAAAGATCTATCAAGCCATCCATCGGACTGCTAGCCGAGGCATAAAGTTTTTTTGGTATCCTGCCTGCTTCGTAAGCCATGCGCCCGCTCTCCACAGCCATTTTCATGGCCAGGGACATTTTCAATGGATCTTTTGCGCCGGCGATAGCGGTGTTCATCAAAATTCCTGCGACACCCAGTTCCATCGCACGGCTGGCGTCGGAAGCGGTGCCAACACCCGCATCAATGATGACGGGACATTTAACAGCTTGCAGAATCAATTTAATATTATATGGATTTCGTATGCCCAACCCCGACCCGATGGGGGCCGCCAAGGGCATTACCGCGGAGCACCCTGCAGCTTCCAGTTTCTTACAGAGAACAACATCATCGGTGCAGTAGGGTAAAACGTGAAAACCGTCTTTAATTAAAATTTTTGAAGCTTCTAGAGTTGCCTCGTTATCGGGGAACAGAGTTTTCTCATCACCAATGACTTCTACTTTGACTATGTTGCCGAGTCCCGCTTCCCTTGCCAGTTGGCAGGTCATCACCGCGTCTTTGACCGAATAACAACCCGCGGTGTTGGGAAGAAACGTGTACTTTTTAGGATCAAGATGATTGAGAATGGAGTCTTTACTTTTATCCAACTCAATACGGCGTACAGCGAGAGTAACCATTTCTGCTCCAGAAATTTCTATGGCCTGCCGCGCCTCATCGAAGTCTTTGTATTTTCCAGTGCCAACAATCAACCTGGAGCTAAAAGTTTTATCCCCTATTTTCATAAATTCTTTGCTCATATTTTCTGACACTTTCCGATTTCTGTTCAAACTACAAATTATTGATTAAATGCCGCCACCAACTGCATGCACAATTTCGACTTTATCATTATCTTTTATGGCGGTTGAATCGTATTTTGATCGCGGAACCACTTGCTGATTCAACGCTATTGCAAAATTTGGTGCCTGAATATCTAGCTCTTTTACAAGATCAGCCAGGTTCTGGCTTTCCTTAATCTCTCGTTTATCTCCATTGATGGTCAATTCCACGATAGCTTCTCCTGAAAAAAACAAAAGGTAGGTATTTTAAACATCTGAAAACCTGACCGTAATAAAATTCAACCTAAATCAGGGAAAATAAAAGGCATAAAAAAAGCCGCACCCCAACCTAAGGAAATGCAGCGTATCTTTTCAGATGGCTTCACTTCCCTTCGCTGGTATAACCCAGATCAGGTTCAAAGGGTCGTCCGGATATGGACTCTCAGTTTAAAAACGCCCCCAGTGATCGTGTTAATGTAAGATTATTTCATATTTGATACAAGTCAAGTTTTATTGACCAAAAGATAAATAAGAGTACTATTCAGTTATATGAAGAAACTCCTGTTGTGGCATTTAATTTTAGGGATTTTTATGATCGGGGCTTGCGCCACGGTTCCCCGAACTACAAACCCCTATTTTGAAATGCCCCCAGACCATCTTCTTCAAGCTGAGCGAGAATTATTTTCTCTGGCCCTGCAACAACAAAAAAATAACAAACCCGAATCTTCGATTGATCTCTGGAAACGCTTTCTGGCAAACAACCCCAGGTCATTTCGGGGCTATAACAATCTGGGAATGGCTCATTACACCAACGACCAGTTATCCCCTGCGATTTCGGCTTTTGAAACCGGATTGGTCCTCGAAACCTTTGACCACAAAATCAGGGACAATTTAAAGAGAACGCTCAAGTTTCAGGTGACTCTGCTACGCGAGAATAAAGATTTTGGTGCAGCTATCCATTTTTTAAAGCGCATTGGCGAACTTTCCGAAGAACCCGAAATAGAAAAGGTTGCATTGGAAATTGAAACGATGGAAGACCGCATTTTCGAACAGGTGAAACGATCTAACACTCTGGAAGATTATGAAGTTTTTCTATCCCGATATCCCAACAGTCCTAAAAACTCTGATGAAGCACGTCGCCAGATCGCACGCATGCGACCACAGGCAGCAGGAGAATTGCCCACAATGGCAGAAGACGACCCCTCTTCATTACCCAATATGGGATTAGAACCTTTTGTTCCTGAGTCGATGGAAACGCCGAGATCATCTATGCCGGACACAGTAATAAGTGAAGACACTATAGAAATTGTTGCCGCGGAAAAACCAAGATCCGAAGAAATGCAAAAAGCAGATGAGTTTCCTGAAGGCGAGCCTATGATGGATCCGGAGCCCAACATTATGGATATGCCTCCTGCTAAAAAAATGAAGCAGAAAATGTCTAGGGAAAATTCGTCTGTCAAAGTGACTGCGATGAAACCGGTTAAGAAAGTACAAATTACTACAAAAAAAACACCCCTGAAAGTTAGAGCCGACCCTTCCAGCAAAGCCGAGGTCGTTGCTCAATTACCCAAGGCAACCATAATACCCATGCTTCAAGAAACCGGACAATGGTATCAGATTGAGTATTTGCCCGGTAAAAAGGGATGGATATCCAAAAGATATTCAAAACGGGTTAACTGATATTTTTCATTCACTCCTGTAGTTAAAAAAATCGTCTTAAAATTCCAGGTGCTTTTCTTTCAAATTTTTTTTTGTCCGACAAGCTATAATCATTTTGTCTTGACGCTTATATAAATATTTGTAATATATCCTTTAATATTTCGATCTATTAATAAACCTACTAGAAAAAATTATGACCACGATTTCGATGGAAGAACTGAACCCGCTAATCCAGAGCGAATGGGAATATCTGGAGTCTAAAAATGGAGAGTGGAGCCTGCTCGAAGGTGAACAGGATATGGAAGTTTTGGAACATGTGTTGCGGTGCATCCTCCATATGGGCCTTACCGATAAACGACCACGGGAATTTCAGGAATGCGTGAAAGTGCAAAATCCTGATGGCGGCTGGTCGAAAGAATCGCACACCGAAATTACCTCCATGTGGATCACCACTTTTGTTGGACTGAAATTATGCCGTGGAAACATGACTCTGAAAGACCCTGAAATCCAGACGACCGTTGATAAAACTCTGGAATACGTTTTATCCATGCAGGAAGAGGACGGACATTGGGCCGATGATGAGTGGTCGCATTTGGACACAACTTGTTCCGTTACCTGCTTTCTCACCATCTATCAGGTTACGCAGGATAAAAAAAACGATGCGCGTATCAACAAAGCTCGAATCCGTGGGTTCGAATACATTTCTAATTGGCAAAAAGATTCTGGACTATGGAAAGATGATACCTTCCATCCCGCTGGGATAGAGACGACCGCGCATCTCATGCAATATACTCTTGTTCCTGCTTATTTTATGGATGGTATCGAGTTTGCCAAGAAAATGTGCCTCGAAGCCGCCGACTCTTTAATAACAGAACAAGATGAAAACGGTAGCTGGGATAATGAAAATACCGATCACACGATGGATGCCTGTAGGAATTTAATGCTGGTCTCCGATACGTTTAAAACCAAAGAAAAATATACACCGATAATTGAAAAAGGGGTTCGATGGTTGATCGATATTAAAAACGATCAAGGCTGGGGAGATTTCCCAGATGAACCCAGTAACGTTGAACGTACCGCCGATGGACTCGACACGTTGCTGAAATTTAGAAGATATCGCAGCGATGCACCCATGGCCCACTTCTGGGCATTCACCAAATAAACCCTCTACGAGGGCGGAAATGGGGTCTGTACTTTTTGGTGCGAAAAAAATTACTTCCCGCTTCTATAAATAGTTATATCCTTTCCAAAATCACTAAAAATTAAATTTAACAGGTCTAACTTGGAAGCAATAATTTTACTAGCAGGATTTGGTTCACGGTTAGACAGGCAAGACTTACCGCATAAATCGCTTTTGCCTTTTGGTGCAGAAACCCTACTTTCTCGGCATTTAAAATGTCTGCAAAGTCTTGGCATCCAAAAGATCCACCTCGTTATCGGGCATAACGGTGAAGCTGTTAAAAACTATGCGCTGGAATTAAACCTGCAACTCTCTCTCCACTTTATTGACAACCCTGTTTATCTCACTACAGGCAATACTCTTTCGATGGTGATGGGTCTTCGTCACTGCGAGGGAGAAACATTGGTCCTCGATGGCGATGTGCTATATCCTCCTCAAGCATTGACGGACTATGTAGAAAACGCACAGAGGTCTTCGTTTGCGTTAATCCCCGCAGATATTGAAGATGCAGAATGCGCCAAGGTATTGTTGAATCCTTCAGGAACCATTCACGGTTTCATCACCAAGCGCGCATTAACTAAAGACGAGCGATCGGATTTTGGGTTTGGCGGCGAAGCTATCGGATTCTTCATACTATCCAAAGAAGATGTTCCCCGCTTTGTAAAATTATATGAAAAAAGGGAAGAAGATTTTCGTCCCGTTCTCTGGGAAATTCCATTTACCGAGTTTGCTGTGAACACAACACTGCACCCATGGCAAGTCACTGAAGAAGGATGTTTTGAAATTGATACCCAGGAAGATTATTCCGCAGCGCTGAACGAGTTTCAGTCCCACCCCGACATCTACAAGCTATAAACCCACTCCATATTCTTTTGAAATAATTATCGCCTAGTCGATGAAAAAATAGTTTCATGTGTACCTTTTTATACCCTAGTTAAAACTATTTCATACTTCCCTTCAATTCATAATTTTTTAAAATCATTTTTTTCTGCTCCTTTAATATTTTATTTTTGATTTCAAATAGGGTGATAAAACGCCAGTTAAATTGAATTTTCTAAGCGACTTAAAATTTTGACATCGAATTGGTATCTATATTGCTAATTAAATATTGCTCTGGAGGAAATTTTTATACAGCTGCCGCTCAAAAAAGGGCACAACTTCCATGATCGGGATTTAAACGCATACAGGTGAAAAATTATGAGTGGTATCAATGAGATGGTTGAGTTTTTTGCTCAAAAAGTTTTTATAATTTCTTTCGGACAAGTTGGTCTGATGTTTTTGCTATGTTTCTTTTGTCTATTTACTGGCAGATATAAAACAGGATTGCATCTATCTTATTTTTCTATTTTCTATTGGGGTTTTATTTCCAATCGAGGGCATTGGCTAGAACTATTTGGAGATAATGGTACAGGACTCGTGCTTTATTTATTTAGTGCTACCGCCATCGCAATGATGGGAGTCGTCAGCATCTTTCAAGAGCATCATTGAAATACCTTTGTAAGGTCACATTATTCCTGTGTACCGTCGCTTCTCCCAGTTTTTCAGGATTTTCTACTAATTTATCAGGAAGTTACGCCGTAACGTTTTATATAGCCTTATAAAGAGGTTTTTAAAAATGTTGTTTCTAGATGAAGTCAGAAAAGTCTCAAAAGAAACGCCTGTTCCCGGAGACTCAAAAAACCGACCACAAAAGTTTTTTAAAAAAAAGCGCCGATCTTCAACAGATGAAGAAAAGCATAACAAGGCGACCAAACAATTTTTCGGCAGAATTTGCAGGATAGACGAGCAGGTGTAACTTCCCGCTTAGCAGCGGAACTCCCTTGCACCCACCCCTAGCAGAGGAAACAATATCTGCGAATCCACTATAAAGACCCAATAATCTCATTAGCTTTTTGGGAATAGACCTATCGCCTCCCCATGACAATGCGGATTTTGGGGTTGAAATCTTCTGTATCTTCAACTAAAATCAAGGTTATTAAGGAGAAATATTGATGACCATTGACGAAGTACGACAGACTATTTTGAACATTCTTGAGGATATCGCTCCCGATGAGGATATCAGCTCAATTGATGACAATACCAAGCTAAGGGAACAGATTGACCTAGATTCCATGGATTTTCTAGACATTGTCATGGAACTGAGAAAACGTTTCAACATTGAAGTTCCAGAAAAAGATTACGAACATCTGGCTACATTGGCGGGTTGCATCACCTATTTGCAACCTCTTTTGAAAGACAGACTTGCCGCCAGCTAGTTTTTCCCCTTCCTTTTTTGACTCTAAATTCCCACAGTTTAAGATATCAGCCTTTTATAAATTTCTAACGGTCAGGTTATGGCATACGATGCGGTAATCATAGGTTCCGGTTTATCCGGATTGGCTGCTGGCATTCGCCTGGCCATGTTCGATAAAAAAGTCTGCATCGTTGAAAAACACACGGTACTGGGTGGCTTGAACTCTTTTTACGTTCGTAAGAACCGGACGTTCGATGTTGGCCTACATGCGATGACCAATTTCACTCCCAAAGGAGTTCGCAACTCTCCTCTCGGGAAACTTCTCAAGCAACTGCGTTTCAGCCACGATGACTTTCGCCTGTGCCAACAGCATATGTCAGAGATCCGCTTCCCCGAACATTCTTTACGATTTACCAATGACTTTGAATTTTTTCGGCAGGAGGTTGCCGATCAGTTCCCAAGGGAAATTGACGGATTCAACAAACTTGTAGAAAAAATTCTATCTTTTGATGAACTGAATCTGAATGATGAAAAAACAATAACCTCGCGTCCCATCCTGGAAAGTTTTATCAAAAACCCAGTACTGATCGACATGCTAAATTGCCCTTTGATGTACTACGGCAATGCCCGCGAAGGTGATATGGATTTTTATCAGTTCGTCATCATGTTCAAAAGTGTCTTTGTCGAAGGCTTCGCCAAACCTTTAGGGGGGATGCATTACATCCTGCATCTTCTTGAAGAAAAGTTCAAACAACTGGGCGGAGAATTACGCATGGGGGCCGGAGTAACTTCTATCAACGCAGAAAGCGGAACAGTGGAATCGGTAACTCTGGAAAATGGCGAGCAATTAGCCGCCGATACGGTTATTTCTTCCATGGGATATGTCGAAACATTGAACCATTGCGCCCCCGCATTGAAAGAAACAGAAGAATGTGAAACTGGCCAGGTTTCTTTTATGGAATCTTTATGTGTGGTTGACCGCGAACCACGAGAGTTGGGTTATGACAAAAGCATCGTCTTTTTCTCAACCCAACCACGATTTGATTACAAAGTTCCTGATGAAATGATTAATGTCACCACCGGAGTTCTCTGTTGTTCTAACAATTTTGATTACCCTGAGCCGATGAAAGAAGGTTTGATCCGGCTAACCAATCTGGCAAACTTTGCCCAATGGGACACTTTACCGCGAAAGGACTACATCGCGGCAAAAAAACATTGGAGAGATAAGGCCTTGGAATCCGTATTCACATTTTTTCCCGATTTTCGCGATAATGTGGTATTTTTAGACTCGTTTACGCCGAAGACCATCAAAAAATATACTGGCCACCTTAACGGCGCTGTATATGGGTCTCCGCATAAAATAAAAAACGGAAAAACTCCTGTAAACAATCTATTTATCTGTGGAACCGACCAGGGGTTTTTAGGTATTATTGGAGCTACTTTAAGTGGCATTTCAATGGCCAACCTCCATGTATTACGGAAATAAATAAATGAGCAAACCACCACTACCACGAGACTGGCTAAAAGACATACAATCAGCATACGATACGGTTGTAATTGGAAGCGGCCTGGCTGGCATGACCTCAGCTAACCTTCTCGCAAAGCTAGGGCATAAAGTCTTACTTGCGGAACATCATTATAATCTCGGTGGAATGGCAACTTGGTTCAAACGCAAGGGAGGTCATATCATGGATATTTCCTTGCACGGTTTCCCCTGTGGCATGATAAAAACCCTGCGCAAATACTGGTCGCAGGATATTTCAAGCCGAGTTATTCAACTCAAAAACGTCCGTTTCGATAATCCCCAGTTTTCTCTTAATACCTCTTTCGACAAAGTCGACTTTACTCATATTCTCCGAGAGCGTTTTGGCATCCTTAAGGAAGTCGTAGACGAATTCTTTCATACCACTCGTGCGATGAATTTTTACGATGATGTAGTTATGACCACGCGCGAGTTATTCGAAAAATATTTTCCCGGTCGCACCGATGTCTGGCGGTTCCTTATGGAACCCATCACTTATGCCAACGGCTCCACTCTTGATGAGCCGGCAATTACTTATGGCATTGTGTTCTCCAACTTCATGGATAAGGGCGTCTACACCTATCAGGGCGGCACCGACTACCTGATTAAGGAAATGAAAAAGGAACTTTTGAAAAATGGAGTAGACATACGCACGCACTGTATGGTCGAAAAAATTTATGTGGAAGATAAAACCGTGCAGGGCGTTCGCATTAATGGTCAAGACATTCCCTGTAAATCCGTTCTTTCAAATTCCAATATCATAACAACCATCGAGCAACTCACTGGCGAAGAACATTTTGACCCTGAATATATTAAAGAAGTGAAAGATGTTCGGCTCAACGATTCCAGTTGTCAGGTCTATATGGGAGTCAAAAAAGGTGAAACGGTACCTCATGTCGGTGACCTTCTGTTTTCTTCTGTTGCCGATGAATACTGCACTGATAAAATATTGAGTAAGGATATTACCAGCCGCACTTTTTCATTTTATTATCCAGAAATCCGCCCCGGCACCGATCGATACTCAATCGTATCTTCCACCAACGCAAGATATAAAGACTGGGCAAACTTTAGCGAAAAAGAGTATCTACACGATAAGCACGACCTGGAGCAAACCACCCTCGATGCGTTGGAAAGATATGTTCCCGGTATTCGTAATAAAATAGACCATATAGAAGCTTCAACCCCGAAAACTTTTAAGCACTATACCCTGCATCCGTCGGGCACTTCGTTCGGCACTAAATTTGAGGGGCTTAAAGTCAGCCGAGAACTTCCGAATCAAATCAACGGTCTGTTTCATGCTGGTTCGGTGGGCATTATCATGTCCGGTTGGCTAGGGGCTGCCAACTACGGAGTCATCGTTGCCAATGAAACCGATAAGTTTTTGAGACAACTGAGTCCAAGCCTCGTTTCGGCTTAAGATAACTCCTTTCTTTCCTTCCTTCTTTATCCAATTTAACTTAATATTGTTTTATGGAATTCGATTTTAAAGGACAGACTGCTGTCGTAACGGGTGGCACCCGTGGAATAGGTCGGGCTGTTTCCGAAGCCTTTCTAAAGGCAGGGGCGAAAGTTATTGCCACTTACCGGAACAATGAAGAAGAGGCCAAAAAGTTTACAGAAGCTAATACCGAATATGCCGAATGTCTCGACATTTATAAATTCGATGTCACCTGTTATGACGAGGTAGAAAATTTTTATAAAGAAGTTGAAAGCAAACACGGGACCTTACAAATCGTTGTTGTTAGCTCAGGCATTCGTTCCGACTCTATCGTGGGTATGATGAAGACGGAAGACTGGAACAATGTTATTAACACCAACCTGACGGGAACCTTTAATATCTCCAAACTTGCCGTACAATATATGATGCGGCAAAAATACGGTCGCATCATTGCCTTGACCTCGCCCATTGGCAAACTTGGTTTTGCTGGACAAGCCAATTATGCGGCATCGAAAGCGGGGCAGGTGGCCTTCGTTAAATCCTTATCCAAAGAAGTAGCCAGTAGAAAAATTACTGTCAATTGTGTTTCACCTGGTTTTATCGATACAGATTTTATTTCTGATTTGTCCGATGAACAAAAGGATGCTTATAAAAAACAGGTTCCCCTTAAACGCTTCGGATCACCGCAGGATGTTGCAACACCGGTTTTGTTCCTCGCTTCAAAAGAATCTTCTTACATCACCGGATCAGTGTTAGAGGTAACCGGAGGCCTATAAAAATGTCGCAAGATTTTCTTCAATACATTCCACATCGCCCGCCATTCTTGTTTGTCGATAAAGTAACAGAAGAATTTGATGACACTATCAAAGCCGAAAAGACTGTCGACCCTGACGAACCGTTTTTCCAGGGCCACTATCCCAACCGGCCTATTATGCCGGGCGTGTTGATCTTTGAATCCATTTTTCAAACGGGAGCGATTATGATGGGAAAACGAATCGCTAACGAAGGGAAAATTCCCGTTCTAACTCGCGTCAACAACATAAAACTCAAACGCGCAGTCAATCCCGGCGACACTCTACAGATTGAAGTAAAACTAGAGGGTCTTGTAAGTTCCGCAGCTTATATGACGGGCAAAGCATCGGTGAACGGCAAAACCGCCGTAACTCTTGAGTTCACTGCCATGTTGGTTGAGGATGTGAAATGAGTTTTCTAAGCCTGGAAAATAAAAATATTCTGGTAATGGGGGTCGCCAATAAAAAAAGCGTGGCCTGGCACATCGCCAAAACCCTCGAAGAAGAAGGTGCGAATGTTCTTTACAGCGTACATTCGATGGAGATGAAAAAATCTCTCGATAAATTGCTCGCAGGAAAACCTGTTTTTATCTGTGACGTAGAAAAACCGGAAGACATTGAACGTCTAAAAAAAGAAATTAGCGCAGAATATAAAACCCTACATGGAATGGTGCATTCGATAGCCTTTGCAAATTATTCGGAAGGTTGGAAACCTTTTCATGAAACACCACGGAAAGATTTTTTGCAATCTATCGACATAAGTTGTTATTCGTTAATTGCATTATCCGATGCCTTAAAAAATTTACTCGACAAAAAAGCTTCTGTTGTAACCGTTTCCATATCTACAACACGTATGGCAGCAGAAAATTATGGCTACATGGCACCCGCTAAAGCGGCACTCGATTCAACGCTCTGTTTTCTGGCAAAATCTTTCAGCGCATTTTCTGAAATCCGCTTTAACTCTATTAATCCCGGTCTTCTTAAAACATCTGCTTCTGCAGGCATCCCGGGTTATGTAGATTCCTTCCTCCATGCTGAAAAGGCAACCTTGAGAAAAAATTCCCTTACGACTCAAGAAGCTGCCAACGCAGCGATTTTTTTATTGAGCTACCGTTCAAGTGGAATCAACGCTCAAGGCGTCGTACTTGATGCAGGTATGTCCATCAACTATTTTGATCAAACCCTGGTTAAACCTAAATAGCTTGAGAAACAAGGCTACGCCTTGAAAAAAACTCGCGGATATACAGTAAAAATCTCAAAAAACCTATTTCAGCTTCTCGAGTATAGATCCATTACCTGAGGCCGTTTGACTGCTAAAGGAGATATTTTTGTTTGAGGATGGTCGCGCAAGCGTGGTGGTTGTTTTTTCGTAGAGCTCCCATTTGTTTGCTGAGTCTATTGCGGATTTCGTATTCATTCGGATCGAGTTGATAATCATGCATGATTTCTTCAACGCTGGTAATGTAGAAGTTGATCATTTTATTGTCGCCAATTTTTATAAACTCACTGGTTTTGGCTTGCATCAGGATGAACCCTTTCCCCTGCATGGATTTATGAAAGGGCCTCACTACACTTTCTAGTTCAGGAGCCTTTATACCTTCAGC
Source organism: Nitrospinales bacterium (assembly GCA_047610985.1). GTDB lineage: Bacteria > Nitrospinota > Nitrospinia > Nitrospinales > VA-1 > UBA8687. Next base: position 3,170 of record JBLFWU010000052.1, on the reverse strand, counting down.
TCTGTTTCCAACAGATCGGTTCAGCCGCTTGTTTATTTCAACCACCATAGCAAGTTCTTTAGATTTTTTTAGTGGATTCAAAGCCTGCATATAAAATTCTACTGCTTTTTGTTTTTGAGGCGTTAGAGCATAAGCATCACCGATTCGCGCAAGGAAGATACCTTCAAATTTTGAATTGCGAGAGGTTTTGGCCAAATCAATACCTTCATTAAAAATTTGGATTGCCTGATCAATATCTCCTGATTCGACATACATTTTTCCGAATCTATGTAGAACTTCCATTTCTTCATTTCGCTTATTAAGACTACGAGCCAACGTCAGGCTGGCCTCGAAATATTCTTCCGCCTGCTGGTAATCTTTCATACTCGTATAACAAGAACCTAAATGCTTGAAAATAATTCTCAGACAAAGACCGTTACCCATTTCTTTGGCTTTATGCAAACCTTCTTTTAAGACAGCAACCGCCTTTTCCAATTCACCTTTTTGCTCGTAGGCCAAGCCCAACCGGGTCCAGCCTGCTTCCGGCTCTATTTCAAACTTATTTATTCGTTCAAGGTTTTGCTTTTTTAATAGACTCTCTATAGCTACATCTGGTTTTTTCGTGGCAAGATAATAAGTCGCAAATTCGTTTAGAATTTGACATTCCGCCTGAGCTATTTCCAGTTTTTCAGCAAGGTGCGCAGCCTGATCGAGATATTCTTTCGCATTTTCGTATTTAAAAATAGAATTTAAAAATATTCCAAGATTAAGGAGATGGAAGGTTTCTATGTCTTCCGTGCCTAGCCGTTGAGAAATTTTTAACCCTGCCTCCAATAATTCGCGAAACTCTTTTTGGAAGAAACGAAAACGTAACAATTGGCTTCCCGCTCTCATATAGGAACTGAATAACTCTGCAGCTTTCTTGCCCTCTACGCTGCCTTTATGCACACGGCTCAACCCACACCGAATATTTTCCCATTCCTGATGGAATAACTTCAAGCCTTCGATAACCTTTTCTCCACCCTTGGAAAAAGATTCCCCCGCAGTATCAAAAATCGATAGATAGAAAATCGCATGCCGGACTCGTGCTTCTCGAAGATCCATTTCTGGCAGGTAATCTTTTAGTTGTTCTTTCATCCAACTATGGATGATGTATCGTTTACTAAGGAGATCACTTTTTATCAGCCCCGATTGCGATAGTGTTTGCAATGTTTCAACGCTCTGCTCTGATACTCTACCTGCCGCCTTCGAATCAAAAGTACCGGGAAACACGGATAGCTTGCACAAAGCTTTCTGGTCTTTTTCATTCAACGAATAAAAAATAGCTTTAAACGCCGCTTGTAGAGATTCTTCATACTCATCGCTTTTTTCCAGTAATGAATCTTTCCAATGTTTACGAAATAAAGACAAAAAATTTATCGGATTAATTTTCATATTGCCGGATAGAAATTTTCCACAAACTTCAAGAGCCAAGGGAAGTCCTCTGCATAACTTTGCAATTTCTCTTGCTTTGGGTTTCAATCTGAGAGAACAGGCGATTAAAAATTCCTGCGCAGATTCAACATCTAATGGTTGAACTTCCCTATTGATAGCGCCTATTACGTTTAGCTTTTTATATGAAGTTGCAATGACCAACCAGGAGTCTGGTGGTTTAAGGGCTTTAACCTGATCAATGTGGGTAACATTATCCAATAAAAGGATTCCCTGTTGAGAAGTCATAACCTTTTTATATAATCGACTTAACTGAGTTTTATTTTCCGGAATGATTTCAGCCGGACGGAATGAAAGTAGAATCTGCACCATGGCATCACGGAGAGACATGGGTTCATTTTCCCCGCCCTTAAGATCCAAATATAATTTTAAATTTTGAAAACTATACTCATATTTTTTAAGCAGTTCTAAAGCCAGAGTTGTTTTGCCGATACCTTTTCTTCCATACAAGATTACTGTTGAGTTTCCTTTTTGAATTTCCTTTAAAATTTCAAAAATGATCTCGTTTCGCCCATAAAATCTTTCAGAATACGTAGGAGGTCGACATAACTTTTCCTTCACTTCTGTACGGGATTTTTCTAGTTTCAATACCCACTCGGCCACCTTTTGTGGTGAATCAGGTATAGGCTCGTTTGTAGGACCCTTATTTTCTTCGGGTTCAGGAGTCTTCGATTTTTGTTTTATCGAGATGAGTCCATATACTAAAATACTGACCAAACTGATTAAAAAAGTTAACACCCAGTAGCTCATAATAGTATTCCTCGAATTAACAAGGGCTTTTGATCCGCTAAAAATTTTGTCGGACTCATATCTTAAAACCCCAATAAACTTAACAAGTTACAAAATTATTTTTTCCTGAGCTTCCAAGAGGATTGATAAACTGCAGGCTATTTCCTTTAAATACCCTCCCCACAATTCATTCTTAATTAAATAGAAAAGCAATTGACATGCCATTTAAAAAAACCTCTTATAAATCATTAAGTCGTAAATTTTGGGTAAGAAACTCTCTCGATTAACTGTATGAAAAAATGAAAACTTGAAGAGAAGTTTTGTTTTCATCTGTAATGTAAATCGCCAGCTCACTTGTCATAACGAGTTTTGCGGAAATGCGTCAAACTAACTGAATATTAAAGAAGGGTTTTGTTTTTCTAAGGGGGGAAATAGGTTTTGAATGGGTTTTAAACGGGCTTAAAACACTCTTTTAACGCTAATATTTTTTGCTAATTTCCATTTTTCTTCTAAACATACCTACCTATTTATTTCTTCCTCCAGTCAATGAATTGTTAGATGATTTCATTACATGAGTTGAGATCATGTGCCAACACGATCATTGATTTTTAAGGGGTAAATTTGTAGTTATAAAGAAGTCTTAAACTAATTACATTTATATCCTACCTCGACCCTATAATTCAGGATTCAGTAAAGGTGAAAGATATTTATTTTTTTAAAGATCTAAGGTTAGTATGTAAGATTGTTACTTTAATGTCTTATTTATAAATATTTGATTTAAATGAATAAAAATATTTTAATTATTTTAGGATCAACTCTACTTGGGGTTTTTGCATTTTCTTCTGAGTTATGGTGATATCTGGTGTATGAGGAATGAGGAGGCGGCGTCCCCTTTGTTGTAAAATTGTTTTCTTCGAGAAAAACAATAAAAGCAAAAGGAGGCACCACCATGATTAAGGATAATATTATTT
>JBLFWU010000051.1:0-21304 GCA_047610985.1 Nitrospinales bacterium | reverse complement strand
GCAGTTTACACACAGGGCCAACAGGCTCTACTGCTAAAAAGATAATGATCTAATAACCTATATTTTTTAACCCGAGTGGTACACTTTTACTCCGCCACACTGGTACATTTTTACTCTGCCCTTGACATCGGCTAATTGGAAGGATTTAAAAGGAATGGTTTTTCTCCAAGACCGAAGTCTACTTCCTATTAGCCCATCCGAACCTCTTTCCGCAATACCCATAACCTTCTCCTTGAAAAAAAATAATATCTTATATCGGATAAGATACCACTTCAAAATTTATTAGTGCAATCCTGATTAACTTAACTATCAGTATAAATGCCCCGTTACTATCCGGCAAGAATAATTTGGCTTAATACTTATAAAAAAACGATTTAATCTATACCTCAGTCGGCCAAGGGGAGTTTTAAACTCGCATAAAATAAGGTATGAGGCAACTTTTATCATTATCAGGCGATAATAACATTCAAACAATAATTCGCATTCCAAATAACAATAAATAAAACAGTATATTCCAAATATTTTAAGGTGTAGATGAGGGGGGGGTAGGTTCGCTCTCTCAACAAATCAAATTAGAGGCGACAGGAGAGGGTAAAACTCTGGCAAAAATTGGCGAACTTGTATAAAACCGAAGACTCTGGCCTTCTCGCACTGCCCCCCCTTTCTTTTAAGCTATAATAAGGCTTGCGACTATATCTTTTCAAGTGAAGTGGAGTTGACCTTCATGAAATATTTCTAAATCTATTCCCCAGGGTCACAACCAATAAGAAAGCCGGTTAAATGCGCTTTCTTTTCTGCTTCTCCTCGATAATATGTACGAATTAGCTTTTGAATCATGTCGTTTAAATTCTCATCTTCATAGGCTTCTAATTCTTCATGACCGGCTGGCTCTTCTCCAGGAGTCTGCGGAGGTTTTCTTATCGGGCCTTTGCCAGTCAGCAACCAAATGATATTTAGATTTGTATGCTGATATAGTTTGGCAATTGTGTCCGCTGACGGTAAAGATTTACAAGTTTCAATTTCAGACAATGAACCTTGCGAAAGGCCAATCGTATTGGCAAGTTGATAGCCTTTTAAGGGGACGGATTTTCTCCACTGTCGTAATCTATGCCCTAAATATTTAGCTGTTCCGCTTTCTTCAATTTCCATAACGCCCCATAATATTTTCAATATCGGATATTAATACTTCGATAAAATTATCTCGGTCTAGTTTTAAGCACTTAATAGCTTTGTCTTCTATGGAAGCCTGTAAATTGATTTAGCTACTACCTTTTATCATACGACCAATAGTTTGACAGGCCAAATAAATTCCCTCTCTACAATCTACTGATATTTTATAGAAATATTGCTCTGGCAAAAACTTTTAAACCCTCATCCATCTTACCTAATTTGCCTACATAGTGCCCACAAAAAGAAAAAGGAGCCATGCCTTAAAGACATAACCCCTTGAAAAATTAGTGGGCCGTCTCGAGGTCAAACCGACACTCCCAAAGAAGCCTCATTCCTCCCAAACTAGAGCACCGAATTCCACGTAATTTGTACTGAAATTTATCTGCCCAAAAAAAACTGATCAATTTTTTGGATTTCCCCTATTGATCAAATACGTTACTATCCCCTATAAACGCATCCTGTTAACATCACTTACTATATTGACTTAGGGGACATTCCTGTCTAGCATCCCATCAGCCCATATAGTTTTACAAACTCAAAACTGGCAACTTCCACAAAAATTGCCTTTTAAAGGTTCTAATCCTTGTAGCGGAGAATATGATAGAAAACACCCTTGCCGGAGAAATTATCGCCTGTCACGAATGTGACCACTTTTATTATTATGAATTAATCCCAGTGGGAGCCAAGGCTAAGTGCCAGCATTGCGGTAATTTACTCTACCGTCATATTCCAGATTCATTAAATCGTAGCTTGGCCCTGTATATCACAGCGCTAATACTTTTTTTAATAGCCAATGTGTTCCCATTTTTATCTCTGGAACTGGGTGGCCGGGTCGTTGAGAACATTCTGTTTTCCAGTGGTTTGGCAATGTATGAACTGGGTATGGGTGAGCTGGGAATGCTTATCATTCTAACCAGCATCCTGTTTCCGTTCATAGTGATTACGGGCATGCTCTATTTACTTATTCCTGCACGCATGGGAATTGTTGCACCTTACATGGCACAGGTGTACCGGATCGTAAACAGCATCATTCCATGGAGTCTGATTGGCGTCTTCATGCTGGGGGTATTGATAGCCATTGTTAAATTACAGGATCTGGCAAATGTGATCACGGGTCCGGGCCTGATTGCATTAGCGCTATTACTTGTTGTTTACACCGCCGCTCGGGCAAGTTTTGACCCGCATGATTTGTGGTCCTTAACCGGGCATACCTCCTCGGGGATATCGCGTGTTGATTTAACCAATCATAAAATTCTAAATTGTCACACCTGCGGTTTTTTGAATCGGCACACAGACGAACACCAGACCTGCCATAGATGTGATTCTCCCCTCCACCATAGAAAACACAACAGTATAGAGGTCACCTGGGCTCTATTAGCAGCAGCTTTGGTTCTGTTAATTCCGGCCAATATTTATCCAGTGATGACAGTGATTCGGTTTGGCCAGGGTGAACCCAGTACTATTCTGAGTGGTGTGTTGCATTTGATTGAATCTGGAATGTGGGGCTTGGCGATGATCATTTTTGTAGCCAGTATCGTTGTTCCCGTTATAAAATTAATTATCCTGATTTTTTTATTGATCAGCGTTCACAAAAAATCCATATGGCGTCCGCGTGATCGCACCTTGCTATATCGTGTAACTGAGGTGGTGGGGGCCTGGTCCATGGTGGATATTTTTCTGGTTGGACTGTTATCTTCTCTGGTCAGTCTCGATTCTTTGTCAACAATACGTCCTGGAATAGGTGCTATTTTCTTTGCAGGCGTTGTCGTCATCACCATGTTTGCAGCACATAGTTTTGATCCGCGTCTGATTTGGGATAATGTAAAAGAAAAACAACAATAAAAAATAAAAAATTGGAAATCTCGAACCCACAAGTCAGCAAACAATCAGGCCTTTCCATTGTATGGATAATTCCATTGGTCACTCTTCTTGTAGGAGGCTGGTTGATTGTTAAAACCCTTTCCGAACAGGGGCCACGTGCCACAATCAGCTTCAAAACAGCAGAAGGAATTGAAGTGGGCAAGACCAAAATCAAATACAAGAATGTCGATATAGGTGTCGTTGAGAAAATCAAATTCAGCGAGGATTTTTCGAACACCATCCTAACGGTGGATTTCATGGAGGGATCGGAAAAATTTCTACGTCGAAGTACCCGCTTCTGGGTTGTCAAGCCTCAGCTCAGTCTGCGTGGAGCAACGGGTCTTAGCACATTAATTTCTGGTGCCTATATTGAAATCGAACCAGGAGCTGGAGCCCCTAAATTGCATTTCATTGGCCTAGAAAAACAACCTGTAGTCAAGTCTGATGAGCAGGGAAAGAAGATCACACTGGTCACACAAAAACTCGGCTCAGTGGATACTGGCTCACCAATTTATTATCAAGGGTTACTTGCAGGTGAAGTTTTGGGATATGAACTGGGCAACGATCGCAAGAGCACTTATGTTCATATCTTTATAAAAGACCCTTTTGATCAGCTTATTCGTGGAAATACAAATTTCTGGAACGTGAGTGGCATCAATGTGTCAATGGGGGCTGACGGATTCAAGATTCAGACAGAATCCATCCAGTCGATGATGTTTGGGGGCATCGCATTTGAAACACCCGAAACGCTGGAACAAGCAACCACCGATATTGACAAACTGGTTTTCACATTGCATGGAAGCTATGAAAGTATCAAGAAGCATGCTTACACAAAAAAAATTAAGTTCATAATGTTCTTTGACAGTTCGATACGCGGTTTGAACCTTGGTGCTCCGGTGGAGTTCAAGGGAATAAAGGTCGGCACAGTCTTAGATGTGAGACTCGAATTTGATGGCGGAAGCACCTCTTTCCGCATCCCTGTATTAATAGAAATAGAACCTCAAAGAATTATCGAGCGCGGGAATCAAGAAGCGGACCAATCCCATCAAGCACTTCAAAGGCTGGTTAAACGAGGACTCCGAGCCCGTCTACAAACGGGGAGTCTGTTAACAAGTCAGTTATTTGTCGAACTCGACATGCACCCCGGATCGCCAATTAATCTAAGTAGAAGCGACACTCCCTACCCTGAGTTGCCAACGCTACCAACCTCCAATTTTGGAGCCATAACTCAGTCTGCCGAAGATTTACTGGTAAAGCTAAACGCCATCGACATTCAAAAGGTCACATCGGTCTTGATCGATACCATTCAGACCGCCAATAAGACAATGCATAATGCGGATAAAGCCATTGAAAGTGCGAACACTCTTATTGGTACACCTGGCATTCCCGAAGCAATAGAAAATGTTCGAATCGCATTGGAAAACTTCAAAAACATCACCCAAAAAGTGGATGATTCCAATTTAATGGCAAGCGCCACGGAAACATTGAGCAATGTAGGCGAAACAATTAACAAATCAAACCAAACACTGAGCAATGCAAACAAAGCCATAGACAGTATGATTAGCACAGCCAATAACGCAAATAAGATCATCACGTCACCTGGCATCACCGAATCGATAGAGGATATTCGGGTTTCATTGAAAAGCTTTAAAAGCATTATGTTGAAGGTGGATAACTCAAAAATACAAGAAACCATTGATGCTGGGCATCTAGCACTGGAAAACCTAAGTAAAGCTCTAGATAAAACTAGCAAGGTGATGGATCCCAATTCACCCATTCAATACAACCTGATCGAATTAACCAAGGAGTTTGAAGAAACTTCACGGGCTATCCGATCATTGATTGAAACACTTGAACGCAATCCTCAGGAGCTGATTTTTGGCAAGGACAGAAATGCTAAAGGAGAATAAAGATATGTGGCGTCCTTTATATAAAATAATTATCTCATTATATTTAGCGTCCCTGTTAAGTGGCTGCTCGGGAATCAGCTCTACGGCTCCAATACGCTATTACCTAATTGATCCGGTGAAATACCCCACAATATCGTTTAAAGCTGCTAGCCCTCTAAGCATAGAAATCATCAGTCTCCATATCCCCCAGTATCTGGAACGCTTCCACATAGCAACGCGAAGCAGTAAAAGCCAGCTTGAGTTTTCAGAAAGCCATCAATGGGGAGAGAGTTTACGCAAAAACCTTTTACGTACTATGTCAAGAAACCTTTCTAAATTATTGTCGACGTTGGACGTAGGAACACCATTAAACCGTTCCACATCATTGCCTGACTATCGAGTGCAAGTACATATCGAACAGTTCGAGATGGAAAGCAACAAAAAGGTAAACCTCGTTGCTCGTTGGCAGCTTGCTGAGGGGCCTCAATCAAAGCCTTTGGGTATATTCAGTGCAAATCTACAGGGTCAGGAAATCATTAAAGAAAGAGATTACGAACAAATGGTAACCATCATGCGTGAATTATATGGGGAACTCTGCCAGCGCATTGCAAAAACAATTATCACGCAGGAAAAATAAACACCAAAATTTATTACCATGAAATTGTTACTTCGTAGCCAACTGGTTTTTTTGTTCTCACTGCTAATATACTTTTCCCAATTACAGGAATGTATCGGTTTTGTTAGTAGTGAAACTACGGGTGCTGAAATCATGGAAGAGGTCGACAAACGGCATCAACAATTCCCCTATATCTATGAAGAACAATCCATGGTCATGGTGGATCGGTATGGTAAGCGAGATACACGCAAAGCCAGACGATACTCCCGAGTTGAAGAAGACGGGACGGTGAAGTTTCTCCTGCTGTTTGACCATCCGCAGGAAGTAAAAGGAGTTGCCTTGCTAGCCAATCGTAAGCCTGATGGTAAAACAAGTAAACATATTTACTTGCCAGCCTATGGGGAGCAACTATTAGAAAGTGCTGGTGAGGGAAGTGGAGACAACTTTCTTGGAACTGATTTTTCTGTGGAAAACCTGACCGGTGAAATTTTATCAGATCACCATTATGTTCGTCGTGATAATAGAGAGGTTGAAAAGGTAAAATATTTTGTTCTGGATGTTTATAAGGCCAAGACATCAACAGAAGGTCGAATATTACGTCGCCACTTTATTCAACAAGACAATTTATATATCACACTGACCCACCATTTTGACAAGCATGGGCGTATCGCCCGCATACAGAGCCATCATGACCTTAAGGAGGTTGACCATAATATGTTGCGCGCCAATATGATCCTCATGAAAAACATGAAAGATCAACACCAATCATTGATAAAGACCTCGCGGCGTATTTTTTCTCATGATTATGTTCCTTTAGAAATATTTACTGCTGAATGGTTGTATGAGAATTATCCTCACATTGAACCTTCTGAAGATATGGATACAGACAATTCATTAGATTCAAAGGAAACAACGGAGTGATTGAACAAATATACATGTTGGGTTACAAGCGCCCTGTCCTTGTGGGGCTGTTTCTCTTATTGGTTACAGTATTTACCTCAGCAGGCATGCAACGGCTGCAGATTGATACTGGAATCGACAGTTTGATACCAGCCGATGATCCATCTCGCCTAGTCTATCAAAAAGTTATGAGAGAGTTTGGCACAGACAATAAAACTATTATTTACATAAAGGACACTAACCTTTGGACACCTGAGAAACTGGCGAGAGTAGAAGAGCTCCATTTTGCTATCGAAAAGATTGATGGGGTCAGTCGTGTAGACAGTTTATTTACCTTGCATACGGTACAGGGTAAAGGAGGCAAGATTATTTCTCGCCCTTTACTAATAGCATCACCAAAAACGGAAGAGGAAGCATTAGATGCTAAAAAGAGTGCCCTAGCGAACCCCCTTTATCAGGGTAACTTTTTCTCAGACGACGGAGAAGTCACCGCCATGATGGTTTCCGTGATAGATGCCGAAGACAGCAATAATTTCAGTCGCACAATTCATCTGGCACTCGAAGAGCAGATTGAAATTCATCGCGCAGATTTTGAACGAATAGCACAGGTTGGGCCACCTCGGATTAATGCCGAATTAAAAAATAGTTTGTATGAAGATTTTATATTGCTCGGTCCGCTATCCGTAGTGGTTCTTGTTGTATCGATTTTAATTTTTATGCGTAGCTGGTTATCCGCTGTGGTGCCGCTGGTAACTTCGTTGATCACAATTATTTGGACCTTTGGAGCGCTGGGTTGGATAGGTGTGCCTCTTAATATTCTAAGTGCAATGATACCTTCATTGATAATTGTTATCGGATCTACAGAAGACACTCATATGATGTCTGCTTTTTTACGCGGACTAAAGGAGAACCCAGGAGAAAACTCACGAAAAGAAGCCGTTAAATACATGGCAAAACATATCGGTTTGCCAATGGCACTTACCGTATTGACCACAACCCTGGGTTTTGCTAGTAACCTGTTCAGCAACATTGGATTAATACAACATTTTTCAATTGCGGCAACTTTTGCGATGCTGGCAAATGGCTTCATCACTATTCTAGTTATGCCACTCATGCTGTCCATTTTTGGTGCAAGTGAGAGCACCTCCCTTGTAAAAGACATGGAAAAGAATAGCCTGCCTGATCGTATTATGAGTATATTTCGATATTCCCAGGTTCGTTTTCCTATATCAATATTGGTTTTTACGGCAATACTCTGCGCTTTTTTTATTTTTCATGCCTCCAAATTATATGTCACCAATGATCCTCTATCATATTTTCCAAGCGATCGTCCGTTGATACAGGATGCCAAACGCATACATGAAGACCTTGCGGGAATAAAAATATTTTTTATATCGCTCGAATCTAAACAGGGAAAAGCATTTCAGGAACCTAAAAATATTCAAAAGCTGGTTGATATTCAGAGTTTCCTAACCCATCAAGGTGTTTATGATCGCAGTATATCTCTGGCCGATCACCTGCGGTTTTTAAACCATGAGTTTCGTGGAGGCTCTCCCGAAAACTCCTTGCCAGAAACCCGGCAACTGGTTGCCCAATATTTAATGTTTTTGCATCGTGGTGATCTGGATAATTATGTCAGCCATGATTACCGCCGCGCCAATATTGTCGTCCGACATAACATCACAGACTCACACACGCTTAACCAATATATTGAAGAACTCCAAGAGGTCATTGTAAAAATAGCAGGTCCCGATATGAAGTTCTTCATAGTAGGCGAAAACTTGATGGTCAATAAGGCCGCTGAAAGTCTAATGACGGCCCAGGTTAAAGCCCTGGCGCTGTTGATGGCATTGATATTCCTGATCATGTCCATCATGTTTACTTCCTTTAAAGGTGGACTCATTGCTCTGGTACCGGCAATCATTCCTATTGCCCTGATGTTTGGCATTTTGGGGTACCTTGAAATTCCATTAAACCCCGGTACAGCAATGGTTGCAGTAATTGCAATTGGTATTGCGATAGACGGCACCATCCATTTACTGGCACGGTACAATGAACTTTGTCGTCGTACTTCGGATTACGAAGATGCGGTGAACACTGCTGTGAATGACGAGGCTACTCCGCTTATCGTGTCAAGTATCGCGCTCGCATTTGGTTTCGGTATTTTAATTTTTTCAAATTTTACTATTGTTGCGCAGTTTGGTGCCTTGGCTGCCGCAACCATGTTGTTTTCAATATTTTCAAATTTGTTAGTTACCCCAATTATAATGACCCGCATTCGTCTTGTTGGACTTTACCAGATACTTTCCATGTCGATTGATCGTGAAGTGCTGAATGGCAGCCCTTTGCTTCAAAATATGAGCAATTATCAACGACGTAAAGCAATTTTAATTTCTGAGCTCCATGAATTTGAAAAAGGAGAACTGTTGGTAGAGCAAGATACGATAGGCCGCAATATGCATCTAATTCTTTCAGGTGAAGCAGAAGTCATCAGAAGGGATGGCAATGAGTCGCATTCATTAGCCATCTTAAAACCTGGACAAATTTTCGGTGAGGTAGGTTATATTCGCGAAACCGAAAGAACTGCAGATGTCGTAGCCACGGAGAAGGTATCAGCATTGCGGTTTGATTATGAGCGGATGCAAAAAGACTTAAAGTTCTTTCCTAATATTGTAGCCAAACTTAACTTCAACATCAGCTATATCCTTGGTGAACGTTTGGCAGATATGGTTGGAAAATCAAAGAACAAATAAATTTATACAAAGCTAATATTACATTCTTTGAAGCTACTATTTTTGCAACTTCCATTCTTTTAACTAACTCAATGGTCATCTTGCGCGAAACTTTTTCATCTTCCACAACACAAACTGTATAACTTTTATTATTCGCCACGAATAATAAAAGACAGACAAGGCCAGCGTATCGCCTTTACTCTACCTACCGCGATTACAGTATTTTTAAATAAAAATAATTTGAGGCAACTTGACATTTATAGTTTTAGATTTTATTTAATAATCAGGATAAGGAGTGCCCTCTCGGCCGAGAGCCATGACAAACCAAATTTTAACTAAATTTAATTGGAGGGCTGTATCATGAGTCTCGTAACTTTTCACCCAGAACAAGCTTTAGATCCATTCTTTAATTTTGATAGCGACCAGTTTTTCAATACAAAACGAAACCGAGGGCGAACCGATGCGGAAGCTATTTCGCCCAAAGTCAATGTCACTGAAGACAAAAACTTCTTTCACCTGGAAGCGGAAACCCCAGGAATGAAAGATAAGGATATCAGCATTGAAGTCCATGATGGCGTTTTAACTATTAAAGGCCATAATGAAACCGATTCTGAAACTGAAAAGAAAAATTACCATATTCGTGAGTTCAGCAGCCAAAGCTTTGAAAGAAGCTTTAAGCTGAATGACCGGGTAGACACCGACAAAGTTTCGGCAAAAATCAATAATGGTGTCCTAAAAGTAGATTTACCCAAACATGAGCAGATAAAACCTAAAAAAATCGAGGTCCAGAGTAACTAAAAGAGTCGCCGGCCCGGAGCGGGGTTTAACCGCACCGAGCCGGCCTTTTTTTTTAAAGCAGGGCAAAAAAAAATTTCCTCTAGCTTTAAATTTTCATACGATGGAGGTTGAGATTGTGGTAAAACATCAGAGATTCAGCACTGTGCATTCCAGTGCAATTACAACAACTTAATTTCCGCAGGAGAGCATGAAATCACTCGCATCAATAACAGATAATGATATCGAAACAATAAAAATGGCCCTCAACGATTCCCTCTCAGACATGACAAGTGAACTGAAGCAGGAGTTGAGCCCAGAACAAAAGAATACCCTAGCAAACTACAAAGATAAATATTCGCGAGTATTTGACAAACTCAAAACCAGTGGCTCTATGTACGCTTTGACAGAAACAGAACTGGATATTGTTGCCAGCGGATTAAACGATGCCATTGAGTTGATTGAAGATAATCTGACTGACGATTTGAACGAAGAAGAACGCGAAGAGGTTCTGGGGTATAGAAACGATTGTCAGCGTTTGGTAGATTTACTAGCGAGTTAAAACTCTATCGCAAAAAGTTAACATAATAGCCGTAGTAAAACATCCAACCGGTGATGCTCGTCCCAGCTATCATGCAAAGTATCCAACCTATTTTGCTGTCTGTTTTGATATTTCCCTTGTCCTCATACATCCATGCTGAGTGGACCAGCATCCCCATAAAGTATGACATCATAAAAAACGACAGGACCAATATAAAAATCATGAATCCTGAAAAATCGGATGGTTGTGTACTCATATGAAAAACCCAGACTGTGCTATTCCCAAGTAAGCGAGGAGCCAGACAATGGCCAATACCCCGCCAACTATCACCGCAGTGGCAGTGACGACTTTAAGAAAAACCACAAAAATTTCTCTACCGGTCTGTTTTTTCTGCCAATAGCTGATGGCAAAGGTCAAGACCCCGATTAGGATTGTGGTACTAATGTAGTATCGTGGAGACATATTCAGAAATTAGCAGGGCAATTAAAAATAAGTTTTTCTCTACGAAAAAACAGGGCTTTTATGGAACCTCTTCCACCCGAATGATATTGGTCCTATTTGGGATGCCTACCGGAATTCCTGTGGTAATCACAACTCGATCCCCTTTTTTCAATAGCCGTCTTTTTTTCAGCATAATGATCAGTTGCTCCATATACAACAGTAGATGTTTATCCTCCTCTACAACGAAGGGTACCGTGCCGCGAATTAAATTTAGCAATCGTGCCCGATGCAAGCTGGGTGTGAAGACAAACACTGGCACCATCGGCTTCGGACTGGCAACCATTTTAGCGGTGCCCCCGCTGATCGTAAACACCACCATCGCTTTGGCATTGAGAAGTTCAACCATTCTATTCGCCGAGTAAGTTATCCCCGCATTAATAGTAGGCTCACCCTCAAAAAATCGACTCCACGAATCAATGGATCTTGTTTCTGCCAAATAGGCCTCGGATTTTAATGCCGTTTCTACCATCACTCCGACTGCCGCAACGGCATGCTTACCAACAGCAGTTTCACCAGAAAGCATAATGGCATCTGCACAATCCATCACCGCATTGGCAACATCGGAAACTTCCGCACGGGTAGGTCTTGGGTTTTCAATCATTGATTCCAGCATTTGCGTGGCCACGATTACGGGCTTACAATGCCTTGCTCCTTCCCTGAGAATCCGTTGCTGCACAACAGGAACCTCAGTAAAAGAAATTTCGACACCCAAGTCACCACGCGCCACCATAACCCCATCCGCTTCCTTAACAATTTCCTCAAGGTTCTCTACGGCCTGTTTGCGTTCAATTTTGGCGATCACCTCTATCCCTTTGCCACCCTGTTTTTGAATCAAACTTTTAAGCCGCTTCACATCTTTAGCGCACCCTGTGAAAGATAATGCGACTAAATCGACGCCTTCCTGAATTCCAAATTTCAGATCAGCTTTATCCTTTGCAGTTATGGGATCTGCGGTTAGCTTGGCATCGGGTAAATTAATTCCTTTATGGTCAGACAGAACCCCGCCGGTCTGAATTTCCACATCGACTCTCTGCCCCGAAACCTGTTTCACCACACCGCTGAGATTGCCATCGTCGAGAAAAATTCGTTCGCCTTTCGTTACCTCCTGATGGAAACGCGGGTACTGAACCGGCACTAAATTTTCATCGCCTATTTTTTTTTCTGTTGTAAAAGTCAACCTCTGACCACGCTTGAGGTGTATAGAACCATCTTTAAATTTTCCCACTCTGATTTTTGGCCCCTGTAGGTCTAGCAAGATGCCAACATAAGAATGGTGTTCTTCTTCCACTTCACGGATCCACTGAATCCACTTGCGTACGGTTTCATGAGTTCCATGTGAAAGGTTTAGTCTGAAAATATTAACGCCCTTTGCTACCAGACTTTTTATAGAAGCCTTACTTCCGCTGGCTGGCCCCAAGGTAGCAACAATTTTAGTCAATCGAATAGCCATAATGATCTCTTAATCCTTTTCCGGGAAAAGGGAATAGTTTCGGGGAATTACTTTGAAAGGCATTAACAATAAATTTTTAAACGATACTTCCTCACTGGTTCTGAATTGGTCAACACCGATAATTATTTTTGGTTGCTCTCTTTTTGCATCTTGAATATAGGTACCTAAGAAACGGTCCCATATCGAAAGGTTAAATCCAAAGTTGGAATTGGTTTCCTTTTTTTCAACGGAATGGTGAATGCGATGCATATCAGGTGTGACAATAACAAACCGCAACCACCGATCCAGTTTCTCTGGCAGAGTAATATTTGAATGTGAAAATTGCGCCATTCCATTTAACACAGCTTCAAATATCACCATCGCAATAGGTGCAGGACCCAAAGCAAAAACCAGCCCTATTTTAAACAACATGGACCCCATAATTTCAATGGGATGAAATCGTAATCCAGATGAAACATCTAAGTCCAGATCCGAATGATGGACAATATGAAACCGCCAGAAAAAAGGGATCATATGAGTCACAACGTGCTGGATGTAAATCATCAAATCCAGAATTATCACAACAGCAATAATCTCCAGCCCGCTCCACCAGTCTAGATAGTTGAACACTCCCCATCCATTGTCTT
The DNA here is from genome assembly GCA_047610985.1 of Nitrospinales bacterium. Lineage (GTDB taxonomy): Bacteria > Nitrospinota > Nitrospinia > Nitrospinales > VA-1 > UBA8687. Next base: position 8,245 of record JBLFWU010000051.1, on the reverse strand, counting down.
CGGCAAACTGGGCAGCCCCTACGGCAGCGGCACCAAACACCAACCGAACCACAAGAATATCTATACCGGTCAGCGCAAAATTTATTTTCAATCTATTTTTCTTAGAATCAACCGTAGGGTGCCTTTGGATAACCGACTCCAATGCCAGCATCAGCAAAAATACTCCCAGAAAAACTATAAATCGAATTTGTTGGACATCCATTGTCATATTTTACTCTAACCGCCGACAGTTTGCATGCGGTGTTTTACGGCTCAACCTCGTCTTGGATTTAGAAACTGGATGTCAAAAGGAAGGAAGGTTAGGGACAGTTGTCGGGGAATATAAATATTAATCGATTTTTGGGGGGGGGATGACACCGAGACAGATTTACAATTCCTTATCTCGCTTGCTCTGTTCTTTTTCGAGCTCATAGTTTTTGACTCTGGCTTCTGAATTTCGCCGCATAAGGATGATGCAGGCTTCGGCCATCAATCCGAGAAACCAGAAAGTGGTGAAAACTATTACCCAAGCAAAAAACAAATTGAACCAGTATTGATTAGGCGTGTAATCAGTAGATATATGGATAAGAGCGCTTAACTTGGATTTTTCCGACTCAGAAACTTTTACATATTTTAGATAGAAAGGATGCTTTTTTTTGTAAGCAAAGGCAATCATCTCGTTACGTGGGAGGTCTATAAACTTCATAACATCGCGGTTGTTTTCTTTAAAGAATACTCGCATCTTGACCACCGCAGGCGAATCTGGAGGATTTTCGTTGTAATACCAAATAACCACAATTGTGGTCAGGATAAGAGATACCCATAAAGAAATACGGCTTATCAATTTTTCTTTTTGGTCCTCTATTTCCTCATGTATTGGCTCAACTTCATCCATTTTTTATTCTTTCGCAGAAGGCGATTTTTTTGCAAGTAAATAATATTTTTCAGTCTCGGATCTAACTTTTCCTCTGAATCTCCAACTGAGTTAAATTCAACAATAAACATACCAGACCGCAGAAATGAATTCCAGTTGCAGATTCAAGCTCTCCTGATTAATATGGTGGTTTTCCCGTCTAAAAAAACCTAGGAAAGAGTCTATGCAGAACAAAAGTTCAATCGGATATATTCGACTGTTACGGGAAAATGATTCTTTTCGCAATCTCTGGTACGGACAAGTAGTGTCTGAACTTGGGGATTGGCTAAACAGTATCGCCATTTATGCTTTGATCCTCAGGCTCAGTGATTCCGGTATGGCTATGGCGGGTGCCATGATGGCAAAACTACTACCCATAGTCCTGATCAGTCCCATCGCTGGTGTTGTCGTAGACCGCGTCAGTCGCAAAACCGTTATGATCGCCAGCGATTTGTTGCGCTTTATAGTCGTGCTTGGTTTTCTTTTCGTAGAAGGCCAGGGTATTTTATGGTTTATCTATGCTTTGGTCATTATTGAGATTTCATTATCCGGTTTTTTTGAGCCTGCAAGAAGTGCCATCATCCCTTCTCTCGTCCCAAAAGAGCATCTGGTAACAGCCAATGCCCTGAGCGGTTCCACCTGGTCGGTCATGTTGGCGTTTGGCGCAGCTCTCGGTGGCATCGTAGTGAGTTTATTTGGAATCCGTGTTGCCTTTATAGTCGATGCCTGCACCTTTTTAGTTTCTGCCTGGTTCATATCCAAAATCCCTACCAAAGAAAAACCTGTCGAAATACTGAAAAAGAAAAATGGTTTTCAGGAATGGCTCGAAGTCACGCGTTTCCTTATCAAAGAACCAGTGGTTCTGGTTTTGAGCTTATTAAAATCCGGCCTGGCTGTGGCAGGCGGAATAATGACCCTTATTCCTTTGATGGCCCGTCAGGTGCTTTCAAAGCCTTCCATGCTGTCGTTGGGGATTGGGATTCTCTATTCTGCGCGCGGTTTGGGTGCCGTATTTGGCCCCTTGCTGGTCAAACGATTTTTTGGCGAATCCGCAACAGTATTGCATTGGTCGATCGCCGCCAGTTTTTTTCTGAAGGCAGTATCCTATCTGTTTATAGCCAACTCGGAAAACCTTTGGACGTTATCTTTTGGTGTGGCAGCGGGAACCTTGTTCGGTTCTATCATCTGGGTATTCAGTTCAGCATTGATTCATTTATCTACTCCAGATCGCTATCTGGGTAGAGTCTTCAGCTTTGAGCTTGCCGTTATGACATTGGTAATGGGGATCAGCAACTGGGGAGTCGGCTTTGCTGTCGATGCGCTGGGTCTCACATCTAATCAGGTGGCTCTGTGGATGGCTCTTTTGATAGTCCTTCCCGGATTATTCTGGACGGGGTTTCTAACCTTTGTTCGGAAAAAATTACAACAAGGGGACTGCGTCGGTTCAGCCTGCCCCATCGATCCAAGTGGATTCAATCCACTTCCTTTAGTTCGCGAAGGACAAATTAAAAAAAAGGTTCAAGAAAAATAGTCTGCTACTGATTTTCCAATTTCAAAGTGATTGATAATTCGCTCAGCATCTTCCTGCGTATTAGCCCAGCTATAGGCCTCGGCAACGCCTTCACTTTCTCCCAACGCATGCAGAACCCCAACCGAGACAAAAGAAGTAGCAAGGTCGGTCGACTGTGAGAAATTGACCACGATTTTCATCATCTGTTGCATACCTTCGTTATCCAGACTGCGATACTTATTCAACAGTTTGCGGATATTTTCTTCACCGTAGGTATTCGTATAAGAAGCACCAATAGCCGGTTCCTGATAAAGGTGCAGGATTTCTTCTTCCATCGTTCATCCCCAGGCTAATCATTTTTTACGAAGAGGCGGCATCTTCCTTTTTCAGCCAGAACTCTTCAAACTCTTCTTGATAGGATAACTGCGTCAAGTCTTTCATACGATCTAGAAACACAAAACCTTTGAGGTGATCAAGTTCATGTTGCAGAACCACCGCTTCAAAGTCAGAAACTGTTTTTCGAATTTTATTTCCTTGTCGGTCATAAGCATTGAGAGTCACCGTGGTAGATCTGGGAACAAGTCCACGGAAATCCACTAAACTCAGGCAGCTCTCCCATCCATCCTTTGTTTCTGGACTATAATCGGACAACACAGGGTTGACCAGAACTGTCAAGGGGATGGACACCTCGTCGGGATACCTTTCATTCTCAGCATACTCAAGCACGACAATTTGGATAGATCGATTAACCTGCGGTGCAGCAAGCCCTACGCCTCCCTCATGATGCATGGTTTCAATCATATCATCGATAAAGGCTTGCATTGCACTTTCTGCTAAATCACTCAGATCTACAGGTTTGGCTACCTGCCTTAAAACAGGGTTCCCTAGTTTTGCAATTTTTAATATCGCCATTATACCTCCTTCATATTCCGGATCAAAATATGCCGGGACTATAAAAAAACAAACTAATTTTTTATTTGTGGAATAAAAAACCTGTCCCGTAAACGCCTTAATTCTTATATGTTATTTTACCACACTCAAATCAAAAGAGTCCATATCCCCCGCCACGACTGCTTAAAAGATAGGCAGGCTGATTGTTTTTGATTGACATTTTTGACCGTTTTCTTATACTGCACCGGCAGATAATTCTTTTACATGAGGAGGGGGAAACCTTGACTAAAGACGAGCTTATAAATGCAGTAATCAAAACCTGTAAAGACGACAATCTCACAAAAAGATTGGCAGGAGATGTAGTTGATGCCGCCTTTGAAAATATTTCAAAAGCCATCAAAAAAGAAAAACGATTTGCCTACCCTAGCTTTGGAACTTTTACCGTAAGGTCTAGAAAAGCAAGAAAAGGTCGAAATCCACAAACGGGTGAAGAAATTAAAATTAAGGCCAGTAAAACAGTTGGCTTTAAACCGGCTCCTACTTTGAAAACATCATTATAAGATTTTCGAACTGTAAAACCGCCCACTTTTAAAGTGGGCGGTTTTTTTGTGTCTTCAATTCGGCTTCCGCTAATCTCACGGACTGATTTGTTTAAAATTAAAGCCCCCCTGCTCCAACTCGTTCATAAGCCAAATCGCATTGTCCGGCTTTTTGAATGCACCCACAAAGACCTCGAATTTGATGCCTTCAAGTTCTCTACTTGAGATCGACAAAAAGCTCGAAATCTCCTTCAGTCTCAATTTTTCAATGAGTTCTCGAGCCTTCACGATCGAGTCCACTTCCCCCACTCGCAAGGTAAATGGATAAGGAATAGCTGTTGCATGCCCCGCTAGACGTTTCCTCCGAAGAGTTTGCACCACTCTGTGCGCCTGATTCCAGTTCGCGAACCGACCAATATAAACACGATAAATCTGAATATCTTTAGACACTCGCACCGGTGCGGTATAAGAATCGTACCCATTTTTCCTCAGATTGTTAGAAGTAGAAATGGCTTCCGGTTTATTCGAATGGCTAGATACATGGATAACAAAAGGAAATTTATTTTCAGGTAATATACTTTTTCTGCGCAACGAATCGTGCAGACCTGTGACTTTATTTTTTTCAGCGTAAAATTTTTCTTTATCTATTTTCCAAGTTCCATTTTCCCATACCACTCTTACCTCTTTCGTCCCTCGGCTTTTTAAAGACTCTGAAGAAAAGTGTTGTTCGAAAACCACCCAAGGCATTCCCTGCTTCAATATTAGATTTTTCGAAGACAAGCTCAGACGGGGGTTCGGAAATTTTAAAAACAAAGTTCTTTTCCGAGCAGGGCTTTCCTGAACAGAAGAAGAATTTTCTGAAACTTTTTCTCGATAAAAAGAGATGTGTTTCTCAATATCATTTTCTTCCCAGGAAGACTCCCACCCCGATATCCAATCAAAAATGGATATGACATTGTCCATTCTCTCCACTGGAAGAGGAATCTCCTGAACGCTTGTTCCTACTTTTTCCGGCTTTCTTTTTATCAACTTCCATTCATGGAGTTGGCCGCTTAGAACGTTCTTAGCGGTTTGAAGGTCAATTTTTTCTACCAGTTCCTCAATGCCTGACTTGTCCAGTTGCGTGTTCGGTTGAATGCCGTTAATATTTCCGAAAATGAACTTATCAATATTCTTCATCCACAGTGCGACCGCAATTCGCGCAGGGTGGATATCCTTAATTTTTATTTTCCTGGCAACCGTAAACAATCCCTCGCCCTTTGCAAGCAGAATGGTGTCTTCAGGCCGTAAACCTTCAGATTCCCTCTGTTTCTCTGCCCCTTCTTCAGGTGATGAAGTATCCTGGATACGTTGGGCCGAATTCGCAGGGGAAACCCTTTTAGGGGCAGCCCAGATCGCCCCAGAAAGCATTCTGCGGCTCTGTAAGCGGCTCACAATTTCAGTTGGGGCAACCGCCAAAACTTTACCGAAAGAAGTTGAGGGAAGCCCACTCGATTCTCCTTCAGGCTTTCGGGACATTTTTGCTTCTTCTGCCTTAGGCAAACCGCTACTTTGATCTGATTGGAGAGATTTTTCTTTTTCAATTGGACTTTCTATTTTCTCAGTTTTGGTTTTAGGCAATGGAGCTATTGACTTTTTATTTTCCCTACCCAAAGCATTGAGAGCCAAACCCTTTTGAAAATCAACTGTCACAAGGAAGTTTTCCAGCAAAGTTCCACTATTGTGTTTTGCTAATATCACCAGGTTAAAAGAAGGAAAAAACAACGGGTTTTGGGAGGAAATACGAATAACCTTTTTTACTCCGCTGGCGATAGTAGGTTTCTCCAGAGTCAAAGAATTCACCAAAGAAGGGCGAATCAAACCTAGTTTTTTGTAGTCACTTAAATCTCCCAAAACCACTTCATAATCACCATCATGATCCAGGGAAATTTCAAAAGAAGCGTCAAAAATTTCTCCGAACTTGCTTTTTATTTGTATATCACCAACAGAAAAAGCAAAGGCAGTGGAAGCCATCAGAAAAATTGCTAAAACAGTCGAAAACAAAATCCCCGTTTTTAAATTTTTCTTCATTATAAATTTGCTCGAGTTAGAATTTTATACTCGGAAAGAATTTGAATATATTTTTATTAGCACAACTCCCTATTAATTATAGTAGTCCAACTATATTTTTTTAAAAATAGGATCATTACTTTAAGGCGGGGGGAAGGACTTAACTTTTACTACGTCGGCTCATTTCTTTTTTCTCAAACTTTCTGAACTTTCCCCGATTAACATCACCTGGCATTCGGGTTTTTCGCTCATGCTGATTATGCATCCAATCTTTTTCAATATAATGGCAAGATCGACATTCTCGGGCTTTTCTAAAAACTGGCCTTTTGTAAAGACTGCGCACTTTTGAAACGTGCAGGGGTGGGTCAAAGTCTTTGTGTATATGGCAGCTTTGGCAGTATTCGCCAATTATTTTGTTAGCTTTTCCTGCTCGAAATTCCCCCTTGAAAGCTTGCTCTACTTCCACGTTGGAACATCCAGTCAATAGGGCCAACAGCATTCCTGCCAATATTTGGCTTCTTTTAAACCTTAAAATCCAACTGGCTTGTAGATAGCTTTCCATATTCGTTTCCTGACTAATCACGCGCGCCTTTCCAATTTAAAACAAATGAACGACCCACCTTAAATTGGCTGGAAACGTATTTCTCTGTAGTTTTTAAAAACCTTCCGGGAATAGCGTTTAGGCTGGTAACCTTTCCGAAGGTACCTGCTTAAACGTGACGGTCCATGGTTGTAAGCCTCAAGTGCAAGAGTGAGGTCACCGAAACGAGAGACCATTTTACTGAGGTAATAGGCTCCAAGAGCAATATTCTTCTCAGGATCGAAAAGAGTCCGGGTACCTTTCCATTTCAAGCTAGTTTCAGAAGCCAGAGCAACAGCTGTAGCGGGCTTCAACTGCATCAGTCCTCGAGCACCGCGATTGGATTTAGCCCAATTATGAAAAGAGCTTTCCGTAATAATTAGCGCTGTTAAAAAAAGAGGATCGTACCCGTATTTTTTACTCTCAATGAGTATCCATTCAGGAATACGGACATCATTTTCCTCGTCAAGCCCTGTATAATATTTCGAAATTACCTTACTAATTCTATTTCTGACCCGATCTTCATAGACCTGCTCTTGTACAAAGCGTGAGTCTTTAGCTTTGCTAAATACAACCGCTTCCACCCGACCCATATCAGAAAAGAATGGTGATAAACCACTAACGTAATGGGGGGTTTTACCCGTAAAGAACCCTGTAAAAGCTAAAATTAGAAGAACAGGGACTAAGTTTTTTGTTGTCTTATTCAGTGTCATAATTTCTTATCGGTTTTATAGCTGATAAAGCTTAAATGGCTTGGTAGATTTTGGGTACACTGGGCAATTGGGTCAGTCTCATCTTATGGGGATGGAAAGATAAGGAACCCTAGAAGTTTAAATCCAACTCTATTATATTAGAATGGAAGCAGGGTTGTCAATTTGACTTGATAAAAGCTTAAACAGGAGAAGCTTTAACAACCGAAAACGATTTACTTTCGGCGAAAAAATAAATATACTTTAAACATCAACTCATTGATATATATGCTGTTATAAAAATATAGCATCCGGGAAGTTTTACCGGGAAATCAAAATTTATGGCTGAAGACAACGAAAATAAGGATGAGAAAAAATCGGATTCGGAACTAGATAATTTGCTCGATGGACTCATCAGTGGCGATGATGCGGCTGGGCCTGAAGAAACCAGCAAAACTGCCGATGAGCCAGAACTCGACAATATGCTCGACAACCTCATCAGTGGCGATGATACGGCTGGGTCTGAAGAAACCAGCAAAACTGCCGATGAGCCAGAACTCGACAATTTGCTCGACAATCTTATCAGTGGCGATGATGCGCCTGGGTCTGAAGAAACCAGCGAAACTTCTGACGAGCCAGAACTCGACAATATGCTCGACAATCTTATCAGTGGCGATGATGCGCCTGGGTCTGAAGAAACCAGCGAAACTGCCGACGAGCCAGAACTCGACAATATGCTCGACAACCTCATCAGTGGCGATGATACGGCTGGGTCTGAAGAAACCAGTGAAACTGCCGACGAGCCAGAACTCGACAATATGCTCGACAACCTCATCAGTGGCGATGATACGCCTGGGTCTGAAGAAACCAGCGAAACTGCCGATGAGCCAGAACTCGACAATATGCTCGACAACCTCATCAGTGGCGATGATACGCCTGGGTCTGAAGAAACCAGCGAAACTGCCGATGAGCCAGAACTCGACAATATGCTCGACAACCTCATCAGTGGCGATGATACGCCTGGGTCTGAAGAAACCAGCGAAACTGCCGATGAGCCAGAACTCGACAATATGCTCGACAACCTCATCAGTGGCG
>JBLFWU010000050.1:0-21532 GCA_047610985.1 Nitrospinales bacterium | reverse complement strand
TGGTACATTATTACTCCGCCGTTCTCATCAAAGCACTGTTAATCATTCGTAATTTCTTTGGGTATCCGTAAAAAATCAAACCCTCAAAATCTTCCATACTAAATCCCTCAACATCCACAGCTATATCTACTCGTTGAATATGCTCGGAAAAACCAGACAAAATTCGACAACATAAAAATCGTGTTTCTTCAATAAAATCCAGGTCACCCATGCGTAAACGGCTAGAGGGCACTTCTACTTTCATCTGATTTAATTTTGAATCCATCCCCTTACTGTTAAGTAAATAAATCCTCCAACCATTCCTCATAAGACAATAAACATATTCACGAGTCCCCCTTTCGGAAACCTCCCAAATATCATCCCCCATTCTTACAAAGGGTTTATCGCGCTTTTTTTGTGCGATGATTTTCCTTTCTTTCAAATCCGCTGATTTCCACCAGTCGAAATCAAAAGAGCCTCGATAAACAAGGTGAAGTGTGTCCAACCCTTGAAAAACTACTGAATATGGATTTGTGTTCATAATTATTTCCTTTGTAGATTTCTTAAACCCTTAATAAAAAAAGATTAAAAATAAAAGTTTGTCAGTTTGATAATAGTGTTACTCGAAAGATCAACCCCGGTCTGGGCTCTTTCGCTTCTTTCTCGGTCCAGCGGGGCCTCGACGGCGCTCAATCACCCAGCCCTTCAATGAAATGTTGTGATTGTTCATAAGAACAAGCTCACCAAAGGGAATTGTGAAATTCCCCTCTCCACCTCCTACCCTCATTTGGGTGAAGGCAGGCGGCTCCGAGGGGAATTTCAGCAACGCCTCATTGCAATACAGGAAGAAAACAAATTTTTGCGTTCCAGTACCGATAGGGTGTACAATTATATCAACAATATAAGCATAACGTTACTATTTGTCAAGAAAAATAGGTATAAAATGAATACAATATCAGAAGTGATTGAAAAGATTAAAAAAATGAAGGGAATTAAAACTAAAGAACAGGTGTATGAACTACTTGGTACAACCCGAAATTCTATTTTCAACAGGCAAAGACGGAACAAATTCCCCTATCAAGAAGTAGTCACATATTGTTTGCGTGAGGATATGGATATAAATGAAATCCTAACTAACCGATCCTCAGCGGCACAACCAAAAATAAGGCCAATAAGAAGCGGCGCAATCCCTACCGAGCAAGAGCAATCCAGCGACCAAGAAGGGTACGTTTTTGTACCTAAATATGATGTCCAGGTTTCGGCAGGGCAAGGCTCACTAATCCATAGCGAACAAATAGTAAGTCATTTAGCTTTTCATGAACATTGGATAAGGCAAGAATTAGGGCTTGATCCCAATCACATCGTACTCATTCAAGCTGTTGGCGACTCGATGAATCCAACTTTTAATGCGGGCGCATTACTTCTCGTGAACACAAAGGTAAACCAAATAAAAAATGATTCAATTTATGTAATCAATCGAGACGATGAGTTGATAGTAAAACGAATTCAAGATTTATGGAATGGGCAGATAAAAATAAAAAGTGACAATCCTAAATACGAACCACTCATAATCCAAAAAACAGATGCACTCAAAATAGTCGGCGAGGTTGTTTGGGTCGGACAGAAAAATTAGTTAGTCGTCCCTGAAAAATGGTGCTGTCTGGGGTTTTGGCAGGTTAGTTAGGCCATTTTTTACACTCCATCTTTTTACTATTAAGATAAAGTGTTGCGTCGACCAGTTGAAGTCGCAACCCAAAGCGGACATTCAACTAAAGAATGATATTCTTGTCGTAGCAGTTTTATTTCGTATCCCGGTCGCTCATCCTCCAGCTTTTCCCCTGTATTAACAGCGTGAGGCACCCCCGATTCTAGCCCCTTTTTATGAGTTTTAATAACTCAAATTAGACTTTCCCTTCATATTAGGCCAAATCCCCGCCCCACAAATGAGGGATTGACCCTGGGGTGCTATTTAGCTACATTAACAGAGCAGATAATGCTTAAACTCAAAAACAATTTTATTTTACTTATGTCAATTCATCAAAAAGGTGGTTGTGATATATGAATATTAATGAGTTGATTCAATCTGAAACTCAGATTCCTTCTTTGCCAGAAATGTTTTATCAATTTAAACAAGCAATCGACGATCCAGAAAGTTCATTTGATGAAATTTGTGAAATAGTTGGCAATGACCCCGGACTAACTGCCCGTATTTTGAGAATCGTAAATAGTGCATTTTTTGGGTTCTCTCAGCAAGTAGAAACCATTTCTCATGCCATTGGTACTATTGGAAGGGAACAATTGAATGATCTTGTTCTTTCCACTGTTGTGATAGATCAATTCAAGAACATTCCGCCCACCTCATTAAACATGGAAACCTTTTGGAAGCATAGTATTGCATGTGGATTGTCCGCACGAAATTTAGCCTTTCTCAAAGGCGAGGATAACTCAGAGCGGTTTTTTGTGGCTGGGTTACTCCATGATATTGGACGTCTAGTAATCTGTATTAAACTTCCCTCTAAAGTCTTGGAAGTTTCTCAACGAAGTAAGTCCAAAGGTGAAACCTTACATAAAGCTGAATTTGAAACTATGGGTTTTAATCATGCTCTTGTAGGAAGTTTGCTTTTGAAAGCTTGGAAACTTCCCAAGCCCCTTGTAGAGGCTGTAGGGTTCCATCATAATCCCGCTAAAGCAACGGAGTTTTCCTTAGAAGCATCAATGATTCATGTGGCGGATATAATTACGAATACTTTGGATTTAGGTTTTCAAGATGAAGAAAATTCCATCATTCCGACTATGGATGAATTTGCTTCGGAACGAATCCAAGTGCCAAAAGATTCTTCTTTTCCCAATATTAAAAAACAAGTGCAAAAAGAGTTTGAACAAACGGTTCAGATTTTTCTTCAAGCCGCATAAGGAGTTATCATTAAAGTCTGTATTTGTGGAAATGGTAAAGGAGCGCATAGTTGCACATTGCAGGTTAAGTTGAAATAGAGTAATAACCAAGATTCCCAAGCTTAAAATGGATAACATTTGCGTAAATTAGAGTGTCACGAACCCAAGGCTCTTAATAAGGTCATAATTGGCTAAATATTTATTTAGCTTTAAAATAATCCCTCTGAGGAGTAAGCACTTGAATAACCTGTCAGTAAAACAAAAAGTTTATGGGGCAATCGCAGTATTGCTTGTAGTGATTGTGATCTCAGGAACAATGATTTTTAGTGCTATCAATTCCTCAAAAGAAAACTTGGAAACTTATAACGCATTAGGCCGACAACGGATGCTGTCTCAGGCAATGGGTAAATCTGGTTTGGGCTATGCCATGGCAAAGAGTCGAAAAAAGACTATTGAGCAACAAGTAACGGATTTGGACAGGTATATTTCAAAAATGCGAGGAATCTATGCCAAAACAGTTATTGCAACCGCTAAAAAATCAGGGCTAGCAATCAGCATGAATCCGAAAAAAGAACCTCATCCCGCAGTTCCCTTCCCTGCTACCTTCACGCGCATGACTAATGAGGCTTTTGGTAAAGGGCGAAATTTTGCAATCGACATTATTTCTGACGATCCTATAAACCCGAAGCAGGGATTGAAAACTGAACTGGATAGGGAGGCAAATGCGTTCTTAAAAAAGAACCCCAGCAAAGTTTTCAATAAGATTTTTGAGGAGAATGGGAAACTGTTTATAGGGATATACACCACAGATAAAGCCGTGGTTCCTGGCTGCGCTTCATGCCATTCTGCCATGAAAAATGGTAAGAACTTTAAAGTAGGTGATACCTTGGGAATCCGTTCCTATAAACTGGTATTTTCTGATGATGTAGGGCTAGGTAAATCGGAACTCAATGCCACGGTAGATGAATATGAATCAGATAAAAAGATTTTCTCAGAAACTTTGAATGCTGTGCAAAAGGGTGGGAAATACCCTCTCGACCTCAAAATGACAAAGTATAGAGAGATTGAAGCTGCCACAGAACCCAATACGCTAAAAATGATCAATGTGGTAGAGGTTCAGTTTGATAGTTATACCGTTGCTGTTGATACGCTTGTTAACTCAGAGGTCAACTCTACGCCCTACAGAAAAGCCCAAATTGAAATCATATTGGGCTCCAACAAGTTAAGAAAGGTGAGTAGTGACCTGGTTGGCGTATGGAGACACCTTATTGAAGACGAGCAGAGTAGCATCCAAAAACTGGTCATAATTTCCAGCGTATTAAACCTTCTTATTCTGGTAGGCATCTCTATATTTTTAGGACGGTCTGTTATTCAGCCAGTGCAGAACATTTCCAGGACATTGACAGATACTTCAGATGGGAACTTAAACCAACCCAAACTGGCCGTGTCCTCCAATGATGAAATTGGTGTTTTGAGTCAGTCTTGCAATGTGCTGATGGAGCGACTGCAAGCATTTATTGGATCATCAAAAGATATTCTGTCTGGGAATTTAGAAATAGATATTTCTCATCAAAAGGGAGACTTTAAAAGCTCCTTGGACGGCATGTTGTCTCAGTCGAAGGACAAGCTAAAGTCGGAAGAAGAAATGGCAAGGGTAGCGAAAGAGCAAGATGCTCTCAAGCAACAACAAGCCGAACAGGAGCGCAAGGATGCTGAGGAAAAAGTTGCCAAAGAAAGAGAACAGGCTCAGAGAGAGCAAAAACAAGCCCAGGAGTTAGAAGCTAAGGTTAACTCTCTCCTCACAGTTGTAAATGCTGCGGGACAAGGTGACTTGACTAAGGAGGTTACTGTTTCTGGTAGTGATGCGATTGGACAAATGGGTGAAGGTTTGAGCAAATTTTTCAATACTCTGCGTAAGGACATTGAAGGGATTAGTCATAATGCGGAGTCGGTAAGTGCCGCCGCTGAGGAACTTACTGCTACCAGCACAACCATGTCTGCCAACGCAGAGGAAACTTCTGCGCAAGCTGGTGTAGTAGCTGCTGCTAGCGAAGAAGTAGGAAACAATGTTCAGACAGTTGCTACTGGCTCGGAAGAAATGAGTGCGAGTATCGGCGAAATCGCAAGTAATGCTACAGAGGCGGCAAGAGTTTCGAATGAAGCTGTTGAAGTTGCTAATCGAACAAACACCACAATCACTACACTTGGAGAAAGCTCAAAAGAAATTGGTGAGGTCGTAAAAGTAATTACTTCAATTGCCGAACAAACTAATCTTTTGGCATTGAATGCAACCATTGAAGCCGCAAGGGCTGGTGAGGCCGGGAAAGGTTTTGCGGTAGTTGCAAATGAGGTAAAGGAACTGGCTAATCAGACAGCTAAAGCGACCGAGGAGATCAGTGGTAAAGTGCAGACAATCCAATCAAATACAGGAGATGCTGTTCAGGCAATGGAAGAAATCAGCAATATCATTAATAAGATAAATGATATTTCTAGTACCATTGCCAGTTCCGTTGAAGAGCAAAGTGCCACCACCAACGAAATGTCACGCAATGTGGCGGAGGCTTCCAAGGGCGTAAGTGAGATAACTGAAAATATTTCAGGTGTCTCAGCAGCGGCAGAAGAGACGACACAAGGCTCCAGCCAGACAAGAGATGCTGCGGGCGAATTATCAAAGCTGGCAGTTGATTTACAGAGCCTTGTGAGCAAATTTAAAATCTAGAAGCTTATTTGAAATAATGATGCTCTAAGTTGTTTTTTTCAGGGGCTTGTAACTCTTTGGTTACAGGCCCCTTTTGTTTATTTAATTAGCCCGTGTATGTCGTTAAATGAATCTGCATCAAGAGCTGTATTCAGCTAGAGAAACATTTGGACTACTTTGGGGGTCGGGACATGCGGACCAATTAAGGTAAATATGAAATAGGTATCCTGTCGCCAAACCGGACCAAGCTACTATGATAAAATTACGCGCTTATCCCCTTTAGATACGTATGGGGAAGTGGTATGATGCTGACTAAAAGCGTTCCTATGTTCAGCGAGAGTGCCAATGTCTACAAAAAGAATCTTAAAGTGGGCCACTACCGGAATTTTCAGTTTATTTGTTATTCCTGTTTTCGTCCTCAATATAGAAAATTTTGCGAAATCGAAAGGTTGGGACCAGCTCCTCACGAAGGGAGGCTTGAGTATGCTTGAATACGAGCGTTGGCTATCTATCCCATATTTAGGGGAGTTAACTGCTTTTTTTGCTGGCTCTGCTATTGCATTCTGGATTTCTGAATTTCTTTCTAAGAGAGAAAGTATGGAAATTAAACCAGACGAACAAACCCCTCGTTCTTACGAAGGAATTACAAAATTAGAATTATTGTTTTTCGGCGACACTAGAACCCCAGAGCCAATTAAAGTTCAAAATATCTACAATTGGTATGTTTTATACAATCAGTTGTTTGTTGAATTTGGGTCTGAACAAACTAAAAAAGATGCAGTAACCAATATATTTTGCGTTTTTACTGAGCCGATTAATTTAACTTTTGTGAATATAAAATTTTTGATGGAAAATCCGCCAGTATATGAGGTTAAGGACAAGGGGTCACGTCATTTAGTTTTAGCTGTGACTGGCATAATACCAGCAGGAAAATTAGAAATTGATTTTAATGCGGGGGGTTAAATGTCCAGAGGAAAATATTTAAGCATAGAAGAAGCCCGCAACATGGGCAATCTAAACCGCTTCACTAAAGAGCATCCATCCGAAGGGAGTGAAAAACTGTTTTACGATATGCTCAATCGCATGGTTCCGAAAGTTAAAAAGCCAAAATCAAGCGGTCGAACATCAAAGAAGGGTTAGCCCTCATATTGTATCGAAACTCAAACTCGCCGAGATATTTGTGAAGATGTTTTTTAGAAACGTGAATATGTGTTCCTTTGATAGACCGTTTAATGATTCCCCAGAATCCTTCAAGGGCGTTGGTATGGTGAATGCCGTTAACATATTGCTTCGCCTTATGCTCAACGGTGCCGTGATTGTATCCCTGATATTTCAACGTACCGTAGGAGCGCAATTCATCGGAGCTAATAGTCGTGCCTTTATCAACCTTTTCCACAATGATTGGGCAAAGCGTTTTCGTTTTCACGTTTGGGACAACACGGGTCACTACATCACCGGAGCGTTCAAGCATACCAAAGACAACGGTTTTGCCAGACGCACCCCGACCACGTTTCCCTTTTCGGTAGCCACCAATATAAGTTTCGTCAACTTCAACATGGCCTGACAAATTATCGTCGCCATCAACTTTACCCATGTATTTACGAATCTCATGGGCCATACGCCAAGCACATTTATAAGTAACACCCAATTGCCTTTGCAATTCTTTGGCAGACACGCCATGCCGGGAAGTGGTGAAAAGATACATAGCATAGAACCATTTTTGAAGTGGTGTTCTGGATCGGTGGAACGGAGTATCAGCCATAGGGTGAATGTGGTTTCCACACCATTGACAGGCGAAAGCTGGCATCTTTTTAATGCGAGAAAACTTGCTTACCTTAGAACACTTTGGGCATTCACTTTGATCGCCATAGCGTATTGCCAACAAGTGATTCAGACAGGTATCATCGTCTGGAAAGCGTTTAAAAAATTCTTGAACTGTAAGTTGTTTAGGCATAATCAATCTCCTTGTTATGCTCTAAATATAGCACTAAGGACTACTTATGTCAAGGGGATAAACACGTAAAATTATGATAGAAATTATCCAAAAGGGCAGAATTCACCGAATTGGTAGAATTAATAGAATGCCTAAAACTGTTTGTAAATAAAGCAGATAAGAGAAACCAGCCTGAAATCAAAAACTTCCTAAAAACGCCAATTTGTAATTCGTAATCAATAGGCCCTCGGTTTAATCGCGCTACTCGTAGGACTGCTTCTGGCCCAGACTGTGTGAAAACTCGGAAAGCAAGACTCACCACAGAAAACCGACTTTACCAGAAGCTCGTAGAGCTACGGTCGGCATATTAGGAAGGGGTCAGGAACCCTCTGTTTAGAGATAGTTTTGAGTTTTCACACAGTCTGGGCCCAAAGCGGAAATTATATTTTTATAAAGTAAGGAAGGAAAAGTGCTAAAAGAAGAGATGCTTATAATTGCAGAGTTGTTGGTAAAGGAGAAGGTAGATGGATAAGATTAAAGACCATATGAATAAATTTTCATCAACAATCAACTCGGATGCTTCTGCGAAAGAAGCCGCTAGCATTATGCGGGACAATTCAATTAGTTCAATAATGGTAGTAGAGGGTGACGATTATGTTGGGATCGTAACCCACCGTGATATGTCTGAGAAAGTAGTTGCTCCGGGAATTGACCCAGATAAAGTCAAAGTGGGTTCAATAATGGAAAGTCCTTTTATTACTCTCGATGCTTCCCTGCATATGGACGAGGCTCTTCTTTCCATGAAGAAGAATCATATTCGCCATATTGTAGTAACAGTTGACACCAAGGTCGCAGGAATCCTATCAATTACTGATTTTGCCAATTATCATAGCCAGACAATTTTAGACCCGATTGCTGAGTTTTGGGGCAATAGTGATATTTTGTTGGACGAAAATATGTTTAATTATGCAATGGATAAACTTCTAGATAGGATGGCTACTAAATTGGGTGATGCAACCAAGACGGGAAAGGCAATAAAAGACAGCGAACCTCTAATTAATATTATTCAATATGCTCATGAGGACGGTTTGAACGATTTTGTAGATATTCTAAAATTAGCAATAAAAGCAAACTGATTCCTAAAGCTGGTATAAATCACGGGGTCTGGTCATTACCAGTTCGCTAACAGATAATTCTCTCATAACAAATTAGGGAATCAATATATGGATAACAAGAAAGTTTGCGATGTTATGAGTGCCACTGTAGTTAGCATAAACCCCAAAGCTAATATAAATGACGCCATAAATTTAATTAACGCGAATAAAGTTGGATCACTTTTTGTAAAAGAAGGAGAGGAATTTATTGGGATTCTTACTAAGACTGACCTGTTAAAGAAGGTGATCTTAAAGAACCTTGACTATGATACAACGAAAATCCATACCATCATGTCTGAATTTATTGTGACCATAGACAGTGAGGCAAACCTAAAAGAAGCTCTAGAACTAATGACTAAAAACCAAATCAGGTATTTGGGGGTAATAGTAAACAGCGAAATAGTGGGAATATTAAGCATTAAAGATGTATCAGATTATTTTACTGGGAATATGTAATATCTCCAGCGTAACATTTACTTGTGCAGTCGGCCTCTCAGTTAATGTCCGCTATGGCCGGAAGCGGACCAGTTAAAGTAAAAATCGAATAGGTAACCTTACCCCCAAACCTGATCGAGCTACTATGATAAATTTATGATAGAAATTTCCCACCGAGGCGGATTTTATAGAATTGATGGAACTTGTAGAATACTTCAAGATATCTGAAAACAAAGCAGATAAGAGAAACCAGCCTGTAATCAATCACTTCCGAAAAACATTAAAATAACACTCTTAATCAGTAGGTCCTCGGTTCGATCCCGAGACGGCCCACCATAGTTTCAATAAGTTATAGGAAAAACCTTATTTGCGAAATTTATTAAATAAGGTTTTTCCAGCTTATTCTCCTCCCGATCCTACTTAAAGATAACTGGTCTTTGAACTTCAAATCCTAATTCCCTTTTCAAATGCTTCTTATTATCCGCTATTTTCCAACATGCGCCAGAGGCTGGCTGAGGTTGTGTTAAGAAGCGCGCTTGAATAGCATTCAAGGGGATCAGAATTTTATCCATTTGAATTCATTAATAATTTTTGAAGTTTGAATGAATGTATTCCAATATGATTGGTGCTTTATCTTCTAAGATAATATCTTCAGGAAACTGAGGCAATGGGTTTCCCGAAAGATTAATTTCTTCCAGTTTTTTAAGCTTGGTGATTTCAGGCGGTAGCGAGAGCAAATTATTTTCCGTTAGATACAACCTCTGCAGTTTTTTTAGTTTTGATATAGTTGGTGGAATGTTTTTTATACGGTTCCAGGAAAGATCAAGATGTTGCAATCTTTCAAAACCAGTTATCACTTCCGGAATAAAAGATCACCCCGAATTCGGGCAAACGCTCACCCGTGCCGATGGCAATTTCGATATGGCCGTCAATGGCGGTGGGTTGCTTACCATCAAATACGATCTGCCCGGTTTCTGTCCGGGACAAAGAAAACTCATCGTCCCCTGGCAGGGCTTTGCAATTGCCGATGACATCGCTCTCGTCGCGCTTGATGATAAAGCCAACCCCGTTGATCTGGTGAACGCGACAGAACCCATCGTCGCTCAAGGTAACCCGGTTACCGATGATGATGGCACGCGACAGGCGTCTATGATTTTCCCGATGGGAACCGAAGCCAGCATGGTCATGCCCGATGGTTCAATCCAACCACTTCCTAGTATGACGGTTCGTGCCACCGAGTTCACCGTCGGCGAGAACGGCGAAATGGCCATGCCTGCGCCGCTTCCACCCACTAGCGGTTACACCTATGCGGTGGAGTTCAGTGTTGATGAAGCCATTGCTGCCGGTGCAGAATCGGTGGAGTTCAGCAAACCGGTTCCCTCTTATGTAGAAAACTTTCTCGGTTTTCCTGCGGGTATCGATGTGCCCTCGGCATACTTTGACCCGAAAAAAGGCACGTGGATTCCGACTAAATCAGGACTCGTCATAGATATTATAAGCATCACCAATAGCATGGTGGATTTGGATGTAGACGGCAGCGGCAATGCCGCCAACGCTACGGCTCTTACCGACATTGGTATCGATGATGAAGAACGTATTAAGCTGGCGACTTTGTATACCGCTGGGCAAAGTATATGGCGTGTACCCATCAACCATTTTTCTGCCTACGACTGGAACTGGTCACAAACCAAAGGACCGGCTGATTCCATTGGGCCGCGCAACCCCAAACCTGTTCCAGCTAAACCTCAGCCGGATGATTCCTGTAAATTACCGGGTTCCATAATACATGCTGAGTCGCAGGCGTTGGGCGAAGTGATTCCCGTTACCGGAACTCCATTCAATCTGCATTACCTCAGTAGCCGGGTACCGGGTTATGGGGGATTTACAAATTTGGATATTCCTTTGATCCAGAATGTTGTTCCCGCTAGCTTGATTCAGATTGAATTGAGTATCAGTGTGGCTGGCCGACTTTTTGAATTTACTTTCGAAAAAGACAAAGGTGAAGTTTCACCTAATCAAAAATTTAATTTCTCATTTGATGGCCTCGATGTTTACGGTCGCCCGGTTACAGGTACAGCCGAGGCAGTCATTAGCATCAATTATCTATATCCTGCTCAATATGTGGTGACCCGGCAGTTTGGCGAGGCGCAATCTGAAAATGTTATAGGAAGCGGCAGGACCGTAGCTACCCGACCACAATCTTATAGAGTGACCTTGTCGAGAAGAGACTTTGCCCCGCTGGGATTAGGGGGATGGACCCTCAATGCGCATCATGTCTACGACCCGATGGATAAAACTTTGTATCTCGGCGAAGGGTCTCAACGAAGTGCGCAAAGCATAACCAAAGTGGTGACCACGGCCGCAGGCGGTGGCGATCCCGACTTCACTCGATTTTTTAATGGCCTGCCCGCTACCGATTTTGACATCAACGACATGCTCAATGTCACCACAAATGAAGAAGGCATTATTTTCTTTTCCAACGATTCTGCGATTTTCAGAGTGGAACCCGATGGCAGCCTGAATGTCATTGCAGGGAAACCCGACGATAGAGATCACGAAGGCATCGGCGGCCCCGCCATTCGTGCAAAGTTATACGAACCTACCGGTCTGGAGTTTGACTCCGTCGGCAACCTGTACTTTTTAGATAATTACAAGAATCAGTTACTGCAAATCGATACCGATGGCATTCTCAACTATATTGCCGGCAAGGAAGAAGGCGTAAGCAGTTTGCCCGATCTCAGTGAGGTCGATCGCGACATATTGCTCGGAGAAGGGGTCGATGCCAATTCTGTTGACCTCGATTACATCGAAGATATCACCCTTGATGGACAGAATAATATCTACCTCGTGCAGAGTGATGACGATAACGACATTTATCAAATCTACAAAATTGATGCCCTTAATAAAATCACTCTCTTTGCAGGGAAAGAAGATTCCGGCCCTAATGATGGAGATGGCGGACTGGCCATCGATGCCGAGTTTGATGAGCCGCGCTCCATGATCTTTGATGATCAGGGCAACGCCTACGTCGCTGATAACGATAATCGAAAGGTAAGGAGAATCGATACCAGTGGAATCATAACCACCTTTGCAGGTACAGGGGGTTGTTGCTCGAATGATGGTGATGGCGGCCCTGCAATTGATGCAGAATTTAGGAGTGTTATTGGACTTGAGTTTGACGATGATGGCAACCTTTTCGTTCTTGGTGATGACCGTATACGAAAAATCAGCGTAGACGGCATCATTTCAACCGTGGTTGGTCCGGGACCCAGCTCCAGCGATGACGAATACCCGCAGGACGGCAACATGGCTCCCATCAACTTTGTCAATATCGACATCGAAGATCCCGCCATTGCAGTGCATCCCGATGGCTCTCTGCTTTTTGTCGACCATATGAGATCAGGCAGGGATCGACTCCGAAGAGTCTCACTCGATCTGCCTGGAATCGCCAACGATGAAATCAAAATTCCTTCACAGGGCGGTGGAGAGATTTATGTCTTCGAACAATCTGGCAGACACTTGAGAACACTCAACGCCCTGACTCTGGCGATGGTTATTGAGTTTCAATACGACAGCAGTGGTAAGCTTGCATCCATCACCGATGCGGATGGCAACGCTACTCAGTTGCAGCGCGATGCGGAAGGCAATCCGACCGCCTTCGTCAGTCCCTATGGTCTCATCACAGCCCTGACATTAAATAGCGACGGTTACCTGAGCGCCATCACCAATCCCGATAGCGAAGTGAACCAGTTCACTTATTCCTCATTTGGATTGATGACAGGCAGAACCGACCCGCGCCAGAGTGTTCATAATTATGGTTATGACTCGTCGGGTTTCCTCACCAGCGATGAAGACCCGGAAGGCGGAATCCAAACCCTTGTCAAAACGGGAGACGAATTCAATTACACGGTCAACCTTTCCTCACATTTGGGACGTGTCCGTGGTTTTACTTTTAACAATCAGCTTGATGGAACCACCTTGCGTGTAAGCCGCAATCCGAGTGGTTTAGAAAGCCAGTCTCTCGCTAAAGACGATGGCACCCAGACGACCACCACACCAGATGGCACTCAAACCATTGTTTCCAGCAGGCCCGATCCACGTTTCGGCATGGTTGCGCCTCTCACAAGAATCGAAACTCGGTTGCCCAGTGGTAAAACTTCAAAGGTCATTAACACTCGCACAGTGACACTTGAAAATATCAGCGATCCTCTAAGCCTTCTGACTCAGACCGATACTATTGAGATAAATGGACGTAAATCCACCAGTGTGTTCGATAAAGGAATCCTTTCATTTACCGATACTTCCACAGAAGGCCGGAAAACAATCACTTTCATTGACGGACAAGGACGAACATTGAAAGAGCAGATAACCGGACTGGAAGATATGCTATTTGGCTACGATTTACGCGGGCGTCTGACCACAACCTCTCAAGGGACGGGGGTCGATGAAAGGTTGAGCACGCTTGCTTATAATGCGCAAGGGTTTGTGGCATCCGTAATAGATCCACTCAACCGTTCAGTGCAGTTCGAATACGACTCTGCAGGTCGTGTCACTAAACAGATATTGCATGATCTTCGTGAAGTTTCATTCACTTATGACGACAATGGCAATGTGACAAGCATTGTTCCACCCGGCAGACCGGCGCATGTGTTCCAGTACAACAAAACTGATCTCGAAACAGAATACAATCCGCCGGATATTGGCCTGCCAGAAGATCGCACTCTGTTTACCTATGATCTCGATAAACAACTGACGAATATTACCCGTCCAGATGGTACGCAGATAAGTTTCAGCTATGACCTCGGCGGTCGGTTGGAAATCACCACCCTGCCACGCGGCACTATCACTAACACCTACGACCTTGTAACAGGAAATCTGGTAGGAGTGATTGCGCCGGATAGCGAAGCTTTGGCCTTCACCTACGACGGAAGTCTATTGCTCAGCAGTTCTTGGCTGGGAACCATAACGGGGACTATATCGAGAGTTTACGACAATGATTTTAGAATTACCTCTCGTTCTGTGAATGGCGGTAACACGGTCATTTTCACATATGACGAGGACAGCTTATTGTCATCAGCCGGGCCGCAAAATTACACATATAGTTTAAATAATATGTTGCTCACTGGAACGACTTTGGGTGTTACTGCGGATAGTTATTCCTACAATGGATTCAAAGAGGTAATTAATTACAATGCCGATGTGAATTCGCTATCGGTGTTCCGCAACACGTTCAAGCGTGACAAGCTGGGCCGCATTACGCAGAAAATAGAAACCGTGCAGGGTGTCACCCATACTTTTGATTACACATACGACACAGTAGGTCGGGTAACCGGTGTCGATAAAGATTTCGGTGGCAGTATTGATACTTATACCTACGACACCAACGGCAACCGATTGAATGGTGCTGCGGTATACGACGATCAAGATCGGCTCACGAACCTGGGTGCTAACAGCTACGCTTACAATGCGAATGGAGAGTTACTCTCCAAAACCGATGCTTTGGGTACTTCGACCTACAACTACGACGTACTCGGTAATCTGTTAAGTGTCAATGTAGCAGGCGGATCTTTGATAGAATATATCGTCGATGCTAGAGATCGCCGGATAGGTCGCAGGGTGGATGGCACACTTGATAAGGGTTGGCTTTACAAAGACCAACTTAACCCCATTGCTGAGTTGGATGGTTCAGGTAATGTAATAAGTAGGTTTGTCTATGGAAGTCGGGCCAATAGTCCAGACTTCATAATCAAAGGAGGAAGCACTTATCGAATCATCTCTGATCATTTAGGTTCGCCACGACTGGTTGTCAATGTTGCAACTGGAATGCCGGTGCAGATGCTGGATTACGACGTCTGGGGAAATGTGATTGCAGATACGAATCCCGGATTTCAGCCTTTTGGTTTTGCTGGTGGTTTGTACGATGCCTCTACAAAATTGACCCGTTTCGGAGCTAGAGACTACGATCCGCAAACGGGGCGTTGGACTTCTAAAGATCCAATTGGTTTTGAAGGCGGTGATACGAATCTATTTGGTTATGTACTTCAAGATCCTGTTAATTTGTTAGACCCTGATGGACTCGAAGTTGGTGACTGGTGGGATTTACCAGCTAATTTTGAGAGAGCCCGAGAAATTGCAGATGAAGAGAGACAAAAGCGTCCAAGGGCACATAATGATATGGGTGATGCAATGAGACATGCAGAGTGGAACAGGAGAATGGTTGAAGAAATCAACGGTTTCACAGCTTGGGTTGCAGGAACGGGACATGAAATAGAGGGTGTAATAAATGGTCAACCGCTTGAAGAAACTTTAATGGATTTGCATAATAATAGGGTTGGTAGAAAAGCGGGTGCGAGTGGAAATGCGGTGAACCCGCGTGACTTAAAAGTACTTAATTCAAAAGGATGTAATTACTATTGAAAAACTTATTCTTTCTCATAGTTTTGATTAGTTTTGCCTCTTCCTGCTCTGCAGGAAATACCGGGGAAGTTGTTTTGCAAAACAAATCTGAACAAAATATTGATTTAGCCAGTATAAAAATATGTAAAGACAAATTTGAATTTAAAAGTTTAAATCCAGGTTCAAGAAAAATTTTCACATATAAGGTAAAAGGAGATTGTCATTTCAACATTGATATTAAATTTGCATCTGGGAGAACCCTTTCCAGAGAAGTAGGTTATGTCACAACCGGAATTGACTTTGAGCATAAAATATTTATTACCAGCAAATCCATCACTTACTATCAGAGAGATAGAATTCCCAAAGAACAATCAGGCCAGACACTACCAAAGATAAAACCATGGAGTTTGGATTTAGACCCTAAGTCTGAAACGAACCAACAACATTAAATTCCATTGCCGAGTTGGATGGCGCAGGGAATGTGGTATCTAAATTCGTGTATGCCTCGAAGTGGAACGTTCCCGATTTCATAATCAAACGGGCCAAACACTTATAGAATCATCTCTAATCATTTAGGGTCTCCTCGACTGGTTGCCGATGTGGCAACAGGGATGCCCGCCGGTGTTTGGGGCAATGTAATTGCCGATACGAATCCGGGGTTTCAACCGTTTGGTTTTGCCGGTGGGCTGTATGATGCAAGCACGGGATTAACCCGCTTTGGTGCCCGTGATTACGATCCTGAAAATGGGCGCTGGACAAGCAAAGATCCGGTTAGGTTTGATGGGGATGGTCCTAATTTGTTTGGATATGTCAAGAATGATCCTGTTAATTTTTTCGATTCAACTGGTTTGATGCGTTTGGAGTTTGATCCATCAGAGCACGTTATGACATCAATAGATCAAGGGGATGTGCATGATCAGGTTCCTGCTTTTAATAATACAACCTCAAGTAGTAAGGGATCTTTCCCCGCAGGCACTTTCCCTATGGGAAAACCTAGAATAAATAAAGGAGATAGGTCTAAAAATATAGAATCTCAAGGGCCAGCATTTTTTCCTGTATACGAGGTGCCTGATAGATTTGGAATGGGAGTTCATGCGGGTAGAAGTAATGCTAAAAAACCCACTGAGGGTTGTATTCGAACATCGACAAGCAGCTTAGAAAGATTATTAGAGACCAATAGACGTGATCCGTTTACAAGTTTAACTGTTCTAGGTAAATAAAATAATGCGTATTAAACTTGTTCTCCTATTTATGTTTTCTTTATTTTTTGGTTTATTCGAGGGATGTTCTCACGCAAAAAAGCAAAAAACTTTTGTTCATATTAATCACTTAGGAATAACCTTGGGACAAGATAAGCTTGAAAAGCTGGACCGATTATATGGGCCTGGTTTTATACTCTACCAGGAAGAGGTTCATTGTTATTATTACCCTCCAAAAAAAGAATTTCTTGTGTTTACAATGATGGAGGATTATCTGCTGGCAGGTATTACCATTTCAAAAAATGAGGATTATTATTCTAACTGCAAAGCTGCAATTATTAAAAAGGAGCTAATTATTGAAGGGAATATAAAACTTGGAGATTCCATTGATGAAATAAAAGGAAAACTGGGAACACCAACTAAACAAAAGAATGATAAAGAAAATCGAATTAAAATTATTGAATACAAGACAAACTATATGGAAGATCCCAGTGTATGGCTTTTCTTTAATTCCAAATATGAGTTTAAGAATGATAAATTAATAGAAATCTCCATTTATAATGGAAAGTAAATTTTTCTTAATATAGATGTTCTAGGAATTTTATCGATTGCTGAAAGGTGCAGTAGAAGCCTTGGGTGAATTGTTAGGGGAGGCAGTCGGGTCGAACCATTGGAGGTTTTAATAGATAGTAGAGGGATTTTCTTTTTACTGTTTGTGTGGGTTTTGTGCGAGACAAGCTGGGCCGCATCACGCAGAAAATAGAAATCGTTCAAGGCGTGACGCATACTTACGATTACACCTACGACACAGCAGGCCGATTGACCGAAGTCGATAAAGATTCCGGTGGAAGTATTGATACTTATACCTACGACACCAACGGTAACCGCACGAATAATGGAGCCACTTACGACGATCAGGATAGATTAATAAATAATAATTCTGCCACCTACATCTATACAGATAATGGTGAATTACTCAGTAAAACCGATGGTTCGGGTACAACGGCATATAACTATGACGTGCTGGGTAACCTTTTAAGCGTAAATGTGGCAGGCGGATCTTTGATAGAATATATCGTCGATGCCACAAACCGACGCATCGGTAGAAAAGTCGATGGCACGCTGGAGCAGGGTTGGTTGTATAAAGATTCTCTGAACCCCATCGCTGAACTTGATGGATCTGGAAATGTAGTGAGTCGGTTTGTGTATGCTTCAAAGTCGAACGTTCCTGACTTCATGATCAAAGGGGGAAGCACTTATAGAATCATCACCGATCATTTAGGTTCACCTCGGTTGATTGTCGATGTCGCAACAGGTTTGCCCGCTCAGATGTTGGATTACGATGTCTGGGGCAATGTGGTTGCAGATACCAATCCGGGCTTTCAACCATTCGGTTTTGCCGGTGGGCTGTATGATGCAAGCACGGGATTAACCCGCTTTGGCGGTCTCAACCGGTCGATGCAACACATTCGTTAAATCGTTTAGCTGGTGTCTCAAATTCTAATGTTTTACGTGGTCGTTCATTTAACTGTCGGGCCACGGCATTCAACTTAGTTTGAGAGTGTACTGATAAGTCAGTCCCTTTTGGAAAATATTGTCTAAGCAAACCATTCGTATTTTCATTTGATCCTCGTTGCCATGGGCTGCGGGGGTCACAGAAATAAACGTTTATATCAGTTTCTAATGTGAATCGCTTATGGTCTGCTAATTCTTTTCCTCTATCCCAAGTAAGTGATTTATACAATTCATCTGGTAGTTTCTTTGATTGTTTTATCAGCGCTGATACGACACTTTCCGTATCTTTATTTTTAACTTTAGCCAGCATGACATAACGTGTGTGTCGCTCCACCAACGTCGCAATGTAACTGTTATTTGAGCCTGCAATAAGATCGCCTTCCCAATGCCCAGGCACAGCACGATCCTCTACCGAGGCGGGGCGTTCACTGATTGATACAGCATTGGTTATTTGTCCCAACCCATCTCTTTTTAAACTAGCATGCTTGGAGCGACGGATTGCACGTTGTGACCTAAGGTATTGTTGTAGCTCTTTTTTAAGCACGCCCCGTGTTTGTACAAATAAACTGCAGTAGATGGTTTCGTGTGACACTTGGTTATTCTCATCGTTAGGATATTCCACTTTAAGCCATCCGGCGATTTGCTCTGGTGACCAATTTAATTGAAGTTTTGTGGCCACAGTTCGGCTCAAGGATCGATTGCAAGACAGTTTACATGGTTTAGGGCGATGCGCTCGCTCCCATGCAGAAAGATCAGCTTGTGTTGCTCGATAGTTATCATAACCACCATTGCGCTTGATTTCACGACTGATCGTTGAAGGGGAACGATTTAAATTTTTAGCAATTGAACGAATGGGTGGGCGAATGCCACCCGTTGGTGCCAATATGTTAAAAATGGAAGAAGATGGTCGATCAAATAATCGACCGATTGAGGTTAGAGACTCGCCTTTTTTCCAACGATCCCATATCTCCTGTTTCTGTGCATAGGTGTATTTAATTCGGGTTCTGTATGACATTTGCAACACTCCATCTTTTTATTTAAGATTATAGTGTTGCGTTGACCGGTTGATAACACCACCCAAAGCAGACATTCAAGTATTCGAAACATAAAAGAATCAAGGTGAACAAAAAATGAAGTACGAAGATAAGCATATTTTTGATGTTATTACACTCGTAATTGGTCTCATTGGTTTTTTATGGCTTTTTTTGTGCAATTTCGACTTAAGAATAACGTGTCTCGTGAAAAGGTTGTTGCGGTTGAAGATGTCTCTACCCACTGGAGAAACTCTATTCCTCCGAAGGAGGTTTTGAACGAAAAAGGTTTGTATCTATATAAAAATTTTTAAAATAGGCGGATTAATATTTATTTTAAGTATTTTAATAATGATGGTCCGCGCTCAATAGTAAAACAGACAAAGAGAATTATCCGTGAAGGTGGGCAGCTAAAATCTGTGATTTAGTTTTGGGTTTCCTTCAATTGAACTTGAGTATAACGTCCCATTCTATTTTCTAAAAAAGTGCCCGCTAATGGCCGAATAGCGATCTTTCAGTTTTCCCAAATGAAATGCATGCTAATATTATTTGAAGGGGCGCTTAACGACCCAAAGCGTACATTGAATAATTTTGTGCTAGCTGGGTTTTATTCAGATGCTCGCCCTCATCAGGGAAAGCGTTGTCAGTATAATCTATGAAAACTGAACCCCAAATCTTGTATAAATAACGGGGTCTGGTCAGTCTAATTAAGATTTCTAAATATGTTAAATTTATTTGGAGAAGCCAAATGAGTGGGATAGATTCTTTATTCGCTGCTGCAAAAAGTGGTCACAGAGAAATGGCAACGTATTTTCTAGACCGTGGAGATAATCCAAACAGTCAAGATAGCGAAGGTTTAACGGGTTTAATGTACGCCACCGAAAACGGAAATATAAAAATAGTTGAGCTTCTTTTGAAAAGAGGAGCCGATATTGATATTAAAGCTTCCGATGGCAGAACGGCTTTAGCGATTGCGTCCAAAAATGGTCATAAAAATATCGAAGAATTATTAAAAGATGCGGGCGCTAAATTGTAAATACCAAGATTTAGTCGTACAGACAATGTCAGCTTTTGGCCCAGACTGTGTGAAAACTCGAAAAGAAAGACTCGCCGCAGAAAGCCGACTTCACGAGAAGCTCGTAGAGCTACGATCGACATATTAGGAAGGGGTCATCTATTTAGAGGTGGTTTTGAGTTTTTACACAGTTTGGGCCGGAAGCGGTAGTACGAAACTTGGGACAACTCACGAGTAAATAAAAAGTAGATGAATCCACCGTGGGTCATTTTGAACAGCGGCCTATTTCCCCCTGAATATCCTCATACAAGACCAATCTAATTTTGGCTTGGCTAAATTTCTCAGAGTATTCAAGTAAGAGGACGGCGCAAAAGTGCGCTGTCAATTTATCGATATTACCGAAATTCTAGAACTGCACGAGAATATCGTACAGTCGTACCCCAAGATTGGGGTACATAGTTCTGATAGGGTGGGGGGAGATTGTTATATGGATGAATTACTACCCAAAATGCTACCCAAAACAAAAAGGACTTACAGCCGAAGCCGTAAGTCCTTTTAATTAGAGTGGGCCCAAGAGGGTTCGAACCTCTGACCACCCGGTTATGAGCCGGGGGCTCTACCAACTGAGCTATAGGCCCGCACGACAATCAGCTTTCGATAAAACTACGCAACTTTTTACTACGACTCGGATGCCTTAGTTTACGCAAGGCTTTAGCCTCAATCTGGCGGATTCGTTCGCGGGTGACCGCAAAGTCCTGCCCGACTTCTTCGAGTGTGTGTTCAGAGTCCATTCCTATTCCGAAGCGTTTACGCAACACACGTTCTTCTCGGGATGCCAGAGTCGACAGAACACTCAAGGTTTGATCTTTGAGGTCTCTTTTGACCACCGCATCGATAGGCGAGAGGACTTTTTTATCTTCGATGAAATCGCCAAGATGGCTGTTTTCTTCTTCGCCAATGGGAGTTTCCAATGAAATTGGTTCCTTGGCAATTTTCAGCACTTTACGCACCTTGTCGACGGGCAGACTCATTTTAATGGCTATCTCATCAGGGGTAGGTTCTCTTCCCAGTTCTTGAACGAGATGTCGAGATACCCGAATGAGCTTGTTAATAGTTTCGATCATATGCACAGGAATACGGATGGTTCTTGCCTGATCTGCAATAGCCCGTGTGATAGCTTGTCGAATCCACCATGTGGCGTAGGTTGAAAACTTATAACCGCGCTGGTATTCAAATTTATCAACCGCTTTCATGAGGCCGATGTTGCCTTCTTGAATCAGATCCA
>JBLFWU010000049.1:0-21906 GCA_047610985.1 Nitrospinales bacterium | reverse complement strand
AAATTATATACATGCTCCAGAAGGTTCATACACAGAACAATATCAAACTCATCCTTAAATTTCATGGTGGTAGCATCAATGATTCGATGACCATACTCTTCTTTGATGTCTGACTGAATAAATTCATTGTTCGAATCAAAATAACTCTTAACAGAATAATAGTATTGCTCCTTATGCAGTTTCCCGCTGGCTAACTCTAATATTTTTTTATCCTGCGTTTTACCAGCGAGCCGAACCATACATTTATGGCTGAATCTCCGAGGTTGAAATACAATATGGGAAAGATTTCTTAAAAGTGGCTTTAGCATTTGACTGGCAATTCTCCTTAAACCAAATTGTTTTTAATTAGGAGCGTACCGATAAATTTCCGGAAGGACATCATTATTTTTTTCGTTTTTATTTTTTTGTTCGACAAATTCCGATCCTTTCGGCCTCTAAATAATTCACTGACTGCTTAGCGCATAAATCTTGTCCCCAGTGTTCATTAAATACAACATAAGAGTTTGAAATATTAGAAACACCAGAAAACAACTTGCCCACCTCAAGATCTCTAGAGAAATAAACCTTTCGTGGATATAAGCGTTGAATCACTACTGATCTGTTTAACTCAAATCTCCACTTATCAGAAGGTATGTAGACTACCGCATCTTCCGTTGCAATTTTCCGTACCTGATTAGCCACCTTGTAAGTCTCAGAATACTGATTAGGAGTATCCATAGCTCCATAAGATTCCATAAGGGCTTCTGGTTTCCACCCCCAATGGTTAGACATAAATTGCAATCGTGGAATTAAAAACACAAACGCTATAACAAAAATATTCAGGACTATCACCCCCAATATTGTATTTTCAATCCACTTACTGTTATTCATTTATTATCCCTCGCCTTACAAAGGGCAATGATGAAATGAAAAATATGAAAATGGGGTAGAATGACATCATCCCTCGAGTATCGGAAAGGTTGACGCTATTTCCAGGTTGAATAAAGGTTGCATAGACAAACTCGCCAAAAGTCGGCCATTTGGGAGTCGCGTATGAAAAAATTGCTAGATGAGTACAGAGGAATAGAATCAAAAAGAATCCAAGCACCTTTTTCTGTTCAGACAAAGATTTTAACTTCTCAAAAAAAACAAATATCCCGAGAAATGCTGTAAACAAATAAAACATATGCACAACAGAGGTGCGGTAAAAACTGATGGCAATTTTTTTCCAGACAGCAACAGGGCCAACCCCAGATAGAAACAAAATCAGGATATAGCCAGCCACAGTCAAAATGAATGCCCGCTGAATATTTGACTCCGAAATTTTCCACTTTGCTAAGGTGAGACTTAGGGCCAGAACCCACAAGAAAACGCAAACTCCGCCAACCATCTTCATTTGGCTCCAAAGAGCCATGTCGAAAGTGAGTAAAGTTAAAAACCAAATCGAGGGCAACAGAAGAAGGCATGAAAAAAATAGTTTTAATGATTTGAGGTTTTCATTTTTTTCTGGATACCTACTAAAAACATATAGCGTTAGAAAAACTGGAACCAGATCATACAAAAGAAATTCGATGCGAGTCCAGGCCGCCAAACCTAGAAAAACACCACTGATCGCTGCATAAGAATCCTCTTTACTTTTTTCCGTATCCCCTTCCACCTTATTTTTAATCCAGAAATACCAGTACAAGGCACCTGTTGAATAAAATACTGCAGTGGTCAGGTCAAGAAACGGCAACGCTCCATGCCACCAAAAGTAGGGAGTGGTCGCTAAAACCATCGTAAACAGGCATGCCATTTTTTTATTTTCAGTCAGTGATAGTACCCGCGAATAAAAAATAATATTCAGACAAAGGTACATCAAAGGAAAGAATATCTTTAAAAAACCTGCATCAAACGCAATAAGATAAGCAAATAACAAGGGGATAAAAGGAGGGTATTGTTTCAGTTGTGGAACTACCCAGTCTGAATCAAAACGAACTTCATGGAAAAATGACATACCTCTAATATGGTACCAAATAGCATCGGGCTCGGTGATCGGGAAAAACCAGGCATTGACTATGCTAAAAACAAACAGTACACCCACCACAGACCATGTGACCCAGGTTAACCCTGTCTTCTTGTCTGAAAATATTGCCTCCTTCCCGTTTGGTTTTGGGGAAAAGAACAAGGCCGATACAAGAACCAAAGCACTTGAACCTAACTGGATGCCAGCGGTCGGTTGGACTCCAAATCGAACCAGAAAAAACAGAATCAGGCTTTTTACCGCCAAGGCAAACAGAAAAGCCAATGCCAGCCTTTCCCACTTGAATGGGATAACCGTTAAAGCTCTAACCCCTCGGTATGCGGCAAACCACACCAACCCAAAATCAATCAAAAGCAAAATTATGCCCTCAAAAATATTTAGCAAAAACAAGGAATCAATTTGAATCAAAGGTATAAACTCAGGATGAAAAAATTTCCCCTCAGGAAAGACAATTTGCTTTTGTTTTCCCCAGAAAAGTCTCCTGCGCTTCGTTATAGAATTGTTCCCGACAATCCCGATGCCGAGAAGAAAAATGAAAGACTTGCAATTCTTTCACTCCAGCTTCTCGTGCCAGAGTTCCAGCTTGATGTGAGGTAAGATGGAACCTTTCCTGGCCCCTGGTTTCTTCATCGGCTAAAAAAGGTGATTCGCAAAAAAATATATCAGCAGATTTGACCAGTTCTATAATTCTTTTACTGTTTGGCTCATTATAAATCGTGTCCACGACGTATCCGATTTTCTGTCCTGGGGAAATTTCTATGAGGTTTTCTTTCAACTGACCGAGTGTATTATTTTCGAAACTTGGATCACCATTATTATTGATGGGTATCTCGATCACATAGGAATCCGGCTTCCCTTCTATAACCGATTGTTTTAAGTCGTTTAGCCATGCCCCTTCAACGGCGCACATAGATTCCAATCGGTCTTTATTTATATTTACATGAAGGTTTTCCTGCAAGGAAAACCCCAAACACGGCACCCGATGCTCAAGGACCGCCGCACGAACCACACACGTGGGGTCATTCAAAATTATTCCATCTTTAAACTCAACCTCTTCCTCTCCTGAGATTTTAAATTTATCAATGGCTCTGAATGTTCCCTTGAGTAGTTTATCTTCTCTTACCTCAACGACTTTAATGGTCAGTGATTCTTCATAGCGGTCTACCAAATTCCAGGTAAAACCTGCCAGCTTGCCTTCCACATTCCTTATGAAATTTTCAGGCCCGAAAAAGGTCAGAGTTTTTTCCCGGCCAAAAACCGTTCTTAGCAATCGGTCAAAACCAATGAAATGATCGATATGCGTATGACTGACAAAAACATGCGAAACCTTCAAAAGTTCCGCATTACTCAACGAAGAAATATCACCCAGGTCGAATAAGAGCGCCCGTTTCTGAAATAAGAACTGCACCAACAACCCAGGGTCTCCAAAAGGATCATTTACCAAAGATGCATTTAAACTCGACTTCATTTTCCCGACCTCTCCGACTCCGAATTATTAAAACGCAAGAATGCCTGAATAAATACATCCAAATCACCATCCAAAACTGCATCTACATTGCCAGTTTCCACATTGGTCCTCAGATCCTTGACCAACTGGTAAGGGTGCAAGACGTAAGATCGTATCTGACTCCCCCATTCTATTTTCTTTTTCTGCTTTTCCATTTCTTTCTTTTCCTCATCCTGCTTGTTCTGCTCCATCTCATACAAGCGTGCCTTTAACACCTTGGTCGCTGAAGATTTATTTTTATGCTGCGATCTTTCATTCTGACACTGAACCACAATCCCCGATGGGATGTGAGTCAGGCGGACTGCCGAATCGGTGGTATTCACCCCCTGCCCGCCTGGGCCGGAAGCACGATAAACATCTACCTTCAAATCTTCTTCTTTAATTTCCACTTCGATACCATCATCAACTTCAGGATAAACAAAAACCGACGCAAAAGAAGTGTGCCTTCTTTTATTTGAGTCAAACGGTGATATTCGTACTAGGCGATGCACTCCAATTTCCGCTTTTAAATACCCGAAAACATAGTCACCAGAAAATAAAACCGTGGCACTTTTAATTCCTGCTTCATCACCGTATTGGGTATCCAGAACTTCTGCTTTGAATCCATTTCGATCTCCCCAACGTAAATACATGCGAAGTAACATATCTGCCCAGTCCTGAGACTCCGTTCCCCCTGCTCCTGAATTGATTGCCACGATAGCGTTACTGAAATCATTTTTTTCAGAAAGGAGTGCTTTAAACTCTGCCTCCGCAACCTGAACGTTGAGATCTGCTAACGAAGAATGAATTTCTGTCAATAGAGATGGGTCGTCCTCATCTTCAGCTAATTCCAGCATAGCCGCAATATCTTCGCTGGCATTGTGAAGGCTTTTCCAGATATCCACTTGACGTTGCATTGCGGACCTGTTTTGCAGTATTTTTTGGGCTTCTTGATTATCATCCCAGAACCCTGGCTGAGTGATGGTTTCGTCAAGGGACTCGAGGGCTTTTAATTTATTAGCAACGTCAAAGAAACCCCCGGAGTTCGTCAATTCTAGCTTCTATATCCTTAAAATCTTTGGTGTGATCTTCTTGCATCTGATTCTCCGTGTCCGTTGATATTTGATCTATTTTCGCCAATCTACAGAAGAAAAGCAAGTTAGCACAAGTAATGGTTCAAAACAGAAGGTTGAACCCAAGCTTAGCCTTAATTATACTCAGCATGACTTCACCGAGTCTTGCCTAACCCCCTTACTCTGTCAGGGGATATCAACTAAAGCCAACTCTAGTTTTTGCCGATAAGTACAAGACCGTCTGCTTTATAAGCACGTAAGTTGCCAATTTGAAAAACGCGGGTGAACCCACAAATGTCTATGGAACTCTTGACTACATTTCATCTTCTAATACTTATCGTCTCGGCATTTCTTTGCCGCTTGCCCTTTCTCAAATTCCCTCTGGATGACGATTTTGCTATTTACACCTACCGTGCCCATTTTACGAAAAAAGGTTTTCGCTGGAAAGATGACTTACAGGTCATAGGAAATCCCATGTGGAAGATGATGCTATTCGACAAATTTTTTTCCTCTTCCGACAAAGGACATCTACGAATCCGACATTTGCAGACCCTTTTTCATGCAATAGCTTGCCTTGCTATTTACTGGGTCGTTTTGATTGTAACGCAAAATCAGTGGGCGGCATTTACAGGTGGACTGCTCTACTCATTTTATGGAACTTCACCCGATCTGACCGCTGGATCTTTCAACTTCGAACAATTTTATATTCCTTTTATCTTTGCCGGGCTGGCTTTTCTTTTAAATGGTGCGGTATTTTATGCTGGGCTTTGTTTTGGCTTTGCCGCCATATGCAAATACACCATGGTCATCTATGCTGGTATTCTGGCTCCGGTAGTGTGGGTATCTTATGGCGAAACCCCCACAATCTTTTTTTCTATTGCTGTGTCCAGCATAATCATCCTTTCCAGTTTAATCGAGTTGGCGCTCGGATTCTGGGATGCCCAGTCAAGAAAGCAAATGAAAACCCGCATGGCGACCACAATGCGGATAACAAAAACAAAATCTTTGCACTTCAGCATTTGCTATGAAATTTTTTTACTGATGAAGCAAGCTCTACCCATCTGGATAGGAGGAATAGCTTCCTTTGCATTCTACTTTACGGAATCAGAAAATATCTGGCTCGCAATCTTCACCCTCATTACCTTAAGCAACATCGTTTTTCAGCGAGGCTTTTCCCGATACCATTACCTCCCCTGGTTCGCGTTGCTTTCGTTGGGCTGTGGTTTGGGGATGCATTGGGTAATGCTACAAGAACCTGCATTGGCAATAATGATCGCGACAGTTTTCTTCGTAATTCTCGTCTGGAACATTAAATCCCTGTTTTTTTATTATTCAAAATCAACGCACCCCGAGACCCTAGCGCAATACGAAAAATACGATCAATACTTGTATATTCCTCGATTAGGAAAAATTCTAAAGCGACTTATGAGAATGCGAGGAGAGTCTGGCGAACGGATTTTCGTGTGGGGAACCTTCTCTCAGCTTTATCACTTAACAGATTGCCCCGCAGCTGACAATTTTCTCCACTACACAATAGGCCCCTGGGACACACAAGATCTGGAAGGGTTTTACGACAGCATGATAGGTGGAATCATAAATCATAAACCCAAGTATCTAATCAAAACCTTTCCCGATCTTGATATGCAACAGTTAGAAGATATAACTGGTTTGAAGTACACACTTTTAAAAGTTGTGCTGGCAAGATTTCCTGTTTACCGTCTGGCAAGTTCCGAAACCCTGACTAAGAGTCCCATTTCATTGCCTTGGCAGAAAAAAATGGAACAAATGGGAAAACTTACGCAGGGAGAATGGCATGCCCCAGCATTGAACCGTGCAGATTTAGAAAGGGGGAAATTGACCACCGCATTCAAGGAATGTCGCAATCTCTTACGTCTGAACCCTGAAGACAGGGAAGGGAATGTGTATTCAGGCGAAATCTATTTGGCTCTCGACCTTCCCCATCAGGCCGAAACGGCTTTTGAAAAAGCCGTTGAACTATCTCCCGAATGGCAACATTTGAGAATTCATCTTGCTAATATAAAAATACAGTTTAAAAAATTTGACGAAGCCATTCCTTTGATTCAAGAAGAAATCAAACGCTTTGACTTTCATGTTGAAGGTGGTTTTTTGAACGGGATTCTACTTAAACATAAGGAAGAATACGAAGAAGCCTGGAGGGAGTTTAATCTTATAAGGGAACAGTTTCCAGACCGCCATGACTGTTGGGAGCTTTCTATTGAATGCCTCATCAAATTAAAAAACAAGGATGAGTTGGAAAATTTATTCGAGGACGCTCGAAATATACACCCTAAAAAAGATCAGGAATGGCTGCATACTAAAATCGTCAAAGCTCTGGCGGAACTGGATTCTCAAACAAAGCCCGAACATAAGACTCTAAACCAGTATTTGAAAAATAATCCCGGAAACGGGATATTAAAATATGCCACAGCCTCTGCTCTTGAAAACATAGGTGACTTATCGGAAGCCTATGCCCTCTTTGCGGAAATCGTAGATTCATCCGAACACTACCCACACATTCAGGCCAGTGCCTGTTTCAGAATGGCCCGCTCGGCACCCTTGAAAAAGAGGCAAGAGCTATTAAAAAAATGTATAAAACTTAACCCTTCTCATCAAGGAGCTCAAGCAATGTTGGGCGAAACAACAAGTAATTCCACAAAAAACATAGCAGAAATATTAAAACAAACCCAGTCGGAAATTCCGTTAGCGAGTGTCATTGTTCCCAACTGGAACGGAATGCGATTCGTTGGCATGTGTCTGGACTCTCTAGCTCAACTACACTTTGAAAACTTTGAAGTCATTGTGGTTGATAATGGATCTATGGACGGTTCCCGAGAAATGATAGAAGAAAAATATCCCTGGGTGCGACTGTTGAAACTTCCACATAATATGGGGTTCGCCATTGCCTGTAATGAAGGCATCAAAGCATCCAAAGCGGAATATGTTGTATTACTCAACAACGATATAGAAGTCGTACCTGATTGGCTGAGCGAGCTTTATGAAGGTATGGAGCGGCATCCTGAATGTGGCATGGGAACCACAAAAATGATGTTTCTCGATAACCGCGATGTCTTTTATAACACCGGCGACCTGTTTCATTCATGGTCGGCAGGCGGGGGACGCGGTCAAGGCGAAAAAGACAACGGCCAGTATGAGCAGGAAGATTATGTTTTCGGAGCCTGTGCCGGAGCAGGAATTTACAGGAAAGAACTTTTCAAGCAAATCGGCTTGTTTGATGAAGACTTTTTTATTTTTGCGGAAGATGTTGACCTGAACATGCGTAGTCAGTTGCAAGGTTTTCAAGCTGTCTATTTACCCAAATCGAAGGTCTACCATATCGGCACCGCGACAGTAGGGTTGTATAGCGACCGCTATGTGTATTTGTGCAAACGCAACGACATCTTGGTTTTCATCAAAAACTACTCCTTAAAGATGTATCTTAAATACCTCTATTCGATCTGGAAGCACCAGTTCAATGACATTAAATATTTCACTTACCGAGGGCAGGGTCAGGTTTTGTTAAAAAGCAAATGGGACGCCCTGAAATTGCTCCCCAAAATGCTCTGTCGACGATTTCGAATTCAAAGGGCTCGAACCATGACAGATTCTGAAATCGAAAAACATATAATCACCGATTAAAAATTATACCTCTAGCAAAAACACAACTGGACTATAAGATATATTGCTCAATCTGAACTTATCTGACTGGACTTGCATTATTGATAAACAATATTACCTTATTACCCCTTTCAGCTTGAAGAATACTGGGGAAGGAAAGAAGATTGAAGACATAGCTAATTAGAAATGGCTCTACCTCAAGTTCTTTTTTCTTCAAACGAAATAGAAAGGCTTTTTAAATTAGACCACGATGGACCCGTAAAAGGTGCGACAGTAAATATTGGTCACTTTAAACGATGAATGTCCATCTATTATAAGAGCCGTTTACGATACCTTTTAAATGATAAAATATTGTCTAATTTTGAATGTTGTTATTAGCCACTTAAAAACAAATGAGTGCACTCTCCGCTTCAATAGCTCGCCCTATTTGGTCGTTTGTAATGTCCCTGTTTTTGTGATTAAATGCGGCCTGACTGGGCAGACTGACCGCTCTTAATCAAGTACCCCCCGTATCATCTAAAGGCAACTATGACTTCCTTTTTTCCCGTAACATTCGATGCATCCTTCAGAACGAAAGAAGATGAAGAATTGTCTCCGCCATCAGGGATATGCTTCACTCATGATGGGAATATTCTATTAGCAGACGATTTCAATCACCGCATTCAGATTTACGATCCGCAATTCAATCTAATAGCCAGCTTTGGCGAAAAAGGCAAGGAACAAGGACAACTACAATATCCCAAAGGCATCGCAGTAGATAAAGAAGGAAATATTTTTGTCGCAGACAGTTGGAACCACCGAATACAAAAATTCGATTCACAGGGTAAACCGCTTCTATCTTTTGGCTCATGTGGTGATGGTAAGGGCGAGTTGAACGAGCCCTACGACATCCTCATCGACTCATCGGGAACTCTGATTGTTGTAGAAAGATACAATCACCGAATTCAATTCTTCGATGGTCATGGTAAATCCCTAGGGTGGATCGGGCAAAGAGGGACGGTTCTGGAAGAGGAACTGGCGGAGAATTATGAAACTCCTTTTAATCTATTGGCTCCACCACTATTCGAGTTTCCCACCTCCATCGCCACGGACAGTCGTGGAAATTATTTCGTTACAGACAGCGGCAATCATCGTATTCTGAAATTTGATAAAAAATGGCAGCTGGTATTAACTTTCGGGGAACAAGGGGATGAGCCTGGACAATTTCAATATCCACTTTGTGTTTCGATCGCCGCCAATGATTTACTTTATATCGCCGACCTGAACAACAACCGGATCCAAATATTCACTTCCTTCGGTCAATATTTGAATGTGATCGAACACGAAGAGACACCGCTGGAAGCACCCTGCCTGACACGGATAGACTCTGCAGGGAATTTATTTGTCGGTTCAACTTTTGACACCAAAATACTCAAGTATCAAATTCCGACATGCACAGAAAACACTCTGGCAGAAAAACTAGCAACGAGCGAACCCCTGAACCCAGAACACGTTTATTATTATTCCCTGGTACAGGCAAAAAATAAAAATGACCCCAAATCGTTAGCGGCTCTGGAGCAAACATTAGACCTGCTCAGTAAAAACCCTGCAGGGAAAAATTCAGAGGCGCCTCTTCATCTTGGCCGACTGGCTTTTGAAGGAAAAAAAATTACCGGATCAAGCATTGATCTTGCGATTCCATTGATCGAAAATCAACTCAATGAATCAAGAAAAAGCATGACAACTGCTTTTCAGTTCTGGCAAGAGGCCGCCAAAAAACTCAATGAAATTCAGATGCAAGAACAGAAACTGATCCTAAGCGACCCACAAGGGCTACGCGAATTCAACAAGGATCTTTACAAATACGAACAGGAAGACAGGGAAAATTTTCGACAAACCCGCAATACTTTTTATTTCTTTCGAAAATCAACACAACAATTTTATAGTTTTATTTACTACCTGATTGAAAGTGAAATCAATGAAACACAGATGGGAAATATATCGAGCCTGCTAGATCGCCAGTGGATCACCTCGGTAGATATTATCAATGAATACTTTGACCAAAAAGAAAAATGTGAAGAGTCCATGGTGCAAATTCTAGGTGATGCCGGCAGTGACCAACTTCCTTCCTTTCTTATAAAGAATTATTATAGCGGCAGGATCCTGGACCTTCTTTTGCATCTGCAATTTCAAATGCGGACCCATTTTCAGGTTTTGAAAGTTCTAGCTCGTCAGGCAATCCACAATAAAGAAATTAGAAAACTTCTTTCCGGCCTGACCTCAAGTTCTATTTTCTCCGAGAAAGCTACCCGTATAATGATCCGCTTCCATGAACATTGGCAAACAATGGATTTTTTGGAGCCACAATTCCTAGAAACTCTGGATTCAGTCATGCCCCACTGGGAAAATAAAAACAGTTCCACTTTAGAAACTAGCATCGACGATTTTGAACCAGTCGCTTTTGATTCCGAAAATCTGGATATAGAACAAACTGCCAGAGTCCTGCAGTCACAATCCGCTGAAATTAAATTTGAAAACGGGATATTGCTATGGGGGCCTAATAAATACAACTCCGCTTCCCTTGCAAATCAGAAAAGCGAACTGATCACACAATGCCTCGCCACACTGAAAGCACAATCTGTATTTGAAGAAAAATTCCAGGAAATATTTGATCAACTGGATGACATGGAGCGACAAAGAATAGATTTGGACGCACAACAAAGACAGGTAGGAACAGAAGACAAAACAACCCCCATTGGCATAAACAACAATATGGCCGTTTTTGACTTCCAGTTGAACCTGATACGCAGGATGATTAGAGGGCTCGATATCAATGAAGATCTCAATCTGCATCGACTGATTTCAGGGGCAGCAATAGCTCAGGTTTTAAATCAACCTCAAGATAATGCGCAATTGTTCGACGAACTTGCAATCTATGCTAAAAAACTGGACAGCGACTCATTGAAAT
This sequence comes from Nitrospinales bacterium, assembly GCA_047610985.1. Taxonomy (GTDB): domain Bacteria; phylum Nitrospinota; class Nitrospinia; order Nitrospinales; family VA-1; genus UBA8687. The sequence continues at coordinate 10,762 of JBLFWU010000049.1, read as the reverse complement.
TTTCCCGCGAGAGAAAATCAAAATTTTTTGAAATGGCAGCTTTGAGGTTGCAGCAAAAACAGTTTGAATCCGCTCACGATATCTCCGACATCGATGCATCCATAAAAGTGGATGAGAATATAATCCAACTCCAGGCAAATGTAAATCGATTAGAGCTGAAACTTAAGAGAAGCATGCGATCAAAAAACATGATCGATCTGATTCTAAATTTTACAGAAGCAAATACATCAGCTCCTGAGACGCAATTAAAGCAAGTTTTTTCTATTAGTAAAGTTGGCCCAGAAATTGGATTGCCTTTATTCCCTCAAGGCCTTACCCATAACAGTAAAGGAGACCTTTTGGTAGCCGACTATGAAAACCACCGTATTCATTGCTATTCATCCGAGGGAAAGCACAGGTTTCATTTTGGAAACTGGGGAAACACCCCAGGGGCTTTCAAATATCCGAACAACTTAGCGACCGATAGTCACGATAATATTTATGTCATTGACGAAGGAAATGGGGAGGTTAAAAAATTTGATGCGGAAGGAAATTTCATCCTTCAATTCGAAGAGGGGGTTCTCGGTCATGTATTTTCACTTTCAATAGACTCTCAAGACCAAATTCATATCGCTGATCTCGACAACAACCGGATTGCGATCTTCGACTCGAATGGGAAAGAAACTCCCTTCTCTACCGAGCAATCAGAAAACCTGAATGCACCCTGCGGAGTTTTTTGCCTCGAAGATGGAGGAACCATTGTAGGTGACCGCTCAGAATTCTTATTGAAACGTTTTGATGCCGCTGGCAAATTGATTAATCAGGTACCACAGGAAGGCTTGGGTTTCGATGAGATTTATTTTCTTGCCTGCGATCCTAAATATGGGATATTTGGATCTGATTTTTGGAACAACCAAATCATTCACTTGAACAACAACCTCGAAGTCATTGATATTTATCGAAAGCAAGGAAACAGAACCGGAGGGCTAGGTAAAACAGCAGGACTCTCTATTCACAACGGTCGGTTGTTTGTGTCCAACTTTGACGGCAGAAAAGTACAAGTTTTCAATCTCCCATCTTAAAAACCCACGCTCTCGTTTTTCAGTGAATATTTTTTATCGGATACCGTCTAGGCTTAACACTTGATCGGTTCTCTTTTTCCACGTCATGCAAAAAACCCTTCTCTGAAAAGTGGTCGTCAAACCTCGCTACAGATTCTTTGACAAACTTTCCTGATCGATAGGTTTTCGCAACCTCCTGCATCGAAAACGGTTCGGGCATTTTATTAGAAATTGCTGCCCTCTCATTTATTTTTTCTTCAGACCAACGCTCCCCACCATTCGCGATTAATACGGTTGCAACGCGTTCGTCATCCTCGAAACAATAAATATTTGGAAAAACTGACATAAAGGTTTTTGTATCTCGAGGCTTTAAGGAATTTCCCTTGCCGTATAAGTTCGAACCCACAATCCCCTCGGGTTTTAAAATAGCGCGGATCTCTTTATAAAACTCATAGGTCTTTAAATGATAGGGAATCGACCCGCTTTTGAACGCATCAAGTATAATCCAGTCATACGGCTCCTGCCCTTTTCGATTCTGAATGAACACCCTGCCATCTTCTTCAAAAACCCGATAACGATTAGATTCACGCAGATAAAAATACTTTTTGGAAACCTCAATTACTTTGGGATCAATTTCCACAACATCAATGTGCAAATTCGGGAACTGCTGGCTGAGAAAATTAGTAACCGCTGCCCCCCCTAACCCGACCATTAATAATCTTTGCGGCTTGGGACAGAAAAGCAAAGACGCCATCATCATATTTGAATAAACCAATGCCAATTGTTTTTGTTGCTCAACATTCACCCGACTTTGCAAAAAGTAATCGCCATTGCCCTTGAACCAAAGCTCCCGGTAATCGTCATTTTGAATGACATAAATATCGTTATACTGAGTACGTTCCCGGGCCAGAATCTTAATAATTGGCTCTTTTGCCTTTTTTTCCAGAAAATTGAACATTTTAAGGATTCCTGTTTTTAACCGATAAGAATTAGAGTTTTAGCCTCAAAAACCTATTTTCATTTTTATTTTATATGCTAAAATAAATTATGGTTTATTAGTAGGCCCCAAGAATGGGGGAAACTGTTCCCCAATAAGGGTTTACGGTCGCTCACCGCCTTATCATAAAGGAATTTTGTCCATGCCGCAAAATGTTTTAAAGCACAAAGTAGGTTTGGAAACTCACGGCCTCAAAAACTTAAAAAAAATCAACTGGAATTTATCCACTCCACAGCTTTACGAACACATCATAGCCAATAAAGAAGGCGAATTGTCGCATCTTGGCCCTGTTTGCGTAACCACGGGTGAACACACGGGTAGAGCCCCTAACGACAAGTTTATCGTAAAGGAGCCTTCCAGCCAGGAAAATATCTGGTGGGGAAAGGTGAACCGCCCCTTTTCCGTAGAACAATTTGAAGGCCTCTATTCTCGCATTCTTGCCTATTTGCAAGGTAAGGAAGTCTATGTTCAGGATTGTTGCGCTGGTTGCGACCCAAAACACCAGACTCATATCCGGGTTATAACAGAACATGCATGGCACAGTCTTTTTGCGCGAAATATGTTTATCCAAATACGCGATATGGCAAAGCTGGAAAACCACGACCCCGCATTCACCATCATGCACGTGCCGGACTTCAAAGCTGTCCCAGCTATCGACGGAACCAATTCGGAAGTATTTGTTATTGTTGATTTTGGAAGACAGTTGGTACTTATTGGAGGCACCAGCTACGCGGGTGAAATCAAGAAATCTGTTTTCTCCATTTTAAATTACCTATTGCCACAGAAACAGTCCGTTTTATCCATGCATTGCTCGGCAAATATTGGCGATAAAGGCGATTCTGCGATATTTTTTGGTCTTTCCGGAACTGGCAAAACCACTTTGTCCGCCGACCCTAAAAGGAAACTGATAGGAGACGATGAGCATGGGTGGAGCGATCGCGGTGTTTTTAATTTTGAAGGCGGTTGTTATGCCAAAGTGATCCGCCTCTCTCAAAAGTCTGAGCCGGAAATTTTTGAATGCACACGTAAATTTGGGACCTTGCTTGAGAACGTAGTTCTGAGCAAAGATGCACGGCGGCTGGATTTAGACGATGCCAGCCTGACTGAAAACACACGTGCCAGCTACCCCATCACACATATTAACAACGCGGTACTCGAAGGCATGGGTGGGCATCCTAATAATGTAATCATGCTTACCTGCGATGCTTATGGTGTCATGCCTCCAGTTTCAAAACTAACACCCGAACAAGCTATGTACCACTTCATTTCTGGTTACACGGCCAAAGTTGCGGGCACCGAAAAGGGCATGAGCCGCGAACCCACAGCTATTTTCAGTACCTGTTTTGGCGCACCCTTCATGTCATTACATCCTTCGGTTTATGCCGATATGCTTGGTGAAAGAATTGACAAGCATAAGGTCTCCTGCTGGCTCGTCAACACCGGTTGGACGGGAGGAGCTTACGGGGTAGGGAAAAGAATCGAAATTAAATACACCCGCGCTATGATCAAGGCTATTCTCGAAGGTCAATTGGACAATGTTGAAACCGAAACCGATCCGGTGTTCGGCATACAAATTCCTCTGGTTGTTAAAGATGTACCGAAAGAATACCTGTTCCCCAGAAATACCTGGAAAAATCCGGAAGCGTATGACGAAAAAGCCAATGAACTGGCCAACCAGTTTATTGAAAACTTTAAAGAATATGAGGACAACGTGGACAAGAAAATTCTCGATGCAAGCCCAAAGCCTATTACCGCCAAGGGGAAGTCTGCCGGGAAAATTCACGAGCTTAGAAAATAGCAATCTCAGGAAAATGGTTTCAAACCTTTACCCGCTCTTGCAACCCAAGAGCGGGTAAATTTATTGCATCAAATGCTGTTAGTTACTTTTTACAACTTTTTCCCCCACTCTTACTTACATCTAAAAGAATAATAAATGGAAGCCATCATTGCATTAACTCTCGGCGACCCTGCGGGGATCGGCCCTGAAATAATTGTCAAAGCGTTTCAGGACGAACACTTATCGAACGATACCCGGATTTTAGTAATTGGCGATGCCGAGTTACTTAAAAGAACCGCAAAGCAAATTGCACCAGAAATCCTCATCCATTCGGTCACCTCACCTGAAGAAGGTTGGTACCAGACCTGCACCATAGATGTCATCGACCTTAAGAATGTACCCGAGGCACTTCCCATGGGGAAGCCCTCTGCAGAGGGCGGCAAGGCCAGTTATGAAGCCATCCAAAAAGCCGTTGAGCTAGCTCTCAAAGATGAGGTCGCCGCCATCACCACCGGCCCCATTAATAAGCAAAGTTTACATTTAGCGGGCCATCTTTTTCCGGGACATACTGAACTTTTAGGACACTTGACAAATTCTAAAAACCCCGTCCTTATGATGGAAGGAAATTCGCTACGAGTAGTATTAGTTACAACCCATCTTCCTTTGGATCAGGTCAAGTCACAAATTACTAAAGAAAAAGTTTTACAAAGCATCCGGCAGACGAACGACTGGTTGCAGAAACATGTTACAGATATTCCCAGCATTGCAGTGGTCGGTCTTAATCCCCATTCTGGCGATGGAGGTATTTTTGGACAGGAAGAAATAGAGTTCATCCTTCCCGCAATAAAAATTGCCCAGCAGGATGGCATTCAGGCAAGCGGCCCTTATCCAGCCGACTCCTTGTTTCAAAGAACAGCATCCGAAAAGTACGATGCGGTCATCTGCATGTATCACGATCAGGGTATGATCCCCGTTAAAATGAACGGCATAGGCGTCAATATAACTATGGGCCTGCCCATTTTGCGAACCTCTGTGGATCATGGCACTGCCTACGATATTGTGGGTCGCAATAAAGCCTCTGCAGAAAACCTTAAGCTCGCATTAAGAACGGCGACTCGGTTGTCGCGATCCACCCTTTCCATGCAATGAGAAAAAGGCCTCTCGGGCAAAATTTTCTTGTCGATTCTGAAATTGCGCACAACATTATCACGTTAGCAAATATCCAACCTGAGGATCACGTTGTCGAAATTGGACCCGGAAAGGGCGTCCTCACTCAACGGCTTCTCCCAATCGCCCGTTCCCTAACTGCTATTGAACTCGATCCTAAACTATGCCGGGAATTGGAAAACCGCTTTTCTGATAGCCCTTCTTTAAGGTTAATAGAAAAGGATGCCGCAAAATTCGACTACGCCTCTCTCGAATCAGGCTTTAAAGTCGTATCCAACCTTCCTTACTATGCGGCCACCCATATAATGAAAAAACTAATCCATTTTGGCAGCCGAATTCAGTCCATGACCCTGATGATGCAGAAAGAAGTCGTCGATCGACTGACAGCGGAGCCGTGCAACAAAGAATACAGTTCCCTATCGGTTTATGTGCAGTACCACTGCAAAGTAGAACGCTTGCTGGAAATACCCAACACTGCTTTTTCACCGCGGCCGAAAATTGACTCTTCTCTGTTCTCCCTGAAACCACTGCCAAAACCCAGTGTGCAAGTTGAAGATCCACAACTTTTTTTTAAAATAGTCAACGCGGCGTTTTTGCACAAACGAAAAATGCTCAAAAACAATCTAAAGCCATGGGAAGACAAATTCGAACAAGGGCAAACCCGACTTGCCGGCATCGACCTTTCCAGACGAGGCGAAACTCTGTCCATATCCGACTTTGCAAATATGGCCAATCACCTCCATTCCCAAAATGAATAATTCTAGCAACAAGCAGGGCAAAGTAATCCTTGTAGGTGCCGGACCAGGGGATGCGGGCCTGCTGACCTTGCATGGAAAGCACTGGCTACAAAAAGCCGATGTTGTTCTTTTCGACCATCTGGTCAACGAAGACCTGTTGCGTTTTACGCAAAAAGAAACCGAAATTATCTACGTTGGGAAAAAAGAAGGAGTTGCCAGTCTCGATCAGGAAAAAATTAACGCTCTGCTTGTTGAAAAAGCCAAAGAAGGAAAAATTGTTGTACGACTCAAAGGTGGTGACCCTTTTATTTTTGGCCGTGGAGGGGAAGAAATTCAAGCGGTCAACAAGTTAAAAATCCCCTTTCTCATTGTTCCCGGTGTCACATCGGTAACTGGGGTTGCTGCCTATGCTGGCATTCCCTTGACTCATCGACATCTTTCTTCCACACTTTCCATTATCACAGGAAGTAATGAAAAAAATCAGGACGACATCCACATCGATTGGGAAAAAATAGCTTCCCGATCCGGCACTCTGGTATTTTTAATGGGCGCGCGCAAACTGGCTTTGATCGTGGAAAAACTAATTAAGTTTGGTAAAAACCCAGAAACACCCATTGCCGTTATTCAATGGGGAAGCACAGCGCGCCAGAAAACCTGTAAAGGAACTCTCTCGACCATTGTAGAAATTGCCTCCAAAGAAAAACTATCCCCTCCCGCCCTCACCGTTATCGGCGAAGTGGTTAATCTCAAACCCGAAATAGAATGGTACGAACACTTACCTCTTTTCGGCAAAACCATTGTGGTAACCCGTAAGGGAGACCAGGCCGAAAGCATGATCGAACGATTGCGAGAATTGGGTGCAGAACCCTTTTTCTTTCCAGTCATCGAGACAATTGCACCCGATAACTGGGCACCGCTTGATGACGCATTGAACAATCTTTCTCGTTATGATGGCCTCATTTTTACCAGCGTTAACGGAGTACGTTTTTTTTCACAACGACTCAAAGAAATACAGCAAGACATCCGCAATTTAAAAGGCGTGCGAGTCTTTACCATTGGACCCAAGACAGCCGAAGCGGTACGTGATCTGGGGATTTGCGTCGATGTGGTTCCTGAAGATTTTGTCGCAGAATCTCTGATAGAAAGTATTGGCAAAGAAAACATTGACGGGAAACGGTTCCTCATTCCCCGCGCTACCGTTGCCCGCGAAGTTCTCCCTGAAAAACTTCGAGAAATGGGAGCAAAGGTGGATGTCGCTCCCGCTTATCAAACCGTTTTACCGAAAGTCAAATCTGATGCTCTGGCAAAAAGACTGCGGTCGGACAATATCGATGTACTGACATTCACCTCGTCATCCACTGTCAAAAATTTTCTCGCATTAACCGGAGAGGCACTCTTGCCAAAAATAAAAAAAACCCGCATCGCCTGCATTGGCCCCGTCACTGCAAAAACAGCAGAAGAAGCCGGATTGAAGGTCGATATCCTTCCACAGGAATATACTGTCGCATCCCTACTCGATGCCATTGAGAACTACTATAAGTCTTAATTTTCTTCTTTTTAACTGCCAGTTCCCGTATAATTTGGATATATAAATTATTCCATACGCAAAGGGCGAGGATGCCAAAATGCCACCCATAAGATCTATTAGAGTCAGTCATATCGTTTTAAGCACAGAAGAGCTGGCAAATGTTCTACTCGATCATTTCAAAGATGATGAGTACAAGGACAAAGAAATGATGTTTAAGATGTTTGCAAAAATGGCAAAAAAATACAGTGCCTGCGGCACTCGGAACAAAGGCGGCGATTTAGGCTTTATCGAATTCAATACTTCCGCACCAGAGCTTGAAAAAGCGGCAATGGAATCCCCTGTCGGAGAAGTGCGAGGGCCAATAAAAAGTAAATTCGGATACCATATTTTTGTAGTAACCGAAGAAGAGGCTATGGGAGATCTCGGTGTTGATGGGCTCTCACTACCTGCTGGCGCTGGCCCCGGAACTCTTTAGTCCCCCTGTCATGCAACTCAAAGGTATTCATCATATTGCGCTCAATGTAAAGGATCTTGATCGAGCCGAAAGATTCTACACTGATATATTGGGATTCCAAGTAACACACCGGTTTTCTAAAGGACTGCGGCATCTTATGTTGGAAACTGGAAACGCTGCCATTGCCCTCTTTGAAGCCCCTGAACTAGAAGTCAAAGAGGCCATGAACCTTCTCAGCGAAGAAGGCTATCTACACCTTGCCTTCGAAGCTGCCCCCACTGACTTTGAAAGTATCGTTAAAGAACTTCAATCTAAAAACATCGATATAGGTAACGGCCCGGTTAAACGGGGTGATGGAGAATCCATCTATTTCAATGATCCCGATGACAACCATCTCGAAATCCATTGCGACAACCCTAATGATTGAATCTATCCTCGAAAAAGCAATTGCAGGGCAACGCCTCGAACCTTCTGAAGCGGTTAAACTCTTCAGCGCAAAAGATATTCTATTGCTGGGAAACGTGGCATCTCGACTGACCCGTAAAAAACTCAAAAAAAATAAAACGGTAACGTATATCGTTGATCGCAATATTAACTACACTAATATCTGCGTCACCGACTGTTCCTTCTGTGCTTTTTATCGAAAAGAATCCGACAAAGATGCATATGTCTTACCTTTCGAAACCATTGCAAAAAAAATCGAAGAAACCTTGGCGCTTGGCGGACAACAGATATTGCTTCAGGGTGGACATAACAATAATCTCAAAATCGATTACTTTGAAGACCTGTTTAAAAATATCAAAGCAAAATATAATATTCATCTGCATGCACTTTCGCCTTCCGAGATTCTGCATACCAGTCTGATATCTAAAATATCTCTGAATGAAACTTTAAAAAGAATGAAAGCAGCAGGACTCGACTCCATACCCGGAGGCGGCGCAGAAATTCTTGTCGATCGAGTACGGCAAATCATCAGTCCCAAAAAATGCAACAGTGACGAGTGGCTGGAAGTGATGGAGCAGGCACATCAATTGGATATCCCCACCACCGCTACTATGATGTTCGGCCATGTAGAGACCTTAGAAGAGCGGATCGAACACCTCAATCGGCTCCGTCAACTGCAGGATAAAACTGGCGGATTCACTGCTTTTATTGCATGGGGGTTTCAGCCCGGAAACACAGAACTACAAGGACAAACAGGAATAAAAACAGCCGTTACCGGATTCGATTACTTAAAGACTCTGGCTATAAGTAGAATTTTTCTCGACAACTTCGATAATTTGCAATCCTCATGGGTAACACAGGGACCCAAAATTGGTCAGGTTTCTCTTTACTATGGAGCCAACGATATGGGGAGTACTATGATGGAAGAAAATGTAGTAGCTGCGGCAGGTACTGTCTATTGTCTCGACGAAGAAGAAATTATAAGGCTCATCACCGATGGCGGCTTTACCCCTCAACGCCGCAACATGCGATACCAACCGGTAGATTAATTTTTGGTGGGAGAAGTTTAATCCAACCCTTCCCTACCCCCTCCCTATGAAGGGAGGGGAGGAAATACAGAAAGTAAAAGGCTCAACTCTATTTATATAGGGTGGGTACCGACCCATTGCCTCCCTCGCTAGAGGGCGCGACGACCTAATAACGATTGCACCGAAGCCTTATCGTTGCCTTTAGCAAGCATGAAAGCTGTGAAAGACTGCCGTAACGAATGCGGAGTCACTTCCTTTTCAACTCCCGAAGTTTGCAGTGCAGCCTTGAAAAATTTGGTCACACTTCGTGTGGTCAAATTTCCACCTCTCTCACTTGGAAAAAGATAATCATCCGGTCCTTTGTTTCCTATCTGCCTTTGCAAAGCATCTTTAAGTCCCATAGAAAAAATTGTTGTTCGGGCACCCAACTTGCCCATTCCCGGTACAAATACTTTCAGTTTTTCCAGATTCAAATGCTGAACCTTTACTGCAACCAGTTCAGAAACCCGGAGTCCCGCAGTATATGCCAATTCAATCATCAGTCTATGCTTCAGGTTTTCAGCAGAAATCGCAATCTTTTTAACTTCACTGATGGTAAGCACTACTGGCTTTAATTTTTTCTTCCCCGGCCTTTTGAATCCTTCCAAAACCAAATCCTGATTGTAAACCGCCTTATGGAAATAGCTGAGCGCGTTGTATGCCTGATCCACTGTAGACCGCGACTTGCCTTGAGCAATAAGGTCCGCCAGGTATTGGCGAATTTCTACATCTGTGACATCACGCGGGTTCGTTAAATTTTTGTTACGAACGAAATTTCGTAATTGTCCGAGATAAGCTTTAATTGTCTGTGGACTGTAAGCGCGTTGCTCCAAGTTTCCCTGAATTGCACTGAACAATCGAGATACTGATAAGGGGTGAGTGGTGACACTGTTCATGATGGGTCCTCCTACGAAAACTTTGGGGATTGAAAATTCTAATGGGATAAGAAATACGTTTTTCGAGTTTGGGGTAACTAATTGATAATTAGGCACCTTTTCACCCAGCATAACGGAACACCCAATTCCGCTATCTAAAAGCCAATATAATCAATTAGTTACGAGACATCAAGCGAAAAGTCCAAAAAAAACAGTACTTTAGCCGAAAAAATACAGGGGGGAGGACTAAACCTGCAACGCATGTTCAAGTTTTTGCAATGCTCCGATTGCAGGAAGGTGGTCCTGCTCTGCGGCGCGTCTCAGCCAGTGAATTGCTTCGACAAAATGAATCTCGGTTCCTCGGCCATTGCGATACATCAAGCCAAGTTGATATTGCGCATCATTGTGACCGTGCTCAGCAGCTAGCCGGAACCATTTGAAAGCCGCAACTTCATTTTCAGTTTGATAATGATACCCCAGTTCTACCCGCGCCAAGGTATTGCCTTGATCCGCTGATTTATGATACCAGTCTAAAGCATCCTTCGATCTATCGAGCATTCGTGCCAGATTATATTGAGCCAAATCATTGCCCTGCTCTGCTGCACGCCGATACCATTTCAGGCATTCATGTCGACTGTGAGAAACCGCCTCGCCTCGTTCATAAAGTCCGGCAAGG
>JBLFWU010000048.1:0-22744 GCA_047610985.1 Nitrospinales bacterium | reverse complement strand
CATGGGCAACTCAGGAATCCCCCATCAAACTTCCAAAAGTGGAAGGCTCGAAGAGTTTTGATCTGGAAATTAGTCAAATCAATCAACAGGGAATTGAATTATTTGATGAGGGAAGTTTCGAAACAGCTATTGAACAATTTAAAAAAGGGATGAACCTTGCAGAACAATTAAGAGACCCGAGCAAGGGAATTCTATATTTCAATCTCGCTCTAAGCCTCCATATGTTGGGGAGCCATGAAGAAGCTACGAAACAATTTTACTCATCCCAACGATTTGCCAGAGGCAATCCAAAGATTCTGGATTCTGAGTTGCTGAAAATGCATGAATGTGGATTTAATCCTAGTATTTCCTGCGATGAAAAAGTGCCACTTTCGGTGAATATAGAGGAATTTCATTAACCTCAACTTATAAAGAATGTCACGTGAATATATTTATATTGGACTCCAATATTCAAAATTGTGCCCAGTATCATTGTGATAAGCATGTGGTGAAAATGATTCTGGAATCCGCGCAATTACTCAGTACAGTTTTAAGACTAAATGGCGTTAGTTATGGCTACAAAGCTACTCATGCAAACCACCCTTGCACATTGTGGATAGGAAAATCACTTTCCAACTGGAAGTGGCTTCGTAGTTTAGCCTTTGAACTAAATCAGGAGTATAGATTCCGTTTTGGAAAAGAGATTAACCATAAATCATTCGACCTGATCCAATCCATGCCAGCCCTAATAATCCCGGATTTTGGTCTGACTTCATTCGCCCAGGTAATGCCTGAAAAATACCGCCATAAAGACCCGATCACCGCATATAGGAATTATTACGTTGGAGAAAAGAAAGCAATATTTAGTTGGACCAAACGAGCAACACCATTTTGGGTTTAATCTGTTTGTATTAGAAGTGCCCAGGCTTTGTTATGGGTGTCCAATCTTTAGCTGGGCCCATATTTCAAGACTGGTAAATCTAATCAAGACTTTTTTTTTAGGATGGTGAGGTTATTAAATACTAAGTTTTTATTTTCAATGCGCAATTGGAAGTAAACTATCTACCGTTTGTCTACAAAATTTTTCATAAAAAAAACGATCGCCCAAGAAGAACTAACCGCCATAAATTCATAAGATAGCCAGTTGTGAAAACCTTATCTCAGTAAGACTATCTTGTCTTCCGGCCTCTCACACCTGAAACAATGAAAAACCAAAACTGACCTTGCGCCGAGCAAAAAAAAACAGGGAGGCCGAATGGCCCCCCTGTCTGTGTAGCAATTTAATCTATCGATCTTAACGCATCGACAGACGATCGTCTTTCGCTACGGAAGCGGCTTTCTCTTCTTCTGTAGGTTGAGACGCAGTTTTTACGCCCTTGGTTGTCACTTTACCCAACGGCAGGATGGAGCGATCACCTGAAGGCAGAACCTTGAAGTAACCCCACTGACCCGCTTGTTGATAAGGTGTGCGAGCGTTAAACCACAGGTACGTACCAGGGTTCTTGTACGTACCGCCAGCATTGAAGAAGGCTTGGATGTACTCGCCTCCGCCAAACTCTTCGGTGTCGATCATATCTGAACCTTCTTGATTCAGATGACGCCGCCACTGATGGCCGTCCAAATTGAACATCTGGTTTTGTTCGTTATGAGCACCAAAGATATTGATCATAACGTTATCGCCTGCATGGGCTTTCAGAGTCGGTGTTGCAGGATCTTGATCTGCAGCAACACAAGCTGTGAACATGTTACCAAGTTCACAACCCTCGTCTTCCCTATAGAGCCAAGGCTCAAGGCGATAGTTAACACCTGTCAGGCCCGCTACGTTTTGCAGGTAAGGCATGAAAGATGTACCAATGATATTGTCTTCATCCTGGAAATACAGTGCGAAATCCCTGTAGTTCTCAAGTTTTGCATTTTCAGGATGTGACTTGTCGATGATAACGTCCGCTTTCCAGGAGTTGCCGAGAGAAATATCTTTCCCGGTTGCTGGATCGCGATACACCGAGCCACGTGGGCCGATGATGATGCCACCGAACATACCATCACGAACGTTCGTCGTCAGGTTACCGAAGTCCCAAATCAACGCGCCGTTGATGTTGTAATCAGGATGCGCGTAGTACTCGTAGTTCTTCGATTTTCCCGGAGCAACCGTTTGGTCGCCTGGGTTATTCCCAACGTTGATACCCTGAGAAGTCAGAGGATCGAACGCGATGTTGTTAACATGCATTGAAGCATTGCCTTCTTTCAAGCGGTTGGTCAATTTGATTTTGACACAATCGCCAATGTTGGCACGCAAGGTCAACGGATGTGGCATATGCCGATCTGTTGCGGCTTGCTTCGCTTCACCTTCGAGAGCAAAGATTTTACCTGTTGGGTTTCCAACTAGTAATTTACGCTCGAAGTCGACCTCGATTTCAGATTCGGTATTGGCGTTGAATTGCAACTTCTTATCAATCGCTACAACACTGAAACTTTTAACCGGTGCTCCACTTGGGCAAAGCTCTTTCTTCGCTTTGCTGGCAAAGTTTTCGTTGCCTGGAAGCACTTTCAAGTCTTTTTGTTTCTTATCATGTACACGGAAGATACCCCAACTGCCTTCAGACAGATGTGAGGTTCGACCATCAAACATCAGGTAATCACCTGCCATTGACTGATAACCACCAGCGGTGGTTGCCAGATCAAATCGTTCGGCGATACCAATATGCAGAGCGTTGGTGACACGAGAATCTGGATCATAACGCTCAGGTCTGAACCCATGCCCTGAAAGGGAGAAAACATGGGTTTCGTTCATCATACCGTGCAACATGCGGAACACAACGTTATCCCCAACATACGCACGAATCATAGGCGTATCTGGGTCACGATGCGTTCTACTGCTGAACAGTTGCGATGCATCTTTGTTAGATAGCAAACGAGCTGACAAAGAAGCGGCGCGGAAGTTAAATCCACCCCCTGTCGTGTGGGTTCCGCCATTGAGATACGGGAAAGCAGCTGCTTGCATCGTCTTCGGCATCTGGAATGAGATCGACTGACCTGCGGCGATCGCATTTTCACGTGACAGTCCTGGGGGATTTCCTGCTGTAACTAACTGCGCGGTATGTGGAACTGTATCGTGCAATTGAACTACGATTTCACGGAAACTACCGTTACGCCCGTAAGCGAAAGGTTCGGTTCCATGAATGTCGGCGACTGGACCACTGCGGATCTCTTCACCGGTTTTCGGATCGTGATACGTGGAACCCCAAGGCTCAACGATGGTAGACCCGATTCCGCCATGCGGCCAAGTGGTAGCACCAAACGCATGGTCATGCCAGAATACCAGTCCCAGATCAACGTCCACCCACCATCGGTAGCGAACGTACTCGGTGCTGACAATCTGTCCTGCTTTATGACCATGGGTCATGCCTTCTGTGAACTCGATGGTGTACTTACCATCTTTGGCAATACCCTTGTTTGGATCAGGCGTGATACTTTTGATCCAGCGAGCGTCTTTACCGTTAGGCACTTCGATACCAACAATGATATCGGCACCAGCATGGTAAGGCGTCGCGTGACCCGCCATTTGAACTTGCACCTTGGTGTCACCGGGTCTCGTTGCCTTCAACAGCTTGGCGTTCATCGGAACCGGCATACCCACATGGTGCCCGTCTTTCATCTTCTTAGTGAACTGCTTATAAGACCTCATGGACTGGTCATAAGAGAAACCAGAAATAACGCCATCTGAGGCCTGATTGTCGAACTGAAAGAAATGCGGATGAATATTCAACTTCGACATCTGGAAGTTGGTGAAATCATCATCATTCCATTCACTGGTCAAAAGAAGGTCAACACAATCGTAAACGTTTGCACGAATTACGAGAGGAATAGCTTTCTTCGGATCAGCTTTTACTTCCGCCATATCTTCATCGATAACATAGATCAAACCATATTTATCAATAATGGGTGGAGTATTACCCACCGCCGCAGAAAGCTCGATCGGTGTGTTGATGAAATGCAGATTGTACTGCTTGCGTCCTGCACCTGGAGGACAAAGGCTCCATCGCCCCTGCTCACCTGGTTTAGCACCACCTGTATTCTCCATATCTGGACCACTTCGAGCACTACCGGATTCCGTCTTGGTAATAACATCGGTATCCGTCTGCATGTGGAACGGCTCCAGCCAAGGAGCACCACCATGGTTACGCGCAAAAGGAACACGTTTACCAAAATGTGGTGTCATATGCGGCCATGCCAACTTACCGTGCTGGTCAAACTGCAACGGATGGCGTTTTCCCGGACGCGGTGAAATATATTTTGACACTTTAGTGGTTGTCTCACGCTCAGACAATGCCTGCGTACCTTTCCAGTCGTAATCCCAAACAGAACCATCGTAGGCAAGAATCTGACCTCTTTCATCATCGGTATGACCGGGCTGCCCTTTAGGCGGAAGCATATACTTAACCCAGTCTTTGACATTTACAACTGGCGTTTCTTTGCTCCAGTCGCTTTTGCCTTTACCAGTGACTTTGAACTTCTTACCAAACCAGTCCATAGTTTTTCCGACCAATTTATCTGAAGTCTGTCCTTTAGGAATTCTTCCTGCACGATCTGGAAGCTCTTTCAAAGGACGCATTACATCGGTGCTTTCCAGTGGATAGTTACCGGTTTGAAGTGTGTTGTACACACGCCAATAACCCCACATGCCTGCAACATAGTGATGCGCTACATGACAATGGAAAAGAAAATCACCCGCTAAACGCTGACAAAGTCCAGATCCACACTCGGTCTCAAGATCGAGTGCTTCAGAAGGACCAATAACTTCAACGTCAACACGGTCGGTGGTGGTACGAACAACCGGGTACTTGACGGGGCCATCGTAAGCAGCCGAGGTCAAGTTGGCAAGTTGAACTTCCCGTTTCGGAGAACGGGTCCATCGAATAGAACCACCGTGTGGATGATGAGAATGGAACACTTCACCACCACCATGGATCAAACGAAATTTTGCCGGATCGCCCAGATAAGAACGAGGAATCGTGGTTGGTGCATCAGCAAAAGTATAGGAGCTGTAAGACAAAGATTCGTCTTCATAATGAAACCGTTTTTCTTGTTCTGCCAAGTTGTTAATACCAAACGGTTCAGAACGAAAGTTCATCGCGCGCGCTGAAGGACGATAAGCATCTGTCAGCGGATCGCGTTGTGGAATCATTTCGCCATGTCGGTTGAGAGGACGAAAAGATTCGTCACCAACTTCATGGTAGAACAACGCGAATTCACGGAAGTCTCTTTCTTCGTCATTAACAATCATAGCCATCCAGCCGTTTTCCAACGGCTCACCGGTCCACGGATCGATATAACGAGAACCTCTCGGCTCTACAATGAAAGCACCGATCAAACCAAGTGCGGAAGGATCGCGACCCGCATGGTTTTGAATCATATGGCTACCTTCCTGCTCGTCCACAGGAATGTGCCACTCGTATACCGTATTTTCGCCAGCACCGATGTTCGAACCGGGGGTAGCCGCTGTATTGGGCTTGCCGGATGCGCTGATGATCATTGCGGAACCACTGATCTGGAAGCCTGCATCTTCATCTTCCAAACGGTTCGTGAACTTGATACGAACACAATCGCCCTGATTAGCACGAATCGTCATCGGCTGAATTGCGTCACCCTGCAAGCCGGTAGAAACCATTCCAGGATCCAGCTCGTCATCACGCGCCTTAGCATTGGCTTTTTCTTCAGTCCGGACTTTACCAATGTCTTTATCCAGAACATACATATATCCCGGATAGTAGTCGCCCCATTGGTTCAGGGTGACCTCAACATTGATTGCAGATACTTCATAAGTTTTCGTGGGAATGTTGCTCGGGCAATGCGCGCCTTTATATACTTTGGCGGCAGCCTCGGTGGGCCCCAACAAATAACTCTGCCCTAACTGATGGGCTGACCAAGAGTCATGAAACATACCGCCTGAAGAAGCGGGGCTCGAATGTTCCTTGAGCTTGTTCTTAAGCTGTCCCATTAGCTTCATAAAAGTATTGTCCAACTTTTCCTGACTGCCTTCCAATCCGCTCATCACATCCTCGTGGTTCAACTGGTTTTCCAGCTTATCCAACCACACAGGACGGTCTACAGCAGGATTGTCACCTCCATGAGAACCATCGTGTCCATGTTCGACACTGATAGCTCCCGCAGGGGCGGTGAGCACAATTGAAAGCATGAGGGCCAAAAACAACCTCACACTTGCACTCCGACTCATGATATTTCCACTCATAAGGCCTCCTCCTTCTAGGTTAATAACAAAATATTTAATAAATAAAAACGGGGATTAAAAATCACCGGATACTAAAAATTTTAGGGTGGAGGCCACTACCAACTGAATTTACAGGGTTTTCCTTAACAACTGCTAAAATGCCACAGAACACACCCCTCCCTCCACGAGAAGTCTTTTAATAGATACGGTTTTTCAGGAATTATTCCCGGAGAATGGGGATTTTATGGAAATAGTTTAGGCCTATAAAAAAAAGCCTTAACGGTGTTTTTAAAAAAAAAGTGGGGATATTGGGAAACAACAGGAAAGGAAAACTTTAAAAGAGAAAAAACTCTGCAAAAAACAATAAATTAAAAAATCAAAAATAGAATCTATTCCACATATTTTTCTATTTCAAGCTTTAAAGATTCAGAACGCAACAGCTCGCGCTTGAGATACACCTTGGCACGGGCAATGCGCGACATAACAGTACCGATGGGGATATTTAGGGAGGCTGAGATTTCTTTATAGGATTGGCCTTCAAAATAAAACATCATTAGCGTTATTTTAAGTCTGTCGTCCAGCTTATCGAGGATTTCCTTAATATTGTTTTTAACCTCGGCGCGCAGAAAATCTTTTTCAGGATGCTCGTTATCTGAAAGTTTTTCACAAACCGCGTCAAATTCAACCTCCGCGCGCTTTTTGGTCTTCTCAATGTCTTTCAGAAAAAGATTACGCAGGATGGAAAACATCCAGTATTTGCTTTTTTCTGGATCATGAATCTGATGGAAATTTTTGAGAGCACTATAAAGCGTCTCTTGAACCAGATCCTGAGCATCGTTGGGATTGCCACACATACGAATCGCGGACTTATAAATCATCGGCACATGCGGGGAGAGATATTTATCGAAACAATCCCTTTCCCCCTCATCTTTCAAGCTACTGGTGAATAGGCTTAAAAATTCCATGTACTTAAATGGTCTGAAATAAAAAAATTAACGCTATTCGGGAATATTATCGGATTCCTCATATCTTTTAAAGGTAAATGTTCATAGATAAAAGACCTCTGGGTATTTTTTGCGGATCAGTAAGTCAGAAAGTTGCTATGGATCTCAATAATGAAGAGCTACTGGAAATTTCATTAAAGTTAGAACGAGATGGAAAACGTTTTTATACGGAACTTGCAAAATTAGTGCAAGACCCAGTTTTAAATGACTTTTTCAAATTGATGGCTCGTGAAGAAGCGCAGCATGAAAAACAGTTCAAAAACCTGCTCGATTCAAAAAAAGAAAAAAAATTAGGCTGGGAAAACAACTCGTCACTGCGTAACTTTATCGACTATGAGTTTCAAACCGACATCTTTCCTTCTCCAAAAGAAGCCCTGAAAGAACTGCCAAGCTTGGGTGGAATCCGTAAGGCTTTAGATATCGCCGTTGAATCCGAACGTATCGCAGGGGAATTCTTCCAGCTATTAAATATATCCTGCAACGATATTGAAATCAAAACCTTATTGACTATCTTGGAAAAGCTTGAATCAGAGCACCTTGAAAAAGTCTTATCCATAAAAAAACGTTTTTTAAACGACAACAATTGATCAACATCTTCACCTTTCATCCGCCCTTTTTCATTTTGACAATTACTTTCATAATTGATATTTCTGTCTTATAATCTTGACTATAAATATAAATTGGAATTTAAATCGTGATAGCTACTAACTCAGAAATTCTTGAATTGGCTGTAAAGATAGAACGTGAAGGAATGCGCTTCTATTCCGAACTAAGTAAAAGCGTCGATGATCCAAAAGTTCGGGAATTCCTGAAACTAATGGAAAAAGAAGAAGCGGCACACGAAATTCATTTCAAAAAAATGTTGGAAACTAAAGACGATCTCGGTTGGGAAAGTGATGAAAATTTGAAACAGCTGATCAAAGAAAAGTTTCAAACCGACATCTTCCCTCCATTGGAAGAAACACTCACTGAATTACCGCGTTTTGAAGGGATCGAAAAAGCATTCAATTTTGCTATTGAAGCAGAAAAAGTCGCAGCAGAGTTTTATCGAATGCTTGGCGATACCTGCACCGACTTCGAAATTAAAACTCACCTGACTCTACTCGAAAAAGCAGAACGAGAACATTGTAACGTAGTTGAAACATTAAAAGCCCGCGTCCTCGACGGCCTCTCCCACTAGCCCTCTACGAGGGATGCAACTCTGCATTAAGTTTAAAAGCGCTCAAACTTTATTGATCGAATTACCGAGCCCACCTCCGTGAGAGAGAATCTGCAATAACACATTAAGCAAACCAATCCTATCTCGACTGCTCATTGAATCCGGCGTCACGCTACCCCATATGCTAGAACCCAAGGAGCCTCTCTCGATAACAGAAAAGCCAACCCTCTCCTATGACGGGAGGGTATAAATAATTCCTCATCTCTCATGAGAGGAGGCTAGATGAGGTGTGGATTTCAACTCATTACAAAAAAGAGCGCTGTAATATAAACACAGAAGATATTATCAACCTTGCGGGTCATAAATGTATCGAGCCAAACTTCAATATCGGCAAAGGACTATCTAGGAGCTCGAGGGGAATTGTATCGCAAGATAAAGAATAGACCTATAGGCTCCACGCCGAGTGGCTGGCTAGTCGAAATCGAAATCGCGGAGGGGTTTGTCGGTGGAGAAGCGATCTACATTTTTTAGTGATTCTTTTAGTTTCTCATCGAGAAGTCGGCTGCGTTCTTTCTGAGTTTCACTGTGCTTCTTAAAAAGACTTTCATTTTCCTTTTGCTGGTTCCCCAGGTCATTGACCATATCTGACAATGAAAGCATTGGTTTTTCTTTTTTTTCTTCCCAGATTACTTCACCGGTCTTTTTATCCACCTGCAACTTGGTTTCGCAGCAGGGGCAAACCACTTCAATTTTCTTCGATCCCATAACCTTCTCGACCTGATAGATTAATAACTTGCCTCCTTAGAGGAAGCCGTTAATAATTATATCAGATTTATATTTCACAGAAAAACCTTAGACAAAAAAAACATGAACGGATTCTTCATAACAGGAACTGATACGGGTGTGGGTAAAACAGTTGTTACTGCCTGCCTGTCGTTACTATTTAAAAATCAGGGGATGGATGTTGGCGTTATGAAGCCGATTGAAACAGGAGTCGACCCGAAGTGTAGTTCCACCGCCAACTCCGATGCGAAATTCCTGATGGAAGTCTCAGGCACCACCGATGCCGAAGAAGAGGTCTGCCCTCATCGACTAAAAACCCCGGCATCGCCTTATCAAGCCTCCCAGATCGCTGGCACCCCGATACAAGCTTCCACTATTTTAGAGCAATTAAAAATCTTACAATCGCGGCACAACATGATGCTGGTGGAGGGCATAGGGGGACTTCTAGTTCCGATAACTGCCCGCTACAACGTGGCTGACCTTGCCCGCGAAATAGGACTACCCCTCATCATCATCAGCCGCATTCGATTAGGGACTTTGAACCATACTCTGCTCACCATCAACGCGGCGCGCCAATACGGATTAGAAATAAAGGGAATTATTTTAAACAAACTGGAAAGCGGCGACCTTGATGAAGTGGAAAAACAGCAGGGAAAACTAATTGAAGAACTTTCCGGTACTCCTATTCTCGGTACCTGCCCCTACATTCAAGATGTCTCGGTGGAAAACCTGCAAAAAAATCTGGCGCAAATAGAACAAGCGTTTCAGGATAGTTTCTCCATATAGCGGCTGACTATTCACTAGCTTGCATTTTGCAAAATGACTTACAAGAAAAATGGAGTTAAAAATCCAACCCTCCCCTAGCCCCTCCCTATGAAGGGAGGGGAATTTAAATTGCGTACCAATTCTTATCAACGAATTACATAACCGCAATGACAATAAATAGGGTAGTGGACTCGGTAATGCGCTCAATAAAATTTGACCGCTTTTAAATTTAATGCAGAGTTGCTTCCCCTGTTAAGGGGTAAATTCGTAGCCTTTTTCTCGGTGGGTGATGATGTAGCGAGGCGATTGCGGTTTCTTTTCAAAATACTTTCTGAGTCGAGCGATGAAATTGTCGATTGTGCGAGTTTCTGTTTGTGGATCGTATCCCCACACTTTTTCCAGAAGCTCTTCACGACTTACGATATTGCCTTTTTGCGAAACCAAAAGACGCATCATCAAAGCTTCTTTTGCGGTCAGGTAAAACTCTCCAGTACAACCTTTCGCTCTGCCATTGACAAAGTTGATCCACATATCTCCAAAGTGAAAGACTTCTTGATCGTGAACCGGTTCTTTGTACCACTCCCATCGACGCAAGATGCCCTTGACTCTGAGCAGCAGTTCTGGCAAATGGAACGGTTTGGTTAAATAATCATCGGCTCCAGCTTCCAATCCAAGCGCCCTGTCTTCATCCGATGATTTTGCAGACAACATTAAAATGGGGAATCGCAAATCGGTATTACGCACTCGTCGGGCGACTTCTATGCCATTGAGTTTGGGCAACATAATATCTAGGATCATCAAATCAAAGATCTCTTCGCTCAACAATTCAATAGCGGATTCGCCGTTATCGACCAGCGATACGATATAACCTTCGCGTTCTAGATTAAACTTAAGTCCTTTCGCAAGATGCGACTCATCTTCTACGACTAGAATTTTTTTTGCATCACTCATATAATTTTATTTCGAACAAAAGCCTATCAAACAGTCAGCCCACGGCTTATAGGGAGAGAGACTGTAAACACAGAGCCTTTTCCTCGACCTGGACTTGCAACTCTAAGTTTGCCCTTATGGTTCTTCACAATTTCACGCGAGATGAACAACCCTAATCCCGCACCTTCAATATTTTGTGTATCTTCGTTTTGCACTCTATAAAACTTTTTAAAGACTTTTTTCATATCTTTTTTGTCGAACCCGATACCCTTGTCGGCAAAATCAACATCCCAAAATCTACCGGTTCTATGAAGATATATCTTAAGGGCTGAACCAACTGGGGAATAGCGTAACGCATTGCCGATGAGATTATTAAACACCATTTGTAACGCCTTTCTATCCAGCATTAAAAGCGGCGAGGCTTCCAACTGCAAGTCTACTTTGCATTTTTTTTCTTCGAATTGACGCATGTGACTTCGTACTACCTCTGACAAAAACTTACCAAGATCCACCTTTTGGAATTGTAATTCCATGCTTTTCGGATCGGCTTTGCTAGACTGAAGAATATTTTCTATCAATCCCGAAAGACGCGATGTGTCGGACAACATGGTTTCGACAAAATCGTTACTCTCGTCTTTAGAAACATCCTGATACTTTAAAGTTTCCAAATAAAGCTGGATAGATGCAAGGGGGGATTTTAATTCATGCGAAACGCTGGCCACAAAATTACTTTGCATTTGATTTAAACGGTTCTGTTTATTCCAGTAAACAAAAATCACATACACGCCAGCAAGAATGAGGAGCATTAGAAAACAGCCTTCAAACAAAATCAACCATTCCACTTCAGCCGTAAACAAATCGGGACGAAGTTTTTGAGCCAATTCTTTTATGGAAAGATTGTTTTCCAGATACCAGTTTATCCAGATCGCCATAAGAACGATCCAGGCAACTTGCACCCCAATAAAAACCATGATGGGATGAAACAATGCACGTAACTTATTCACACGACCACTCCCAATATTTGCACAAATAAGTTCCCATAATACCCAATTTCACCAAGGTGTTGGATGAAAAGAGAAGGCCTGCTCACCCTCCCCTTCCGGCTCCCTGACCCAAGAAATATTACAAAAGTTTTACACAGGAATGTCTTGAAACAAGGATAACATAGGGGAGTAAAAATTATTGTAAATATAGAGGCTCTCTAATGACAACTCAAACAGCTCCTAATTATTCGATGAAGTTTAACCCTATTGCACTCGGCCACTTTACATTCGTTCATGGTATGGCTTTGTTTGCATTTTTCCCTTTCGCATTTTCGTGGAGTGCGGTTGCGGTAATGCTTGTTCTTTACTGGGTCACTGCATCTTTAGGAATCTGTTTAGGTTTTCATCGTTTTCTGACGCATCGCGGTTTTACCGCCCCAAAATGGGTTGCTTATACAATAGTATTTTTTGGCACACTTGCCTGTCAAAATGGCCCAATCAAATGGGTCGGTCAGCATCGCATACACCATGCGGGGTCAGATACAGTAGACGACCCGCACAGTGCCGAAAAAGGTTTCTGGTGGTCGCATATCACCTGGATGCTATTCACTCATTCCAAATTCGATGACAATAAAACTCTAAACGATTACACAAAAGACTTCAGTAACGATAAATATTATCAATTTCTAGACAAGTATTTCATCCATATCCAGGTTGCATTTGGTCTCATTCTTCTCGCCATTGGCGGTATCCCCTGGGTTATATGGGGAATTTTTGTTCGTCTGGTTGTCGTTTACCATTCCACTTGGTTTGTAAATAGCGCGGCGCATACTTTTGGTTATGTCACCTTTCCACTCAAAGACGATCTTGCTACCAACTGCTGGTGGGTAGGGCTTTTGGCTTGGGGAGAAGGTTGGCACAACAATCATCACGCATTCCCAAAATCAGCGCGTCACGGATTACGCCCCTGGGAAATTGATATGACTTGGTGGGCTCTCTGCTTCCTTGAAAAGCTCGGTTTGGCCAAAGACATTAAAGTCGCACAATTGATTCCTAACCCCGCCCACGAAGAAGACAATGCAAGCACAGAACCGGCATTTATCGGGAAAATGGTAACTCAAGCCGCCGTCTAACCCTCTAGCGTTATATCCGCAAATGAGGCTAGAGTTTCTCCTATTAGTCCACGCCCAGAAAATCGAACTCAAGGTGATATCCTGAGTATTTTCTTATATTGATGACTCGGGTTTCGAAAATAAGGTATTGGCCTTTGATTCCTGTCAACCTGTCTTCAAATTCTGGATTCTTCTCTAGGTTGTGGCTGGTTATTTTTTCCGGCGCCGATTCCACCGGGTAGACTAATTCCTGAATATTTTCGTTTTCCAGTGCATAACATTTTAAGTCTTCGGGAAATAACTCGTGAGCTTTCTCACGATATTCAAGCAAATCCAAATCTTCATAGTCACTTTTTAGCATTTTTCGCCAATTAGTTTTGTCCGCGAAATTTTTAGAGACTGCAGTTTCTATTTTTCCGGAAAGAATTCGCTCGGGCACTTTGGCAATAATTAATCCTTTCACCGCTCCCTGGTCTATCCAACGATCAGGAATATTATAATGTCGGGTGATTCCTACCTTTACTCCACTGGTCAAGGACAGATAAACAAAATGATCAATATTGCAATACGTCCGCCAAAATTCTTTCGCAGCCTCATTACCATTTTCATGTTCACAGAGTTCTGGACGAACCGAGCACATTGCATTTTCAGGCAAATCGCGAGAACAGACAAAACAGTAGCCCTGATCATAGGACTTTTTAGTTTTTCTTCCGCACTCAACACAAGTAATGATTCCCTCCCACTTTATTTTTAATTTATTACCTATATAGGAATTTAAAGAATGTGATTCATTATTCAAGTTAAGAAAATATTGAATGGGAGCTTCAGGTTCCACCTTCATTTTTCGTACTTGCCCAGATAGTTTCATTAAATCCTGTCCTTTTCCTAAAAATTAAATATTATTTTTGTTTTCTGATCTTGTTAAAAAATATTCTAAAGCGAAAACAGCAAAGAGAACTACGATTACTATCGTTTGGGAATCAAATATCAAAAAGCTGGAAAGAAATAATAAAAGATAGAAAAAAATCCGGCCAATTTTTTTTGTTCCTGTTTGCAGCATGTCTAATTATAGACTGCAAACAAGACTCTCGCAAAAAATGAAGCATCCGATCCCACTTAATGATCATAAAATACTTAAGCCTCAAACAAAGCAAACTAAAGAAAAGCCCAAAAAACAAGCAGAACAAAAAATATCCGCTTACCCCCTGCCATCGCACAAAATCAAAGCAAACCCAATAAATTCAATATTTTAATTAAAAGTCTGAACTCCATACAAAGAGGATAACCCTATATATGTAACATGATTGGGACATTATCACGTTGAAAAGTAGCTTAAGTTAGGTGTAGCATATACTGTAACAGAACAGTCTTTATTTATCGGAATGAGGATTTTTGCGAGATTAACACAGCGACATTAAATTAGTACTATGGAAATTCAAGACCTCATATCAGAAAACGAACCCTTAGCTTCGTTGCCAAATACGTTTTATCTTTTGCAAGATGCGATGGAGGATCCTAATTCTGACTTTGCCCGGATCGGAAAAATAATCAGCATCGACCCTGCGCTAACGCTTCGCCTTCTCAAAATTGTAAATAGCGCTTTTTATGGCTATAGCAACAACATAGAAACAGTTTCCCATGCTTTAGGGGTCGTCGGCACAGAACAATTGATGCAACTGGTTCTTGCAACTTCTGTGGTCGGTCAATTCAAAGGCATTCCTAAAGACATGATCAATATCGAATATTTCTGGAGACACAGCGTAGCCTGTGGACTGATTGCCAGAACAATTAGCGAGATGAACAACGAGACAGATGGAGAAAGGTATTTTGTAGCGGGCCTTCTTCACGATATTGGACGTTTGGTAATGTGCTTAAAAATTCCTGACCAATTCCGCATTGCTATGGACTTTGCTCGCAAAAGTGGAGATCGCTGGTACAAGGCGGAGGCAAAATATTTTGGTTTTGATCACGGTGGAGTTGGAGGCGCTTTGTTGAGAGCTTGGAATTTGCCGAAACGGCTGCAGGAAAGTGTTGCGCATCATCATAACCCTTCAGCAGCAAAAAACTATGGCCATGAAGCTGCGGTTATTTTTCTGGCCGATCACATCAGTCACGAAATGATTCATGATCAAAATGAAGAATATTCTCGAGGTGAAATTAATCCCTCCGCATGGAAAAGACTTAATCTCCAAGAAGCCACTCATAAGTCAATAATCAAAGAAAAGGTCTATTTTCAATTAGAAGAGGTTTCACAGGTTTTTCTACAAACCACCTAATTAATCCACTCATCTCGAAAATATCCCCCCCTGATATCCCCCAAAATTCGTCTTTTGTAACCCTCAAAAATAAAAATCCAGATGTTTTTGTGTGCATCTAAATTTAGAATTTAGTATTATTTGGCTCTTTTCGGTATTTTTCTGAACGTTCAATTTTTGGTCTCAAATTTTAAGCTTGAAAACTATTTAAGACTTGAAAATATGATAAACTTAAGAGAAACTAATGCCGTTAAGAGCAACAGTGATCTTTGAACTCGTAAGAAACAAGGAGATGCTTAATGGAAGACCTAACAATATCTAAAGGCTGGTTTCAGGACAAAGATGATGAACCGGCAGCAATCAAGAAAACATTTTGTGAGCACAAAGCAAAAACGGTTACTCTTGATTACGATGTAGGCATTGAGTATTGCTCCTTCTGTGGTGCCTTAGCTCATTATAATCCAGACATAGATAAGCTGGAATGGACTCTCCCCGAGCATCTACAGAAGCAAAACTACAACTAATTAATTAACCGGGAAGCTCTAGCTCCCCTGAAAAATAATTAAAGCCCCGACTTTTATAAGTCGGGGCTTTTTTATTTTCTATTTACGCCCACGCGCAATCTTATTTAACTTTGACTAAGTTTTATCAGTTAGGGGAGAAACAATAAAAAAGCCTTAAAAAATATCATTGAGATGACTGCCGTAAAGGGAATAGTCGTTACCCAGGAAATAAAAATCATCTTAATAATTCCAAGGTTTAAAGTCGGCAGACCTCGAGCTAACCCAACTCCGATTATAGAGCCTACCAGGGTATGTGTTGTCGAAATTGGTAGACCCATTTTAGAACATATCAAAACAACGGAAGCGGCAGCAAACGTCGCGCAAAATCCTCTGGAGGGCGTAATATCTGTTATATTTTCGCCTACCGTTGCCATCACACGATACCCCCAAACCATCAACCCAAAGACGATAAACCCTCCACCCAATCCGAGAATCCATGTTGGCATGGCAACTTCCATTCCCACAACGCCTCCATCCAAAATAGATACTACAGCAGCCAATGGCCCTACTGCATTAGCCACATCGTTGGACCCATGTGCGAAAGCGATGTAAAAAGCAGTTAAAATTTGCAGGTATTTAAAAAGATTTTCAGTAGTATTGAACTGGTGCGCAAGATCTTTAGAATCATCATCAGGAACAAAACGAACTAATACTTTAGATAAGAAAAACCCAAAAACTCCCATCACAAAAGCAATTAACAATACATTGGAAAACTCCAAATCCAGATGCAGGTTTTTTAATCCCTTATAAAAGATAGCAATTGAAAGAATGAAAAATACTACTGATACAATAAAGGGAAGTAACTCTTTTGCATGTGCCAGAGGTCTTCGTGTACTAAAGATAGCCTTATTAATATATTGAAATACCAGATACGCAAACAACCCACCCATAACAGGGGAAACCACCCAACTTAAAACCACATTAACCACTCGCTCCCAATTCACCACATCCACACCGCCGGCGATCACACCAAAACCGAGTACTCCTCCAATAATTGAATGCGTTGTGGAAACAGGCCAACCCAGATAACTAGCAATATGAAGCCAGATAGCAGCAGACAGAAGGGCGGCGATCATGCCATAGACTAAATGATAAGGAACGTCCGCAAAAAAAGAAACATCCAGCATTCCTTTGCGAATGGTGTCGGAGACGTGACCGCCAACGAAAAAAGCACCCGCAAATTCTGCCACGGCAGCAATTAGAATCGCCTGCTTAAAGGTCAGACTTTTGGACCCCACACTGGTGCCCATCGCATTGGCCACATCGTTGGCACCAATATTACAGGCCATGTATATACATGCTATGACTGCGAGTGAAAGCAGGAAGGTGTTTAAATCCAAACCGGGCTCCTTAGCCTGGGTAAAATAAATTGGGGAATTTAATTATTGAGAAAGGAATATCCTAAGAGTTTTACCAATTTGTTCTGTTTTATCAGCAACCGCTCCCAATTTTTTGATCACTTCATTCCAGAGAAACAAATCAGCTGCGTCAATCTGGCTTCCTAATGAAAAAAGCTTTTGAGCCAGTTGAAATTGTTTGCGGTCTGCCTCCCACTCTAATGTCCCTAAGACCTGCGTCGCCTTATCTACTTTATCAGCCTCCGCTCCACCGAAGGAGGATTCCAATAAAGCTTCAAGCTCCTGGATAAGGTCACAGCCTTTATAGGCTGTTTTAACAACATGATTTACCAGGTCAGCGAGCGGTTCTTTAATTATTTCCGGAGTATCGAGATTTTTTATTCTTAAAAGCACTGCCAGGTCTTCTACCGCATCGGATATATCATCTTGAGCCGAGAGCAAATGCATAAAATCTTTTTTATCTACAGGAAGAAAAACAGACTTTCGCATATGTGTGCGAATGTCGTCTTTTATCTTATCTGCTTCGTGCTCCAGTTTCACAATCAATTCGGAAACCTCTCCAACCTCATCATAATCTTTTTCATCAAGGGCTTTGAACAGTGGCTCTATCTGATCCACGCAAGCGCGAACCTTATCCATATGGCTCCCTAACGGCTTGAAAGGAGATTTGGAAAACATTGACAGAATGGATCTCATTAGCACCTCAAAGATTAAAAAGACAAGCAGGGTGAAGTTATTCTATTTGGACAATAATTGCAAGTTGGATCGGCTGTGAATTCAAGATGTTTTCTATGGGAAATATCTCACTAAAAAAAACGTAAACTTAACAATGAGTTACAAGGGTAACGGCTTTGAGTTTTAGCACGCCATTTTTACCGCCCCATTATTGAGAGCCAGTCATCGAGGCTATTTATTTTAAGATAAGAATTCGATTCCCGTACATCACCCATTTCTCCAGACGGGCTTCCGCCATAATTGTGCCCCGGATATAAAACAATATGGTCTTCAATTTTTGATAATCGTCGGGTTAAGGTATGGTACAGCTCTTCGCTGTCTCCTCCCGGCAAATCCACCCGACCGCATCCCTGTAGAAATAAAGTATCGCCGGCAACCAGACTATCTGCAACTCGAAAACATTGCGAACCAGGGGTATGCCCAGGCGTGTGTAGACATTTAATTTCTACTGATCCTATCTTGACAATGTCTTCTCCATCCATTTGCTTCATGTCTGACATAGAGATACCAGTGACCTGTTTGACACCCTCAGCTTCAAGTTTGTTGACATAGACGGGTACAGGGTGTTTGCTCATCATTTCTGCCAGCCCCGTAATTTCTATTCCAAAAATCTCTCCACCAACATGGTCAGGGTGATAATGCGTAACCAAAGCCCCCGTCAATTTCATACCATCTTCTTCTACCACTTTAAGGATGCCATCAATATCCCAGGCGGGGTCGACCACCATACACTCACGCGTTTGGGTGTCGCCAATCAGATAGACAAAGTTTGCCATGGACCGGGCTGATGGATTACTCGCGCCCAAATCAACCCCGGACAACAATTGTTTAAAGTAAATCGGATTAGTTTCTGACAAGGAGGCCCCCTCTCTAATTTTTAGTTTTCAACACTTGGTTTAATAAATCTGCCAGTCGAATTCCTGCCTGCATCATGCGCTGATCAAGAATTTCTCGGCCTTTGGATATATATGTTTTGGACAATTTATTATTTTCTAATGGATAAGCATGCTTTAAAGCAAAAAATCGAGACTCATCGGCCCAATCATTTACTTTAGAATGAAGCCACTTCGATTTTTCTAAATCCCGGGTATTCAAACGCGTGGCATATTTTAACAGACTTTCCTTTTTCCAATCGATCAACCCTCCATCCCATAAATAATGAAGGGTGACACTTTTCCCTAAATAAGTAAGGCGCATTTTCCCACCACCTCGGTCTTTACGATTGCCCAAGTGCAAAGGCTGGTGCACATCGCCCACAAAATGTACCAGATATTTTAACGCAACCTTTCTTCTCTTTAATGGCAATTTAACGTTCGCCAATACAGCAGAAAACTCTTTTATCTTTTCAATAACGCAATTTCTCTTCGGGCAATCGCGTGACATCACATAAGTCCATTCGCCTTCTTTTACATTGGTGTAATGCCAGGGGTTTTCCTGTTTTCTATTTCGTCTGATTTTGTCTGCCCAGGTCGCTATATCCGCCAAATTGTTTATGCTAAACTCTTCAGTGATATTTTTTTTTGTTTCGGGGGCCAAATTAAATTCGGCGATAGTGCCGACAACACGATGACCTTGAGGTCCCCAGCCATAAGCGAGATTTATAGAGAGCAGACCCCAGACTACCCCTGCTCTGCACAAAATAAAGAAGATTTTCTTACCTTTAAACATTTCACTTTCGCCGGATGAATAAGCCTTTTTATCATACCGTAAAATTCTGGACACTCATTATTTCCCTGTCCATTTTACTTGGAACTGCCGCAGTTCTTGCACGTCTTTTTGACCGCTCTGGGAATGCATCCCACAACATCGCAAGTCTATGGTGCCGGCTACTTTGTCAGTGGAATGGAGTGAAAGTTAAAATAACCGGACTGGAGCACATACTAACCGACCAACCGCAGATATTTGTTTCCAATCATCAGGGTTACTTTGACATATTTGCTCTGTCAGGTTTCTTACCCGTTCAAATACGGTGGGTTGCTAAATCCAGTCTCTTCAAAATTCCATTTATGGGTTGGGCGATGACTGCGGCAGGTTACATCCGCGTTGAAAGGGGTGACCGGAAAAAATCGTATCAGGCATTCATACAAACAGTAGAAAAAGTAAAGCAAGGTAGCTCGGTAATAATCTTTCCTGAAGGAACCCGCTCAGAGGATGGAACCGTAGGGCCTTTTAAAAAGGGGAGCAACCTCATTGCCAGCCGATCCCACAGCCCCATGGTTCCTGTAACCATTGTGGGAAGCGGCGATATCATAAAAAAAGGCAGTGCCCTAATTAATCCGGGCACCGTTCAAATCGTCATTTCACCTCCCATTACAAAACACGAAAAAGATGATGGTCAGATATTGAATTCCATCCGCGATACGATATGCGCCAACCTCAAGACAATGTCTTGAGGAAGCCCCTTCAAGGCAAGGGAATGTTAGCGATTTCATAGCAAAGGCTTAACGATGCCGTTTTACGGGCACCGCTTGCACATCACTTCTTTTCTTTTTGGATAAATTCCCAAATAGCGGCAGGGTGTTCACGCAGATCTTCAGGGTTTCTCCAGATAGCTCGGATCATCCCGGTTTTATCAATAACAAAAGTGGTCCGTTCGATATATTTAACCTTCTCTCCGAGATCATCTTCTTCCTTGATAACGCCATAATGCTCTGACGCTTTTTTGTATTCATCAGCCAGAAGAGTGAATCCGAATTGAAAAACTTCGATAAACTGTTGATGGGCATTTACACCATTCCAGCTACAGCCTAGAACCTCTACTTCACGGGTTTTAAACTTACGGTTCCACTCGTTGAATCCAACCAACAAGCGTGTGTCTTCAGGGCTACTATCCTGTCTGTAAAAAGCCAGAACCACCCACTTTTTATCCAGAAAATCTTTCAGGCTGACCATTACCTTCTCTTCAGCAGAGGGACTGGATGCACCTGCTTTATAGCCATAAACTGCAGGCAAATCAAAATTTGGCGCACGATCCCCTACTTCTAATTCATCGGACATGAATGTTCCTCTTAATTAAAGGTTAACTACTCGCCAAATGCGGCTTTGATCAGAGGTTCAACTTCACCTTTGGTTTCCATCTCATCAAGAATATCTGTGTCGCCGTAAAACTTACCACCAATGAAAACTTTTGGCAGAGTAGGCCAATTGGTCATTTTGCTGAGAGCTTCACGCTTGGTCATATCTTCGAGACAATTGACAACCTCAAAAGGATAGCCATATTTATTAAAAAACTGAATGGTTTCCGATGTGAATCCGCACTGTGGTGCAGCTTTGGTACCCTTGCCATAAATTAAAATTTTATTTGCTGCAATTTCTTCCTTAATTTGTTCATCAATATCAGCCATTTCTTACTCCTTTGTTTTTTTAATGTGTTTAATAATGAAGTTTATAACCACCCCATGCCTATGGGACAGCTGTTTTTATTTCAGCGGCGTGGACTCGACCGTCCGCCATGGCAGGATTCAGTGCATCTTGAACCTTTCTGTGTCGATCCATTATTCCTAATTCTTCAAAAGATGCCGAGACGACGTGGATAATAAAATGATCACTCATCCCCGTTTTATCCATCACATTCACTTCCGCATCTGGGACAGCAACTTTAACGATACCAATCAAATCTGGAATACTAATCATCCTTTTTCCTTTTAATATGATGTTTTATACCAATAAACCGTAACTATTTGATTCTAATTCTAGCAAAAGGATTTAATGTTTTGTCCCGTTTTTTTTAATATAATACTATAAATCTAACTGTAAAAAAAAAGCATAAAGCATTTTAAAACCATAATTTAGCCTATTCCCCCACTATTTGCCTCCAATCATTCTTCTAGATTTGACGAATTACTCTAAATTTAAGTATAATTTAAGAATCGTTACAGATACACGCGCTATCTAATAGGAAGAGCTAATTAAGGGAGACTTTCATGACCGTTACAACAGATTTCGTAAAAATAACGCCAAAAGCCAGTGTAGAAGTGATTCGACTGGTCGAAGCAGAGAATAATCCTGAAATAGGACTACGTCTAGCGGTAAAAGGCGGTGGTTGTTCAGGATTGTCTTATGATCTGCAATTCACGCCAAAAGACGAGGGCGACACCATCATTCAACATGAAGGCTTTAATGTCTATATGGATGCCAAAAGTATGATCTATCTCAAAGGCATGGCGCTAGATTTTCAAGACGGACTACAGGGTAAAGGGTTTGTTTTCGTCAACCCAAATGCAACTTCGACTTGTGGTTGCGGAGAATCTTTCTCTATTGCCTGACGTAGTAAATATTACCCGTTATCAAAACGGGTAAATCACCCAAACCCTCTTTTTAAAGAGGGGGCGCGCAATAAACGTCCTTCTATCTAAAGGAACGTACCAACCCAAGCTAGCGAAGCACAATGCTAGCTTGGTACTTTTTATATTTGCCTCCACGGCTTGTGGTGCGTTTTTTTAGGCTTATGCAACTGACTCCCGAAATTCAGGAAGAAATCAATCAAGTAAGGCAGAATTGCGGATATTTTTTTATGGAAGGGTGGAGCATTCTTTCTGCTAAAGGGGAAGACACTCTTGATTTTCTGCAAACACAGACCACCAATGATGCATTGCAGTTGCAAGTGGGGCAAGGTCAGTCCAGCGCTATCACGGATCGGCAGGCGCGCCTGATAACCAGTTTCTCGCTTCATCGTATGGATGAAAATGAAAGCTGGCTCTTATCCGACAATTCCAAAACTCTGCAGGATCAACTTGAATCTTACCACTTCCGCGAAGCCGTAGCTTTTGACGTGCTCAATCTGGACTTGCTGGCTCTTCAAGGCCCCAAAAGCATGCTGGTGCTTGAAAAGATATTCAGTTCTCTTCCCGAAAAACCCAATGGCATAGAGCGGCACGATGTTGAGGGTG
>JBLFWU010000047.1:0-22909 GCA_047610985.1 Nitrospinales bacterium | reverse complement strand
GATGTCATCAATGGTGTGAAATTTATCGATGGAGTAGATGAGGAAACTTTCGAACGTCAAAGGAGCGCCGCTTGATCATGTTCCCATACACCACATTTGACTATAACTCAAGTAACGCCAAAGTATTTTTAGGGTGCACTACCTTTGGGTTTTTCGTCGCTTGTGATATGGCCCTCGAAAGACAAAAACTCATCAAGGGCAATTTAGAGCTAATGGATCTAAGTAAATGCGATGCCAAAGTAGCCTTTCCTATCACCGCCAAACTAACCGCAATCGCTGTGTTCTCATTGATATTTATGACCAGCATTATGTGTCTCGTCTTCCTCAAAGATCTTTACTGGTTCATCGACCTGGAACAGGAAAGCTATGAAGAGGGTAGCATTACATTTATGCTTGAATTGTTCTTTGTGGGTGGTGTCATTTTAGCGGAAATGACCAATCTAATATTTTCTTTCTGTCGAAACTTAAAGCAACATTTTAATAATCAAAACGCTTCAATGGAAGCCGTTTCAAAAGGTGATCTAAATCGCCATGTGATGATCAGCAGTCAGGATGAGTTTGCGGTAATGGGGCGGTATACAAATTTTATGATAGAAATGCTCAAAGAAAGAAATCGACAACTGGAAAAAACTCGGCAGGAAATTATTCAACGTCTGGGTCGAGCTGCAGAGTACCGAGATAACGAGACGGGAATGCATGTTATACGGATGTCCCATTACAGCGAGGCACTTGCAAAAAAAACCAATCTCAGTAAAGAACAATGCGATCTGATTCTGCAAGCCAGTCCCATGCATGATGTCGGGAAAATTGGAATTCCCGACAATGTACTGCTAAAGCCGGGGAAACTGGAAGGTGACGAATGGACTAAAATGCAAACCCATGTTGAAGTGGGAGCATCCATATTATCTGGAAGTGATTCGAAACTCATGCAACTCGCTGAAGAGATCGCTATAACGCATCACGAAAAATATGATGGCACCGGTTACCCGAATGGACTCAAAGGGGAAGAAATTTCTGTCGAGGGAAGAATCGTTCCTATCTGTGATGTGTTCGATGCCTTAACTTCAGTTCGCCCTTATAAAAAAGCCTGGACCGTTGAAGACGCTGTCGAGTTAATAAAAAAAGAAAGAGGGAAGCATTTTGATCCCGACCTGGTAGATAATTTTGTGTCTATTCTTCCGGAAATTCTGGAAATAAAGGAACGTTATTCGGGAAATAAATCTGCAGCATAACGACCTCTGGTTTTATGGGGTTTGTTCTATTTTCTGCAGACTTTTGCCGCCATCTTTAATTAGCCAGACTCCAAATTCATAAGTGCCCGAGGCAACGAACAAAAGAAAAACGATTATCACAACGATTTCTAGCCCACTTGGTTTAGCGGGAGGAAGGTTCTCCTCATTATTGAAGTCAGGGTCGGTTTCCATGGTTCAGCGTTTTTTCAGCCATTCCTTGGCAAGTTTATGGGCTTTGGCTATTTGATCGCTATTCATTTGTCGCTCGACAAAAATGCGGTTTTTCTTTCCCGCCTCCTGCCCAGATACTTCTGAAATGAATAACCATTTATCAGATTCGACAACATCTTTCTCAATGCCTGTTCCCTTAAAATACATCATCCCTAAAACTAATTGAGCCGCAGCTTGTCCTTTTTCTGCAAGGGGAACTATCATTTTATATGCTGTTTCATAGTCGCGGCGATTGATAGCTTTTATCGCATCCTCAAACTCATCAGCGCAAGCAAAAGCGGGGCAAACGATCCCCATTAGAAGAAATAGTGTTATGGCTTTAAGGTTTAAAAACATCAATTTATTGTCCGAAATAAATCCACCCAGGGGAGCTGAGTGGATTTATAAGAGGCAATCACCTTTAAAAGGAAATCGAGATCGACCCTCCCCCCTGCCTCTATATTGATCCGCTTTTATTTCTATTATCTCAATAATTAAATTTCCGTTAGGCGCATGATTTATTAGGTATTTTTGTGCCAACATCACCGTATGATTGTCTTCCATTGCCGTTTTGAAAATGCAAAGTCATCTTCTGATTTGTCTTTCTCGTTTGTTAAGACACCGTTAACTTTGAAACAAAAAATGATATCCCTAAATTATTTAAGACAATGTTATGCGAAATCTTCGGCCTACTCAACCCTTCCTTTATATAGTCAATTATATAGATCTTAATTTAATATGTTGTCTCTTCTGTCCGATCTATACAGCAACTAGCCACTGGGCTATGCCAAGTGGAGATAGTTTGGAGATTTATTTAGTTGGGAAGCTACCAGTATAAAGGAATTGGATTATTTGCCTCACTCTGTTGGAGGGGGGTAACGGGTATTGACGTTTTTCAGGTAATCTCATATAATCTATTGAAATAGAACGAGTTAATTGATTTGGTGTCGTATGCCAGGATTTTTCAGAATCATAGGTGTGGTGGTCTTCCTATTTTTTCTTTCAGGTTGTTGGGTGAAAGGAGGGGGAGGATCCCCTATGAAGTTCAAACGAATCACTCCTATTATGGAAAAGGAGATGGAAAGTTTGATCAAGGCGGGTTGCGATAGGGAATACCAGTATTTTGAAAGAGATGTGGCATTTTTATACTCTATGATTCCTGGTGGTGGGCAGTGGTATACCGGCGAAAAGAAAAAGGCTTGGTTTTACTTGTTGTCTTCTCCTTTGATTATTCCTTATATCGTTTCTTTTCAGGATGCACAAAATTCAGTAGACTATTACAACTTTAAATACACCGCAAAGTTTTGTAAATCCAAATTCAGAGTGGCAAAAAAGATGGTTGACCCAAAATTGACCAAAAAAGGTAAATCTTCTAGAAAGTCCCGAAAATATAAAAAGCGACGTTAATTATCGATGCGAGAGTAGGAAAGACCCTTCCAATTACTCTTTTAAAAACAAATTGTAGTCAGCCGAAAAATAATTGCTAAAAATATTAATTTTTTAAATAATTTTATGCTAGAATCGAAAACTTAATTTACAGATAGGGCTTTTTTTTATGTAAAAGATAGTAGGTCGTGTTATAGTGCCTGCCATAATCACCTATCGTAAAAACATCCTGTAATTCGAAATTTTATAGCTTAAAACCTCCAATTTTAGTTGCAACTTTGGAAATCAAGGTGTAAAATGGGGGTTTTTTATTTGCTGAGCTGGCGTAGCTCAGTTGGTAGAGCAGCTGATTTGTAATCAGCAGGTCGGGGGTTCGAGTCCCTTTGCCAGCTCCAGTTTTAAATGATTGGTTTGAAAGGGATTCTAGGATCCTGCGTTGGAGGTTCAAGGTTAAGTGTTTGACCGGCTTTATGAGGTCGCGTTTTTCCCAAAATTTCGGGGAGGTTCCCGAGTGGCCAAAGGGAACAGACTGTAAATCTGTCGGCTCAGCCTTCGGAGGTTCGAATCCTCCCCTCCCCATCCTGAATTTTGAGGTTGGTTGAACTTGCGGGAATAGCTCAGTTGGCTAGAGCGTCAGCCTTCCAAGCTGAGGGTCGCGGGTTCGAGTCCCGTTTCCCGCTCCACCTTTTCGCGGGGTTGGGTGAATGAGCTTTTTTTTGCCCACGTAGCTCAGTGGTGGAGCACTTCCTTGGTAAGGAAGAGGTCATCGGTTCAATCCCGATCGTGGGCTTTGGGTTTTTTTTGTTGAGACTGTAAGAAGGTATTGTTGAATTTATGCGAGTTGGTAACCGGGGGGTTGGTCGCATTAGATAAATAAGGGTTGGTTGGTATTATGAGAGTAATCGTTCATTTGGCATGTTCTGACTGTAATCGAAAAAACTATTCGAATACAAAAAATAAAAAGACCACCACACAAAGGTTGGAATTTAAAAAATACTGTAGGTTTTGCAAAAAGCACACTCCCCATAAGGAAACAAAATAAAGAAAAAACAGATGGTTGGGAGTCGGGTGTCGATGTGTGGCATCTGGCGGGAATGTTTATTCCCCTTCCTATGGCTGGCGCGGATTTCGCAATAGGCCAGTAGCTCTAATTGGTAGAGCATCGGATTCCAAATCCGAGGGTTGGGGGTTCGAATCCCTCCTGGCCTGTATTAACTTGTTTGAGGGTTATGTTTTCAAAGGCAATTGAGTTTCTGACAGAAG
This sequence comes from Nitrospinales bacterium, assembly GCA_047610985.1. Taxonomy (GTDB): domain Bacteria; phylum Nitrospinota; class Nitrospinia; order Nitrospinales; family VA-1; genus UBA8687. The sequence goes on along the minus strand of JBLFWU010000047.1, from coordinate 18,818 downwards.
TAAGAGGAGAAGTAAGAAAGGTGACGTGGCCTACTCGTAGGGAGGCTATGGGCGGCACTGCGGTAGTTGTTTTCGTAGTTTTAGTGATGGCTTTGTTTTTGGGGGTTGTGGATGCAATTCTCTCCAAGGCTGTTCAGGGACTCATAAATATTTAAGCGGGTGAATATTGTCTAAGCAATGGTTTGTTATTCACACCTATTCCGGGTTTGAGCGGAAGGTGAAGTTAAGTATAGAAGAGCAATTCGGGCACTCTAGCCTTGGTGAGCGATTTGGTGAGGTTATTATTCCCACTGAAGAGGTTGTTGAGGTTCGTAAGGGTAAGAAGAAGGTTTCTTCGAGAAAGTTTTTCCCGGGTTATATTCTGATCAGTGTCGAGATGAATCAGGATATTTGGTACATGATTAAAAATACTCCCAAAGTGACGGGTTTTCTTGGGGGTAGTTCTGAGCCGGTTCCTCTTTCTGAAGAGGAGGTTAAGACAATCATGGATCAGATTAAGGGTGAATCAGCGAGGCCGAAGCCGAAATTCTCGTTTGAGAAGGGTGAGAGTATTCGGGTTATTGATGGGCCTTTTCTTAATTTTAATGGTGTGGTTGAAGAGGTTAATCACGACAAGGGTAAGGTCAAGGTGATGGTTTCGATTTTTGGTCGTGCCACCCCAGTGGAACTTGAGTTTCCGCAGATCGAGCGTGTATAGAGTTTTTGGCTAAATAATCGAGTTGTAAAAAAAGAGGTATAGAGAGTGGCTACGAAAGAAGTGATGGCTCAGATAAAGCTTCAGATCCCTGCGGGGCAAGCAACACCTTCTCCGCCTGTCGGGCCTGCGCTTGGACAGCATGGAGTAGCGATCATGGATTTTTGCAAGGCTTTTAATGCAAAAACTCAGGGGCAGGAGGGAAGTATTATCCCTGTAATAATTGATGTCTATAAAGACAGGAGCTTTTCATTTATTACGAAGTCGCCACCTGCATCGGCTTTGCTGAAGCAAGCGGCGGGAATTGCGAAGGGGTCTTCGAATCCGAGTAAGGAGTCTGTGGGAACAGTGACCTTGGAGCAGGTGAGGGATATAGCAAAAGTTAAAATGGAAGATTTAAATGCCGAAAATATAGATATGGCTATTAATACTATTAAGGGCTCGGCGAAAAGTATGGGACTTAAAGTCGTAGGTTAAACGGGAATTAATTATGTCTAAACATGGAAAAAAATACAGGGCTGCGGCCGAGAAGATTGACGCTGACAAGAAGTATGAGTTGAAAGAGGCTCTCGGGTTGGCTCTAGGTTCTAATTCTGAAAAATTTAACGAGTCACTTGATGTTGTTGTCAGGTTGAGTGTTGACCCTAGAAAAGCAGATCAGAATATTCGTGGCAGTGTGGTGTTGCCGAAGGGAACGGGGAAAAAGTTTCGTGTTCTGGTGTTTGCTAAGGGTGAAAAGGAAAAGGAAGCTTTAGACGCTGGCGCGGAAGTGGTTGGCGGCGATGATTTGGTTGCTAAGATTCAAGGTGGATGGACGGATTTTGACCGAGTGGTTGCAACTCCAGACATGATGGGTCAAGTTGGTAAGCTGGGCAAAGTTTTAGGTCCTAGGGGTTTGATGCCAAATCCAAAAACAGGAACAGTAACCTTTGATGTTAAGCAGGCTATTGAGCTGATTCAGGCGGGTAAGGTGGATTATCGTGTTGATAAGGCGGGAAATGTGCATGCCTCCTTGGGAAAAGCCAGCTTCTCGGTTGAAGATCTTGAAGAGAATTTTAATACCCTGATGACAGCTTTGGTTAAGGCTAAGCCGGCATCCAGTAAGGGGCATTATGTGAGAGGGGTATCGGTCTCAACCACGATGGGGGTTGGGGTTCGAGTAGTTTATGTGCCCTGATTGAATTGAATTGATCCCCCGGTTTCGGGGTTGTAATTGAGAGAGGTGGCGAAAGTGCCAAATGTAGAAAAAATAAAAAAAGTTGAAGAGCTGAACGGAGTATTTCTGAAGGCTAAATCGGCTATTCTTGCAAACTATCAGGGTATAGAGGCGCCAGAGTTGACTCGATTGCGTAGTCACATGCGTAGTAGAGCGGTTGACTTTCTTGTGATCAAGAATACTTTGGCTCGACAGGCTGCTAAGGACACTCCTTTTGAGATGTTAGATGAGGAGTTTTCGGGGCCTGTTTCTCTGGTTGTTAGCTTTGATGATGCCGTGGCGCCTGCAAAAGCGCTTGCAGATTTTTCAAAATCTGGAGCTACAAAAAATCCTAAGGTGATTTGTGGTGTAGTTGAGGGGAAGAAGATTTCTCCTGAGCAGGTAAAAGCGCTGGCAGATTTGCCATCGAAAGAAGTATTGATCTCGCAGTTACTTGCGACTATGAATGGCCCGACGACCAATTTTGTAGGGGTTCTTGGTGGAGTTCTGAGAAAACTGGTGGGTACGCTAGACGCAATTAGAGAGAAAAAAGCATCCGAATAAGTCGGTTCCTGGTATGGGGATCGTTGTGAACAGATTATTAGATAAGAATTTTAGAATAAAACAATTTTGAAAGGAGGGCATAAATGGCCGCCACTAAAGAAGACGTAGTTTCTTTTATCGACAATATGACTGTATTGGAGATGTCTGAATTTGTAAAAGAGCTTGAAGATAAATATGGTGTCACTGCTGCTGCGCCGGCTGCTGCTGCTGCTCCAGCTGCTGCTGGTGGGGAAGCTGCCGCTGAAGAGAAAACTGAATTTGATGTTATTCTCACCGCTGCAGGTGATAAGAAGATTCAGGTAATTAAAGAAGTCCGAACCATTACTGGTTTGGGATTGAAGGATGCCAAAGATCTTGTTGAGGCAGCTCCTAAAGCTGTTAAAGAGGGCGTGAAGAAAGAGGAAGCTGAGGAAATCAAGAAGAAGATTGAAGAAGCTGGTGGTTCTGTGGAAGTCAAGTAACGGAAATCTAGCACGACAATTACATATTTGCTTTAGCAGATAAATTTTCCGTTAATCTTTCTTCCAGAAGGATGCAGCCCTATGTCAAAAAACCGTTCTCAAAGAGCGCTTGGCAATCTTAAACAAAGAAAAAACTTCGCACGAATTCCGACTGTTATTGGTATTCCCAATCTGATCGAGATTCAAAAAAAATCATTCGAATATTTCCTGCAATGGGATGTTGCTCCGCATGAGCGCAAGCTGAGAGGGTTGGAGGATGTCTTTAGTGATATCTTTCCTATTTCAGACTTAAATATCAATGCCCGTATTGAGTATGTCGGCTACGAAGTCGGTATATGGGAGTGTGGCTGTGGTGAATTTAAGGAGCTCGGCGGTCCAGGTATCTTCTGTGATACTTGTGAGCAGGAAGTCGTCTACAAAGAAAAGCATAAATTTAGCGAATGTCGCCAAAAGAGTCTTACCTATTCTGATCCTATTAAGATTATGGTTCGGCTCGTGCTTTTTGATCGTGAGGCGATAGATATAAACGCTCGTGTTCTTAAAAATCTCTTGGGCAGGACGATTATTGAGGAGGTTAAGAAACCGGGGACTGCGAAGAATCTTATTTCGGCAAAAACGGAAATCACCGAAGACATTATAGCGATTCTGGAAAAAGAAAAAGTATCTCAAATAACCATCAATACGGTTCGAGAGGTTAAGGAACAGAAGATTTTTCTAGGCGAAATGCCTGTGATGGGTCCAACGGGCACCTTTATGATAAATGGGGTTGAGCGGGTAATCGTGAGTCAGATGCATCGCTCTCCTGGGGCTTTCTTTTCGCATGATAAGGGCAAGTCGCATGTCAGTGGCAAGATCCTTTATTCGGCTAGAATTATTCCTGACCGTGGTTCCTGGATCGATTTCGAATTTGATATTAAAGATATTCTATATGTAAAGATTGATCGTAGACGCAAACTTCCAGCAACTATCCTTTTGCAAGCGTTCGGGATGGATGTCAAAACCATCCTTGAGACCTATTATTCTATAGAGAAAATAAGTGTCAGTAAGGACCAGCGCTATTTTATGGGAAGTAAAAACCTGCTCGTCGGGTTTAAGGTTAAGGAAGATGTAATAGATTCAAAAAACGATGATGTGATTGTCAAGGCGGGTAAGAAGGTAACAATGGCTGCCGCTAAAAAATTGAGTCGATTAGTAAAGTCGACCAAGGTTGAGATAGACCCAGAAGGTTTGATCGGCAGGTATTTGTTTGAGGAGATAGTCGATCCTGAAACAGGCGAAATTGAAGTCGATTACAATCAAGAAATCACGGAGGCTGTTCTAGAGGTAGTTAAGAAAAACAAGCTCACCGAGATTCAGATTTTGCATATTGACGAAGAATCGTCAGACACAGTTATCCGTGATACTGTAGCTGTTGCAAAAACCCAAAGTCAAGAAGATGCAATCAAGGAAATATATAAAAGGTTGCGTCCAGGGGATCCCCCAACTCCAGAAATAGCGCGTTCGCTGTTTGCTAATCTATTTTTTAATCCCAAGCGTTACAATCTATCAGTTGTGGGTCGTATCAAGCTGAACCAGAAATTTGATCTGGATATTCCGCTAGATAATCGATTGCTGACACTGGAAGACTTGGTGGAAGTTGTGCGTCATATCAACGACCTCAGGAATGGGATTGGAAGTATTGATGATATCGATCATTTGGGAAATCGCAGGGTGCGTGCCGTTGGAGAGTCTCTGGAGAATCAGTTCCGTGTGGGAATAGTTCGAATGGAGCGGGCAATTATCGAGAGAATGTCAATTCAGGATCTGGCAGTTTCCATGCCGCATGATTTGATTAATTCCAAGCCAGTAACTGCGTCTATAAAAGAATTCTTCGGTAGTAGTCAGTTGTCTCAATTTATGGATCAGACTAACCCGCTCTCTGAGGTTACTCATAAGCGTCGGTTGAGTGCGTTGGGACCGGGTGGCTTGACTCGCGAGCGGGCTGGGTTTGAGGTGCGCGATGTGCACCCGACTCACTATGGTCGTATTTGTCCGATTGAAACACCGGAAGGTCCGAATATCGGTTTGATTGCTTCGCTTAGCACGTATGCTCGAGTAAATGATTATGGGTTTATCGAGACTCCCTATCGAAAGGTAGTAGATGGTTATGCTAAGGACGATGTGGACTTTCATACCGCTTTGATTGAGGATAAGTATGTAATTGCTCAAGCCAATGTGAAGATGGACGAGGAGAAAAAATTTACCGATCCCATTATAGCAACGCGAAAGGGTGGCGACTTTACCCTTTCTCCGCGGGAAAAGGTCGACTATATGGATGTATCGCCGAAGCAGTTGATCAGTGTGGCGGCGTCTTTGATCCCTTTTCTGGAAAACGATGATGCTAACCGGGCATTAATGGGGTCCAATATGCAACGGCAGGCTGTTCCGTTGTTGCGGTCCGAAGCGCCTTTGGTGGGTACAGGTATGGAGGCGATAGTTGCGCACGATTCCGGTGCAGTAGTGATTGCTGAAAATGATGGTGTGGTCATCAGCGCTGATGCAACTCGTATTGTGGTTCGTACTGAGAAAAAACCCGTGAGAAAAGTAAAAACCCGACGAAGTCAGTTAGATTCGAATGTGGATATCTATACGCTGAATAAGTATCAACGTTCTAACCAGAATACTTGTATCAATCAGCGGCCACGTGTGACTTCCGGGACACAGGTAAAACTAGGAGATGTTCTGGCAGATGGTCCATCAACCGATCATGGCGAATTGGCGTTAGGGCGGAATATCCTGGTAGCTTTCATGTCTTGGGGTGGCTACAATTTTGAAGATGCTATTATCGTCAGTGAAAAACTTGTAAAAGATGATGTCTATACTTCAGTTCATATCGAAGAATTTGAGGTCGAAGCTCGCGATACCAAGCAGGGTAAGGAAGAAATCACTCGTGATATTTCCAACGTAGGCGAAGATGCTCTGAAGAATTTGGACGAAAGCGGAATAATTCGAGTTGGTGCGAATGTTAAGCCGAATGATATCCTGGTGGGTAAGATTACACCGAAAGGTGAGACCCAACTTAGTCCTGAAGAAAAGCTCTTGAAGGCTATTTTCGGTGAAAAGGCCGGAGATGTTCGTGATACTTCACTTCGAGTGCCGCCTGGGGTTCATGGAACGGTCATTGATGTGAAAGTATTCTCAAGGAAGGGAATCGATAAAGACGCTCGGACGCTAGCGATTGAAGAGGAAGAGATTTCCCGGATCGAAAAGGATTATAACGAGGAAATAGCTATAGTTAAGAGCGAGATGACTAAGGGTATGTTCGGTCTTCTTCTTGGTAAAAACGTATCCAAGCCAGTCACGATTGGTAAGGTTAGTTTTGTAAAAGGGGAGGCGATCGAAGAAGGTCAAATCGCTAAAATGACCATAAAAGACATGGTTAAGATTTCGGCGCAGGGAGTAGATGAAAAAACTCTGTTGGGAATGGAATCTAGTGCCAAAGAGCAGGTGACTATTCTTAAGTCCATGCTTGAAGAAAAAGTTGCTCGTCTAAAAAAAGGCGATGACTTGTCTCCTGGCGTGATCAAGCTAGTGAAAGTCTTCATGGCTATGAAGCGTAAGCTTCAAGTTGGGGATAAAATGGCGGGCCGACATGGCAATAAAGGTGTTGTTTCGACTATTGTTCCTGAGGAAGACATGCCTTATATGAAAGATGGCAAGCCGATCGAACTCATTTTGAATCCTCTGGGTGTGCCTTCACGTATGAACGTTGGGCAGATACTGGAAACCAATTTAGGGATGGCGGCTAGGGCGAACGACACGAATATGGCAACGCCTGTTTTCGATGGTGCTAAGGAAAGTGAAGTCAGAGAGCTGCTGCGCAAGGGGGGATGTTCGGAATCCGGCGAAGTGGATCTGATTGATGGCCGTTCTGGCCAACCGTTTAGGCAGAGTGTGATGGTGGGTTATTTGTATATTTTGAAACTCCATCATTTGGTCGACGATAAGATTCATGCGCGCTCAACAGGGCCTTATTCTTTGGTAACACAGCAGCCCTTGGGTGGTAAAGCGCAATTTGGTGGTCAACGGCTTGGAGAAATGGAAGTTTGGGCATTGGAAGCTTATGGTGCAGCATATACTCTTCAGGAAATGCTGACTGTGAAGTCCGATGATGTTGAAGGTCGAAAACGTATGTACGAAGCCATTGTTAAAGGTGATACGCATCTCAATCCAAGTTTGCCTGAATCCTTCAATGTTCTTGTGAAGGAGTTGCAGAGCTTGGCCATTGATGTCGAACTGATCGAGTCGGGAAAATAGAATTATTATTTTCCGTCTGACCCAGCCTGGTCCTGGATTGAATTTTTAAATCGGGACCCTAAAATATTTTAAATTAACGGTTTGCGAAAACCTTATTAAAGGAGACGTCCCTGGTGGATAATCTGACACATTTCGATAAGCCAAAAAACCCTATATTGTTTGATGCGATCCGGGTTCGTATTGCCTCTCCGGAGAAAATACGCTCATGGTCTTATGGTGAAGTAAAAAAACCGGAAACCATCAACTATCGTACTTTTAAGCCAGAGCGAGATGGTTTGTTTTGCGCTAAAATTTTTGGTCCGGTCAAAGACTGGGAATGTACCTGCGGAAAATACAAGCGGATGAAGCACAAGGGTGTCATTTGTGAGAAGTGTGGAGTTGAGGTCATTCTTTCCAAGGTCAGGCGTGAGCGTCTCGGGCATATAGAGCTGGCAACTCCGGTTGCGCATATTTGGTATTTCAAGGGGCTTCCTAGTCGACTCGGTCATCTTCTAGATATTCCTCTCAAAGATCTTGAGCGAATTATTTATTTTGAAAATTATGTGGTAACCGATCCTGGTGATTCTGAAATGGAAATCGGTCAGATACTGACGGAAGAAGAATTCCGTGAGATGGAAATGGAGTTTCCTGATACTTTTCGCGCCATGATAGGGGCGGAAGGAGTTGCAGAGCTTCTCAGGCCGATGAACATGGAAGAGCTCTCTGTGCAGTTGAAGGAAGAGATGATTACTACCAAGTCTGTTATGAATAAGCGGAAACTAGCAAAGCGTTTGAAGATCGTAGAGGCATTTAGGAAATCTGGAAACAAGCCGGAGTGGATGATTCTTCAGGTAATTCCAGTCATTCCTCCTGAATTGCGTCCTCTAGTCCCATTGGATGGCGGTCGGTTTGCGACATCAGACTTGAACGATCTATATAGACGAGTGATTAATAGAAATAATCGGCTCAAGCGTCTGCAGGAATTGAAAGCGCCCCAAATTATTATCCGTAATGAAAAGCGAATGTTGCAGGAAGCTGTTTCAGCCTTGTTTGATAACGGCCGTCGAGGTCGTACTCTTCGCGGTACGAATAAACGACCGCTAAAGTCTTTGAGCGATATGCTTAAGGGTAAGCAGGGCCGGTTTCGCCAAAACTTGTTGGGAAAACGAGTAGACTACTCGGGTCGATCTGTAATCGTGGTAGGCCCTTACTTAAAATTTCACCAGTGCGGATTGCCGAAAAAAATGGCCTTGGAATTATTCAAGCCTTTTGTGTTTAATCGACTGGAAGAAAAAGGCTATGCAACAACAATAAAAACAGCGAAGAAAATGGTAGAGCAGGAACGTTCCGAAGTCTGGGAAGTTCTTGAGGAAGTGGTTAAAAACCACCCTGTCCTTCTCAATCGAGCGCCTACTCTGCATCGACTTGGAATTCAGGCTTTTGAACCGTTGCTGATAGAAGGAAAAGCAATTCAGGTTCACCCTATGGTTTGTACCGCTTTCAATGCCGATTTCGATGGCGATCAGATGGCAGTTCATGTTCCTCTTTCTATGGAAGCCAGAACGGAATGTAAGTTGTTGATGATGTCTTCCAACAACGTTTTGTCGCCAGCGAATGGTAGGCCTATCGCGGTTCCCACTCAGGATATTGTTCTGGGTTGTTATTATATGACAAAAATTCGCGGTGATGTGAAAGGCGGCGGCAAAGTTTTCTCAGATCAAAAAGAAGTGATTGCTGCGTATAACGCCGATGAGCTTGACTTGCAGGCGTTAATAATGGTGCGTATCGATAATGTTCTGACACAGACCACGACAGGTAGAGTTATTTTAGGAGAAGTGCTTCCTGCAGGATTGCCTTTTGATTGGGTGAATCGGTTGATGGATAAGAAGTCGCTTTCCGAGCTTATTTTTCAAGCTTTTTTACAAGTGGGTCGAGAGAAAACAGTGACGTTGCTTGATCATGTAAAAGATCTTGGGTTCAAGTATGCGACCGAAGCTGGTTTGACGATATCTATCGATCAAATGAAGATACCAAAAACCAAAGTTAAGCTGGTTGATAAGGCCAACGAAGAAGTTCTTAAGGTTCATAAGCAGTATCGAGACGGGCTTATCACTAACGGTGAGCGGTACAACAAGGTCATCGATATTTGGGCGCATGTTACAGAAAAAGTTTCTGAAGAAATGTTTAAAGAGCTGGAGAATGAAGACGAGGCAACAGTACATGGAAAAACAGATAAGGATTTTAATTCGATATTTATCATGGCTGACTCAGGCGCAAGAGGAAGTGCGCAGCAGTTAAGGCAGTTGGCGGGAATGCGGGGTTTGATGGCCAAGCCGTCTGGAGAAATTATTGAAACACCTATCACCGCAAATTTTCGCGAAGGCCTATCGGTAATTCAGTACTTCATCTCAACGCATGGTGCTAGAAAAGGTCTGGCAGATACCGCGCTCAAAACAGCAAATTCGGGTTATTTGACACGTCGACTGGTCGATGTTGCGCAGGACATGATAGTTCAAGAAGATGACTGCGGAACTTTGAAAGGAATTGATGCGATATCCCTCGTTGAAGCCGGTGAAATCATTCAGCCTTTGGGCGAGAGAATATTGGGGCGAACGGTTCTTGAGGATGTCGTTGACCCGTTTACGGGTGATGTCCTGGCGGAAGCCGACAGTCTCATCGAAGAAGACACGGTTACGGCTATTGAAAATGCGGGAATAGAAAAAGTTAAAATGCGATCTTGTCTGACTTGTGAGTCGAAAGAGGGAGTTTGTATTAAATGTTACGGCCGCAACATGGCGACTCTGAAATGGGTTGAAGTGGGTGAGCCAGTTGGTGTTATTGCTGCGCAGTCCATTGGTGAGCCAGGTACACAGCTGACCATGCGAACTTTCCATATTGGTGGAACGGCGAGTCGGGTTGTGGAACAGACAACATTGAATACCAAGCGCGGCGGTACTGTTAAATATATGGGACTACGCACCATTAAGAATCAGGCTGGCGAAATCATTGTAATGAATCGAAATGGTAGTCTGGTGGTGTTGGATGATACTGGGCGAGAGAAAGAACGATACTCGGTTGTATATGCAGCGAAACTGAAAGTAAGCGATGGTCAGCAAGTTCAAGAAGGTCAAACCTTGATTGAGTGGGATCCATACACCAACGCAATACTTACTGAGGTTGAGGGTACCATTGCATTCGGTGACATCGTAGAAGGTGTGACAATGAAAGAAGACTTCGATGAAATAACAGGTCTTTCTACTAAAGTAATTATCAGTCACCGTGATGAAAAGAAACAGCCACGAATTTCGCTTAAAGATAAAGCGGGTGAAACGGTTCGACGGTATATTCTTCCTGCAGGCGCAAATATCAATGTTAGTGAGGGCGAACAGGTGAATGCCGGTGACTTGATTGTTAAAATTCCACGTGAATCTGCAAAAACCAAAGATATTACGGGTGGACTGCCTAGGGTAGCGGAGCTTTTTGAAGCAAGAAAACCGCATGAGCAGGCAACTATCACAGAGATTACGGGTAAAGTTAAGTTTGGCGGATTCGTAAAAGGAATGCGTAAAGTGATTGTGGAAAGTGAGTCAGGAGATGAATGTGAGTACCTGATCCCACGTGGTAAGCATATCAATGTTCATGAGGGCGATGAAGTCGTAGCAGGTGAAGCATTGATGGATGGCGCATCTAACCCGCATGACATTTTACGAGTCCTCGGTGAAGATGAGCTTCGAAAATATTTGGTTAATGAAGTGCAGGAAGTGTATAGGCTGCAGGGTGTTGCCATTAATGATAAGCATATTGAAGTCATCGTCCGCCAAATGTTGCGTCACCTGATCATTGAAGACTCAGGAGATACAGAATTTTTACTCGGTGAGCAGGTCACTAAGAAAGTATTCAACGCTGCCAATCAAGAAGCAATAAAGAATAAGAAAAAACCAGCAAAAGGTGGAGCGGTTCTCTTGGGAATTACCAAGTCATCTTTGAGCACAGAAAGCTTTATCTCGGCGGCATCATTTCAGGAGACAACGCGTGTGTTAACTGAGGTGAGTGTCAGTGGTAAAAGGGATAATTTGGTGGGATTAAAGGAAAATGTGACCATGGGTCGTCTGATTCCCGCAGGAACGGGATGCAGAGCTTATAGTGGAATACGCATTGAAGAGCCGGAAATAGAAAATGCAGCGCCGAAAACAGAAGAAGCCGTGGTAGTTGCAGAATAAGTTTCTTTCGAGGTCTGTTTTAGCTTGACTCCGGAGTTTTGAGTGGTACAATTACAACTTTTTCACGCCCTATTTTATCTGAATTAACCCTTTGTTTTTAAACATCATTGGGTATGTCCGGTTTATTTTATAGCCCGTGAGTGGTTTTTCATTGTGGGAGGATTATTTTTTGCCAACAATCAATCAATTAGTAAAATCCGGTAGAAAAAAGCCGGTAGAAAAAAGCGACAGCCCAGCGCTTAAATCCTGTCCGCAGAAGCGCGGAGTTTGTGTAAGGGTTTATACGTCAACGCCTAAAAAACCGAATTCGGCGCTACGAAAAGTAGCTCGTGTGCGTTTGACGAACGGAATGGAGGTTACGACTTATATTCCTGGGGTTGGTCATAATTTGCAGGAGCATTCAATAGTAATGATCCGGGGAGGGCGAATCAAGGATTTGCCAGGTGTCCGGTATCACGTGGTTCGCGGCAGTCTTGACACATTGGGTGTTGAGGGGCGTATGCAGAGCCGTTCAAAATATGGGGCCAAGAGGCCTAAAAAATAAAGTAAAAAACTATGGCAAGACGAAGAGTAGCTCAGAAACGAAAGATCATTCCCGATCCTAAGTTCAACGATATATTGGTAGCGCGGTTTATCAATTGTATTTTGAATAAAGGAAAGAAGGGGCTAGCAGAGTCTATATTTTATAAGGCTCTAGCTAGTATCGAGGAAAAAGGAAAAGAGGAGCCGTTGCGAGTATTTCGTAAGGCGATAGAGAATGCGGCGCCTTTGCTGGAAGTGCGGTCCCGCCGTGTTGGTGGCGCGACCTATCAGGTTCCTGTTGAGGTGAGGGAAAGTCGAAGGCAGGCTCTTAGTATGCGCTGGGTGATTCAGAATGCTCGGTCTCGACCAGGTCGTACTATGGCTGAAAAATTGACCAGTGAGCTCATGGACGCTTTTAATAATGCGGGCGGAGCAGTTAAGAAAAAAGAAGAAGTTCATCGTATGGCAGAAGCTAATAAGGCTTTTGCTCATTACCGATGGTAGCGGAGCTATAGGCTAAAAAAATGAGTAAGCAAACCGAACTTGAAAAGACACGTAATATAGGAATTATTGCGCATATCGACGCGGGTAAAACCACGACGACCGAAAGAATTCTGTACTACACCGGTAAGAGTCATAAGATCGGTGAGGTGCATGACGGTAACGCCACTATGGACTGGATGGAGCAAGAGCAGGAGCGGGGTATTACTATCACGTCTGCAGCGACCACTTGTTTTTGGTTGGATCATCAAATTAATATCATCGATACTCCTGGACATGTGGATTTTACTGCTGAAGTTGAGCGGTCGTTACGAGTGCTTGATGGTGCGGTAGGAGTCTTTGATGCGGTCAGTGGTGTTGAGCCACAATCCGAAACTGTTTGGCGGCAGGCGAGTAAGTATAATGTGCCGCGAATTTGTTTCGTGAATAAGATGGACCGAGCGGGAGCAAATTTTCTGGGCTGTATTGAGCAGATGAAGGATAAGCTTAATGCTAAGCCGGTGCCGATCCAGCTTCCTTTAGGGGCTGAGGCAGAATTCGTCGGCATCATAGATCTTATTGAGATGAAGGCGCACACCTATTCAGATGAAAAGAATAAAGGTGAAACCTTTGATGTGGTTGATATTCCGGCTGAATATAAGGACCAGGCTGAAGAGTATCGTGAGATGCTTATTGAATCTATTTCGGATGTAGATGATAGTATTATGGAGAAATTTCTGGCCGGCCAAGAGGTTTCTTTGGACGAGATTCGTGCGGCAATAAGAGTGGGAACGCTAGATTCGAGGTTCACTCCTATTTTGTGTGGTGCGGCCTTTAAAAATAAGGGCGTCCAGCAACTGCTTGATGCTGTTGTGGCATATCTTCCGTCTCCACAAGAGTTGAAAACTATAACCGGAACCAACCCTGATACACAAAGTGAGGAAAGTCGAAAGTTAGATGCTAGTGATCACTTTTCTGCTCTGGCATTCAAGATTATGACAGACCCTTTTGTCGGTCAATTGGCGTTCGTTAGGGTATATTCTGGGGAATTGGTCAGCGGGTCTTATGTTTATAATTCTACGAAAAATTCAAAAGAGCGTGTCGGGCGGATTTTAAGGATGCATGCTAACAAGCGTGAAGAGGTTGATTCGGTGCGAGCGGGTGATATTGCTGCTGTGATCGGATTAAAGAAAACGTACACGGGTGACACACTTTGCGATAAAGATAATCCAATCGTTTTAGAATCAATTGTTTTTCCTGAGCCGGTTATTTCGGTGGCAATTGAGCCAAAAACAAAGGCGGAGCAGGACAAGCTTTCGGATTGTTTGGTCAAGCTTTTGCAGGAGGATCCAACATTTCGAGTTCGTGTTGATCCGGATACGAATCAAACCGTTATTTCTGGGATGGGTGAGTTGCATCTTGAGATTCTGGTGGATCGAATGCGTCGCGAATTCTCACTCGATGTGGATGTTTCTAAACCTCAGGTTGCTTTCAAAGAAACGATTACTAAGGGTGTTGAGCACGAAAACAAATATATTAAGCAGTCAGGTGGTCGCGGTCAGTATGGTCATGTAGTGATCAAGGTTGAGCCGAGAGAAGCTGGTTCTGGGTTTGAGTTTGTGAATAAAATTGTCGGCGGCTCTATACCGAGGGAGTTTATTCCAGCGGTGCAAAAGGGTGTTGTTGAGTCAATGGCTCGAGGAATCCTTTGTGGATATCCGGCGGTAGATATTTCTGTGACCTTGTTAGACGGTTCTTATCATGATGTGGATTCGTCGGAGATGGCGTTTAAGATTTGTGCTTCTATGGCGTTTCAGGAGGCTTGTAAGAAAGCATCGCCGCAGTTATTAGAGCCGGTAATGGATGTGGAAGTGGTCACACCTGAGGAGTTTATGGGTGATGTAATTGGTAAGCTTAACTCTAAGCGCGGTAAAATAAAAGATCTCGCTGATCGTGCGGGGGCAAAAGTAATTCGGTCTGAAGTGCCTTTATCGGGGATGTTTGGTTATTCGACTGATCTTCGTTCGGCGACGCAGGGGCGAGCAAGTTACTCAATGGAGTTTTCTAAGTATGACGCTGTTCCAGCTTCAGTGGCGGAAGAGTTGATTGCTAAGTCTACGGGTTCCAGTGCAAAGGCAGCGGTTAAATAAATAAATTAGCAGTTAAATAAATAAATAATACATATTATTGGAGTGAATAGGCATGGCTAAAGAAAAGTTTGTACGCGATAAACCGCATTTGAATGTTGGGACGATTGGTCATGTTGATCATGGAAAGACGACTCTTACTGCGGCGATTTCAGAGGTTTTGTCTAAAAAAGGGTTGGCTGAGACAGTTGCCTTTGATCAGATTGACAAGGCTCCTGAAGAGAAAGAGCGGGGAATTACCATAGCTATTGCTCATATTGAATACAATACAGAAGCTAGGCATTATGCGCATGTTGACTGTCCTGGTCATGCTGATTATGTTAAAAATATGATCACTGGTGCAGCTCAGATGGATGGTGGGGTTCTGGTGATTTCGGCTAACGATGGTCCTATGCCACAGACTCGTGAGCACATCCTTTTGGCCCGCCAGGTTGGCGTGCCTAAGCTTTGTGTGTTTATGAATAAATGTGACATGGTTGATGATCCTGAGCTGCTAGATTTGGTTGAGATGGAAGTGCGTGAGTTGCTGTGTAAGTATGATTTTCCTGGCGATGATGTGCCTGTTATACGTGGAAGTGCTCTGCAGGCGTTGGAGAATTCTGAGGATGAGGAGAAAACCAAGTGTATCTGGGAGTTAATGGAGGCGCTTGATACGTATTTCCCGGTTCCAGATCGTCCTGTTGACAAGCCATTTCTAATGCCAATTGAAGATATTTTTAGTATTTCAGGGCGCGGAACAGTAGCGACCGGGCGTATTGAAACTGGTATTGTAAAGGTTGGCGAGGAAATTGAGATTGTAGGTTTTAAGGAAACAATGAAGACCACTTGTACGGGTGTTGAAATGTTCCGTAAGCTTCTCGATGAGGGGCGTGCAGGTGAAAACGTGGGAATACTGCTTCGTGGAACCAAGCGTGAGGAGATCGAGCGCGGCCAGGTTCTGTCTAAGCCGGGGTCTATTACTCCGCATACAAAATTCAAAGCTGAAGTTTATATCTTAACTAAGGAGGAAGGGGGAAGACATACTCCTTTTTTTAATGGGTACCGTCCGCAGTTTTATTTTAGAACGACGGATGTGACAGGTGTTGCGACGCTACCGGCAGGTGTTGAGATGGTGATGCCGGGAGATAATGTGGCAATGGAGATAACGCTTATTACGGCTGTTGCAATGGATAAGGGTCTTAAATTCGCTATCCGTGAGGGTGGACGTACGGTGGGAGCCGGAGTTGTTGGTGAGATCATAGAATAATGAGCGATCAAAAAATACGCATTAAGCTTAAGGCCTACGACCATAAATTATTAGATTGGTCGGTGGCGGAAATAGTCGAAACCACAAAGCGCACAGGTGCAAAAGTGGTTGGGCCTATTCCTCTGCCTACAGTCAGAAATCGCTGGACAGTATTAAGATCACCGCATGTAGATAAGAAATCTCGTGAGCAGTTTGAGATTCGAACTCACAAGCGAATGATGGAAATTCTTGAACCCACCCCGCAGACCGTGGATGCGTTGATGAAGCTGGACCTCTCCGGCGGTGTGGATATTGAAATCAAGCTTTAAATTGGAATTGCGATGAGCGCGTTGCTAGGAAAAAAAGTAGGTATGACCCAGGTGTTTACGGATAAGGGCGATTGTGTGCCTGTCACCGTGGTACATGTTGAGCGATGTGTCCCTGTTTTGAAGAGAACTGCTGAAAAAGATGGATATAAAGCAGTCATGCTGGCTTATGGGGATAGAAAAGCAAAGCACACTAATAAGCCTTTGAAGGGTTTCTACGATAAGCATAAAGTTGAACCTGCGAAAATTCTTAAGGAATTTCGTGATCAAGATATCGATGATGATGCGATTGGAAAGCCTGTGAGTGTAGATGTTTTTAGTGAGGGCGATGAGGTTGAAGTGGTTGGTGTGAGTAAGGGTCGTGGTTTCTCCGGTGTTTTCCGGCGTTTTAACTATCGCGGTGCACCTGCTTCGCATGGTCATCACGAGAGTTATCGTGGTACAGGTTCAATCGGTATGCACACTTATCCTGGTCGAGTTTTTAAGGGGACAGGGATGCCCGGGCGTATGGGTGGTAAAGCGGTGCATCTCAAGAATTTGGAAGTCGTACGGGTGGATGTGGAGAATAATGTGCTACTTCTCAAGGGCTCAGTGCCTGGTGCGAATGGCGGAATGCTTAGAATATTTAATCGTAAGGGATAAACTTTTTTCATGCCTGATCTAGATGTGATTGATATAGAGAATAAAAAAGTGGGAACTGTCGTAGCGTCTGCCGATGTGTTCGCTGCTAACGTTAACGAAGAATTGGTTCAGCGTTATGTGACAATGCAATTGGCGGCTCGGCGTGGCGGTAATGCTGCGACCAAGCAGAACAAGGGTGACCTTCATGGTAGTAATAAGAAGCCGTGGAAGCAAAAAGGTACAGGTCGTGCTCGGTCGGGTAATACGCGTTCGCCAATCTGGCGCGGTGGTTTGACGGTGTTTGGGCCTAGTCCTAGGAGTTACGCATTCACTCTCTCTAAAAAGTCTAAGAAAATTGCTTTAAAATCTGTTCTTACTGAAAGATTCGCAAGTCAAAGTTTGTCTGTTGTGGATTCTATAGTCTTGGAGCAGCCAAAAACAAAAGATGCGGCGGCAATTTTGCAGAAGTTAAGTCTTCCTAATAAAACATTATTCATTCTCTCTGAGAAAAATCAGAACTTTCAATTGGCGGTGCGCAATTTGCCTGACACGAATGTTTTGTTGGTGGATGGTTTGAATGTGTTCGATCTTTTGCGGCATGAGAAAATTGTTTGCACAAAAGATGCGTTGCAAAAAATTGAGGAGAGATTGAACTGATGGATATGTATAAGATTGTTAAAAAGCCATTGGTGACGGAAAAGGGCACAGTTATGTTGAGCGAGGGTAACCGGGTAACTTTTAAGGTTCATCTGGATGCTAATAAAATTGAAATTCGCGAAGCAGTGCAAAAAATATTCAGTGTCACTGTCTTGCAGGTGAATACCCAGGTCGTTCGTGGTAAGCGCAAAAGGTTTGGTAAGGCGATGGGTCAGACAAAGTCCTGGAAAAAGGCAATGGTGCAGTTGAAAGAAGGCGATAAAATTGAAATATTTGAGGGAGTTTAAGGTTTAATGCCTATCAGGAAGCTAAGACCTCGATCCCCCGGTGTTCGGTCCATGACCATTTCCGGGTTTGATGAGATAACAAAGTCGGAACCGGAAAAAAGCCTTCTTGTTTCCATTTCAAGATCGGGTGGACGTAATAACCACGGTCGAATAACAGCTAAGCGCCGTGGCGGTGGACATCGCAAGCAATACCGAGTTATTGATTTTAAGCGTAACAAGGATGGTATTGGGGCGAAGGTTATTGGGATAGAATATGACCCTAATCGTTCCGCGCGTATTGCTTTGCTGGTTTACTCGGATGGAGAGAAGCGTTACATTATTGCACCTTCTAAGTTGAGCGTGGGTGATATTTTGATGTCGGGAGACGGTGTTGAAATTAAAAACGGTAATTGCTTGCCGCTAAAAAATATTCCAGATGGAACGCTAATTCATAATATAGAAATGCGACCGGGAAAAGGTGCGCAGATAGCGCGTAGTGCTGGAAATGGTGTTCAGTTGATGGCGAAAGAAGGGGAATATGTCACTCTGAAGTTAAAGTCAGGTGAAGTCCGCTTAATTCATAAGAATTGTCGTGCAACGATAGGTGTTGTTGGGAATTCAGACCATGAAAAAGTATCCATCGGTAAAGCCGGACGGGTACGTTGGATGGGTCGCCGACCACGGGTGAGAGCTGTGGCAATGAACCCAGTGGATCATCCTATGGGTGGTGGTGAAGGTCGGTCTTCGGGCGGACGTCATCCTTGTAGTCCCTGGGGGCAGAGCGCTAAAGGATTAAAAACGAGAAAAGTTAGTAAACCATCGAACAAATTTATTCTCAGCCGCAAGAAGAGAAGGTAAGCTTGCAGTTTTAAGAGAAATAATAAACTTGTCAAATTTTGAGGGTTAGGAATGGCACGATCGCTAAAAAAAGGTCCGTTTGTTGATTCGCATCTGATGGATCGAATTGAGGAGATGAACCGCAAGAATGAAAAGAAGATTTTCAAAACGTGGTCGCGTCGCTCCACTATCACACCGGATTTTGTCGGACATACTATATCTGTTTACAACGGGAAAAAATTCTTCCCGGTTTTTGTGACGGAAAATATGGTAGGGCACAAGCTGGGTGAATTTTCTCCTACGCGCACCTTCAGGTCGCACGGGGGTA
>JBLFWU010000046.1:0-22918 GCA_047610985.1 Nitrospinales bacterium | reverse complement strand
AAAAATATAAAATTCAGGATGAAGGACAAGGAAATTCCAAGAGTCATTATCCAACCAAAGTCAATGACTGGTCGAATACCGCTTACTAAAAGAGAGCAAAAAGCGACAACAGTTGTGATTGAAGTAAAAAAGCAAGGCTGGGCCATGCAACCTATCGTTTGTTTTACGAGTTGCTTTTGACTTTGTCCAGGGTTGCTATCGTTTAAGTCCTGATACCTCACAATAAGATGGATGATCAGGGACATAGTGATTATGAGCAGTATAGAAACAAAATTAGAAGAAATAACCGTTACGCGCCAATCCATCAACCCGAGAAACCCAATCATAACGACGACTGTGATAAGACAGGAACCAACCGGCAACGCCACCCAACGAAGTTTCTTGAAAAATAGGCTGAGCATCAGAATGAGAAAAGCGATGACACCCAGACCAAACGTTTCCAGATCGTGCTCTATAAAACCAATCATATCTGTGGTGATCATTGGCACACCACCCAAAAACATTTCAGCGTTGGCACGGTACTTATCCATAATATCGCGAACGGCTTTGATGAGATGGTCTTCCTTATCAAGAACGCTGGCATGGTAATCGCGGAACTCTTTTTGTGCCTTGAAGAACATAGCCTCATCATTCGCAGTAAAATCAGTACTGTTTATTTTTTCTCTGAGATCATTCCTCTGATAAAGAAGTTCAAAATATTTTTCATCGCGTTTAAAATTAATGCGGATGATGGTGGTTTTCCCATCCGGACTCATCAACAGACTTTTATAAATCGGGCTTTCGAGAAACTCTTTTCGCGCCAGCTCCCGATCCACTCCTGGCGTTTCCAAAGTACGAATATCGGTCGCCAACTTGCCAATCTCTACCCTGGGGCTATTCAGTAAAGGGACATTTAATATATTGTCTATGGAATGAATGCGATCAAGTTTCGACAACTCATCGCTGAGGGCTTTGAGATCTGCAAGCACCTCATCGGACATCATGTCTTTTTTCGGCGAATAGGTGATGACTAGAAAGTCATCGGCCCCATAAACCTTGCTTATTTTTCGATAATATTCGAGGGCGTTGTCATTTTCCAGAACCAGAGATTCTGCTGACGCATCCAGCTTAAATTTAGGGATATGATAGGAAAATCCAGCGACCACCAGAGTAACGAAAACTAGTGCCCAGACAGGTTTTTCAATGACCCATTTGAAGTATATGTCCGATAAAGTTTTTTTCAAGGAATCGTCCGATATTGATTTGAGGTGCCTTGTCCGCTCTAAATTCCGTGCGGGTAGGCGGGGGTTATTTTATACTTAACTGCAGATTGTGCCAATAGGTAAAATAAACCTTTTAAGAGCTATATTTCTGGGCATACTGAATCAGGCGATTTTTTTATGGCTTCTATAGGACGATAAATTTGTGAATTCTTTTTTTAAACCGGTATTTAAATATTTTCTGGTTTTTTCTCTGGCTCTTGCGATGGGGATGTCTGTCTGGCTTTTACCCAAACCCGCTAAAAAGGAAGAGGCTATAACTCCCCCAATTAACGCAAAAGACGAAGCCGGAAGATTTATACAACAAGCGTCTGAAAACTTTTTCTATCACGAATTCGACCAAGCTATAGATAACTATAAAAAAGCCATAGCTATTTATGAAAGAGAAGGGAAACTAAAAACAGCGGCAAAAGTATTTGAGTCTATCGGTGACCTATATAAATTCCGCAGAAACCTTAAAGAAGCAGAAGCCCATTACAAGCTGGCTATGGAAAGCCATAGAAAAAATCAAGACTCACTTGGGGAAGCACGCGCCATGAATTTGGCGGGGGATCTTTATATGGAAAGAGGAAGTTTTTTGCCCGCCAAGGTTTGGTATAAGAAAGGGCTAGAGTTGATAAAAAATGATCCGCCGCATCTTACCAAAGCATTGCTCCTGGAGAATCTGGGTCATTATTTCTGGAAAACAGAAAACATTCCTGAAGCGATTGTACAATTCACCGAGTCTCGAGAAACCTTTGCCGCACTTAAAAACCAGATGGGCTACGAGCATATAGACGCGGTACTTAATAAACTCCGGCGCGGACAGTCTCAGAATATCCCTGATGAGGGGTTTATCTATCACAACTCTCCCACGCCTGAAAGAAAGCGGAAATAGTGATTTATTGGGAATTCATAGAGTTATTCCCATATAATAAAGGGAACAATAAATAGACGCCAGACACAGAGGCACAAAAGAGCTTATATAGGGCACAGGTACTTCTTGTGGGCGTGGTTTAGAATCGAGAATACTTAAAAGGTAAAAACGTTGAACATCATCTTGAATAGCTATTGTAATTTAAAATGCAATTACTGCTTTGCCGATGAGTATATGGAAGAAAATGTCAAAACTCCTGATAAATCGATGGATTTCGATTTTTTCCAAAACGAACTGTTACCTCGAATCAAGACCGCTTCCCTCATAAATTTTATGGGAGGTGAGCCTACCCTGCATCCTCGATTCAATGACATGCTTACCAAAACTTTGGCTAATATGCAGCCCTTCACATTTCTTGGCGTGTTTACCAATGGATTGATGTCGGATCAAGCTCTCGATCTGCTTTTAGATTTAGTCGGTCGTGGCGGCAGCATTGAGCGGCAGATACAGTTTTCAGTCCTGCTCAACTGGCAGACCATGGAAAACATATCCGAAAAAAATCATGCGCGTTGTAAAGAAGTGGCCGAAGCCATTCTAGGTAAAAATGGATACGGGCTGATGTTCAGCCTAAACCTGTATTCCATCAAGCAGGACTTGGCGACTCAGATTTGGGAGATAGATGAAATTTATCAGGGGCTGGGGTTACCACCTGGACAGACCTATAAGGTTCGTGTCAGCCCGGCTTTCCCGATAGTAGGGGAAGAAGGGCATATCACGTTACCCATTAAAGACTACCCTAAAATGGGTCGTATGATGTTAGACCTGCTTAAAGATTTTCCGCAATTGCGTTTTCGTTTCGACTGTTCGTTTCCGCCCTGCCTGATGGACGATATAAAGGAAGAAGAATATCCTCTCGTCGAGCGGTTCATTTATCATGGTAGTCAGTCCGTACCAGATATTACTGAATGGAAAAACAAAGATGTTTACTTCGGTTGCGCCGATGATAGCCCGATGGACATTGACCCTAAGGGCGACTGCTTCAACTGCTTTCCTTTTCACGACAAAAAATTAGGAAATATTCAAGATTTCAAGCAGGTCAACGAACTGTCTATCAAAAAAATGCATACTAAGTTCTTGAGCCACGCTTTCGAAGCCTCACCCAACGAACCCTGTAAAAGTTGCCCGCATTATATGGTAACCTGCTCCAGCGGTTGCTTCGCCTACAATTTCAAATAACCGTAAAAAATCACCGGTTTTTTTTATTCGTACTTCAAGGGAATAAATTTCATTTTTTGTCTATCTTAACTATAAGAGGTTCAATCGTTTAGGAGAGTTAAAAATGAGTCGAGTTATTTTATTTTTTCTTGTTCTATGTATAGCAATTCCAGCTCCCCTCACTTGGGGATGGACTCTGGTTGCTCATCCTGGGAAAAAGGTCGAAGATGGATTGGAGTTTTTACCGTTATGTCCGCAGGTGAGAAAAACACAGAAAGCCCCTGATGCATTTTTGAAGCTGAAGAATCCGCTTCCCGCCAGCCCTGAAAATATTTTTGCGGGGCAAACCTTGTTTCACTTCGATGCCAAACCCGGACCCTGCCGTGTTTGCCACGGCATCAGCGGAAACGGGCTCGGCATTTTATTTCGTGAGCTAGCTCCCAGTCCTCGTAATTTTACTTGTAGCCAAACCATAGACCCGCTGCCCGATGGACAATTGTTCTGGATTATCAAAAATGGCTCCCCCGGAACAGCTATGCCCGCATTCAAAAATCTGGATGAGGATCAGGTGTGGCAATTGATTCACTATATCCGTCATTTTTCACGAGATGAACATTAATTTTTGTATACGTTTGGAGGATTGAAATGGAAAAAATACACAACTACATGGCGGAGTCGCTTCTAAGCATCAGCCCAACAGCTAGTATTCTGGAAGCCTCTCACGTTATGAACGATAACGAAATCCATTCTTTACTCGTAGAAGAAGCGGGGGAATTTATTGGCATTATTACCAATCACGATATCGGCAGAAAGTTGGTCACAGAAAATCTCGATCCTGGAAAAGTGCAAGTGGCAGAATTTATGAGCTTCCCTCTCATCAAACTCGAAAGTCAGGAGAGCATGGAAAAGGCTGCTCAGGTTATGCGCGACCACGCCATTCACCATCTAGCTGTGACTGAACAAGGGCAAATGCTAGGGACTCTATCAATACACGACTACTACAAATACCTCGTGTTGAAACATCCCAAGTAATTTTTATGCCACTCTGAAGTTGCGTTTTTTTGTTAGAGTATTTTACGGAAACGAACTATCTCGCCATATTGCTCTTTATCGAACCCTGGCAAGCATCCTGAATAAATGGTTTCGGCATAGACTCTATTTATATTTTTCAAATTGTCTGGAGACAAGCTTTTTACAATCGCGGTCTCCAATCCTTCAACATCAATTTTTAAAATATCAATATGCCCCTCCTTTTCAAGGATGCTCGATATAATTTCTTCCACTTTTCGAACTTGCACTTGAATTGTTTTGGGAAGGTCACTCTCAAGCCCACCATACCTACCTGTTTCTTCGAAACCAAAATCTGCATGACCATTTTCCAAGCCTACCGCAACCTCGTGCAATTCGTACCTGTTTTCAAACCCCTGCAGATTGGTTTTTAGTCGGCCAATATTTTCTGGCAAGGGTTCGAATAAATAGACCTTGATGTGTTTATTGCGTGTCAAAAAATACCCTGCGCTGATTCCAATATTTGAACCAAAATCTACCACACAGGAAATTTCCTTTTCAGCCGGGTAATCTAATTTCCCATAGCACTCCACCATAGTTATCATATCGTGGAAGGAATAAAGCCATACTGCCTGCTTTCCCAATGGGGTCTTTACCGCAAGTTTTTTGGGGTAATCGCCCTGCCCAAGCACATATCGTCGTAGAATATCTATTGGGTGATCAAAATATTTAAAAATATTTATTAAAGCGATATAAAACGGCTTATTTAAAAATGCCCTTAATATTTTCCTTAGAGGTCTTTTATTCATCAATAACTATCATTTTTTTGGGTAGTCAAACAACAAGCTAGATTAAGCTCTGATGAGAGTTTAATCCATGCGGGAGACAATATCCATAAACGATTATTATAAAATTCACTCTTGAAGCACCTCCGATTCCCCATTGTTTCATTCCTCCCGAATGATAAAGATATGTTATTCTCTGCCTTATTTATTTGAGAACCTTGCAAATGATTTTAAAAAAAATATATGGGTTGCTCATTGCGATTCTTTTTTCACCATTTTCATGGGTGGAAGCCCAGGAACATCACACCAATCCACAGGTGCGTGTTCAGGTAACATCAGAGATCCTGAATGTTTCAAACACCGGGTTACCTCGACCATCAGGCTGACGATAAAAAATAGGCTATGTTCTTTCCTTATAATTTATACGACAAAAAATGAAAATTTGGGTAGATGCAGACGCTTGCCCTAAAGCGGTCAAAGAAATCTTATATCGTGTCGCAGAGAGGACAGAAATATCTGTAACCTTTGTTGCAAATTCGCCATTACATCTACCCAACTCCTCTTTTATTAATTTGATCCAAGTAGGTTCTGGTGCAGATATCGCCGATGACGAGATAGCCGACAAGTGTGAAGCGGGAGATTTAATCATTACCGCAGATATTCCGCTTGCCGCTCGTGTTGTAGAAAAAGGAGCGCAGGCTCTAGATCCGCGTGGAACGATATACGACAAAAATAATATCGGTCAGATATTAAGTATGCGTAATTTTATGGATGAGTTAAGAGGAAGTGGAGTAGAAACCGGTGGCCCAAGTGGATTCGGCCAGAAAGAGAAGTTCAAGTTCGCAAATGCGCTGGATAAACTCATAGCACAAAGATAAAAAGGTTTCACCGCCTGAAAATGTTTCTTACTGGAGAATCTGTTTTTATCACTAGGAGTCTTACTTTATATTTTCTCTAACCACTCTCGAGCAAGACCTATAGCCGTGATGATCTGCCCCGGCTGCATTTTCTTTTCTATAATGTCAGCATTTTTTTTACCTGTCGCATTGCCGTTGACCCCTGCAATATTGAACCACATATGAGCTTCAATATAATCTTGCTCCACCCCAAGGCCTTTCTCATACATTAAACCGAGATTAGACTGCGCACCAGAAATTCGCTGTTCCGCAGATAGCCGATACCATTTCACAGCCTCCTTATCATCCTTTACAACGCCTTCTCCGCGGCTGCACATCAGTCCGAGATTATATTGTGCTTGACCATATCCTTGTTCAGCGGCCCTTTTGAACCACCAGACGGCTTCGAGCAAATCTTTTTGCACACCTTGTCCTCGTCTATACATCACGCCAAGATTATGTTGAGCCTGGCCCAATCCTTGCTCTGCTGCAAGTCGATACCATCTTACAGCTTCGCTAAAATCCTGTTCTACCCCCTGCCCCATCCCATACATCAGTCCCAAATTGGTTTGGGCTTCGGCGAACCCCTGTTCGGCTGCAAGCCGATACCATTTAATCGCTACCAGATCGTCTTTGGGAATTTCTTTTCCTAAGCTATAAATCAGAGCCAGATTGTACTGCGCTTCCGCTGCACCTTCTTCGGCCAACTGTTTCCATTCATCAAAATTCATATCACTACCCAATTCAAATTATTTTTGGATCCCTTGATCCTAATAGAATGATTGCCGTACCGACGATACAAATCGCAGCACCTAAAATATCCCATTTGTCAGGACGTTGGCCTTCAATAATCCAAAGCCATAATAGAGAGGCAAAAATATAGACACCACCATAAGCTGCAAATGTTCTACCGGCAAATAAAGATTCAATACGAGTAAGCAAAAGAGCAAAAGCAATCAAGGAAACGATCCCCGGAAAAACCCAATAGATTGTTTTGCCCAAGCGCAACCACGCCCAAAAAGCAAAACAACCACCAATTTCAGCAAGCGCTGCGGAAAAATAATAGACGAGAGAAATCATGCTTTCCTTTAATCATAAGAATAGTGCGCGCTCATGCTACACAGATTTGCAAAAGTCCTCAATAAGAGGAGGATGAATAGAAAAGTGATAATTCAAAAATTTTCATACACCCTGTGATCTTTTTTATAATTTGAACCACCTATCGCCATATTCCTCTTCATTCCCCGATTAGAAAATATCGATTTATTTTCAATACTTTAACGCATACTAATAAAATTACGTTTCATATTGGCATACAGATTGCAAAATAAATAGATAAGTATGCCGACTAAAATCTGAAAGGCATACCAGCGTTTGATTCTTCGGTCAATGACCGTAAAGGTTCTCCGCCCCCTCCCCAAAAACAGAAAAAACCATCAATCAATATCTACCCATAGGTGTGAAATGAAAATCAACGCAAAGGCAATCATCAACGACGATTTAAACTGGTTTTTAACAAAGATGAGGGGGATTCAAGCGTTTTCTGTTCTTTCAGATAAAGAGCTTATGGAAATCGTTTCTCAAATGAAAGCATTTGAATTTAAAGAGGGGACAACGCTGGTGAATCAGGGAGAATCTGCAAATCTGTTCTTCATTGTTCAGGAAGGCGAAGTAGAAGTTTCGGTGAAAAAATTTCTGTTCCGGGAAAAGAAAGTAGCTGTTCTTGGATCTGGAGATTTTTTTGGAGAAAGTGTTTTAGTATCGAACTCGAAACGAACCGCTACTGTCACCACTACAACCGATACTACCTGTTTTGTTTTATTGAAGCCCAGCTTCAAATCTATGCTCAGTCAAAATCGACTTTTCAAGGAAAATATAAAAGCAGTTTTCTCAAGACGAAAACTGCAATTGAAGAAGGCCTAAAATCCGCTCAATGGATTTCCCTGCGTTTTATTGCAAAAACTTTATCTCCAAAAATTTCGATGGAATAATTCTTCCTCTCTGCCATCACAGAGAGGGTTTGGTTACAGAAAAAGTTGATATGCGTGGGATCATCCTTATACCACCACTCTTTAAACTGCCCGACAGCATCGGGCAAGTCGATGAAGGGATTGGTCAGTCCCGTCGAGAAAACAATTACCCCCTCCGGTTTTAAAACTTTTTCTATTTCCTGCAGTTCTTCCCAGACATTGGGCAAATGCTCGATGACTTCGATGGCAACAACAGCATCGAACAAAAAGGGATAGTTCTGGTTTTTCAAGTAACCATCGGTCATCGGCTCAAGTGCTGTCACCCGGTAACCACGACGTTGCAACTCTTGCGCTAATTCACCTGAACCTGAACCAAAGTCGAGGATTCTATGATTATTCGGCAATATTTCATATTTCTCAATATAGGAAATGAGACCCGTTGCCTGGCTGTTCCAAAAATCGGGATCGGTGGTTTGCCATTGGGTTTTGTAATGGTTCTCTTCGATTTCTTTTTTGGGAAGGTCGTTGGTATAGATCAGTGAGCAATTGGGACATTTGAAGAAGGTGCGCGCATCGCGATAAAAAAGCGTTGAAGGGAACTGGCAAATTCGGCAGAGTCTGTCTTCCATAATTGGGTAGAAATTTTTTGGTTATTTTTTGTTTTCTACTTGGCGTAGGACTATCTCGAGGTTTGCTCTCGCTTGAGTTAGTTCAGGATTAAGTTTTAACGCAGCTCGGTAAGAGTCAATAGCCTTCTGTGGGTTTTTATTCATAAAGAAGGAATTCGCAAGCGTAAAATAGGCGTGTGCATTTTGAGGTTGTATTTGGATGGCCTTTTTAAAGAGAGAGAGGGCCTTGGCAAACTCACCCTTTTTGTCCCAAGTAATCCCAAGATTAAGATGAGCTTCATAAAAATCGGGTTTTATTTCAATAGCCGTTATGTATTGAGCAATTGCATCTTCTAAACTGCCCCGAGCAAACAGGGTATTTCCCAGTTGAGTATAGGCTCCGGCAAAATCCGGTTGCAGCCTAATAGCACTCCTGAGATGAGTTTCTGCCTTTTTTAAATCTCCCATTTTTACCAAGGTATTTCCAAGAAAATAATGCGCCAAGACAAAGCTGGGATCAAGTTTTACAGCTTCATTAAATTTGTCAGTAGCCCCTCTCAGATTATTATTGTTTAGAAATTTGACCCCGAGTTCGAACACATCTCCTGCATATTCTTCATTGATACGTTGACCCCAAAAACTTTTAAGTATTTCTTTATCAGCGTTTGCTAGGTTTTTAACTTTTGCCAATACCACATCAAAAGAAGCGCGATTTTTAATAAACTGATAAATACTCTCTCTGGATATAGGATCTGGTGAGCTAATAAAAAATTCCAGCGATGGGTTATTATCAGTTATCAATCTCTGTTTTGAGGCCATATTTTCCAATTCATCTCTCAAAAACCAAATGCTTCCTAAAAGAGTAAAAGGGTTTTCGAATCTAATTTTTTGCATTACTTCGTTTACCACCGGATGCTTCAAGCGTCTTTCAATTTTCCCGAAGTCAATATTTATAGGATCATTTGAACCTATTAAAATTAACTCCTGTTTTGAGGGATACCAGCTCATAACATACGGAAAGCTCTCAAGGAAAGTTCGAAAGTGCTGGTATACATGGGTTTCTGTCTGACTATGTAAAGGTATCCACTGACTGACAATTCCTCCTGGTTTCAAAGCTTTTTTGGTTAATTCATAATATTCTTTTGTATAAAGATTTACAGCTCCTGCATTGGTTGGAGGAGGAGGTTCTGCGGTTATAACATCATAGGTTTTTGAAGTTGTTAAGAGGTGGTTCCTCCCATCTTGAACAATTTTATGAATTTTTGGATTGGTAACAGCGTCATAATTCGTATCGCTAAAAAGATGAGCGGCATTAAAAACTCCAGGGGAAATGTCTACGGCATCGACGGAATCAATTCCGGGATAAACTCCCGCAGCTCCAGAGGTCAGACCCGTTCCAAAACAAATTACCAAGACATCTTTAGGGTTTTCAATAAGCAAGAGAGGAATGTAGGACAATAGCGTCATATATTTTCGCGAATGCAAATGATTAGCTGACATATTGACCCCATTCAATATTAGGCTTTTGCGCTTTACTCCAAAACTGTCACCATCATCATTGAAAACCGCTACAGTTGTAGTTAGGCCTTCATCCAGATATATCAATGTTTCCGGGTTTATTTTGCCCTGCGAATTGCGCATAAAAATGCCTTTTAACAAATCATCTGGCATAGCAAGGAGCGTTATGGCTAGAAAACTGGATACGGAAACAGCCGTTCCTTTTCTAATTAATCCGGTAAAATAAGTTGAGGTTGAAAAAAGAAGGGCTCCTGTTAAAAAATTCAACATTGCTAAAAAAGTCAGCGTTTGTTGAGACCCAAGTTCTGGCAATAATAAGTAGCCTGTAACAAGAGAACCCAAAATCCCCCCCAAGGTATTAGCTCCATAAATAATCCCCAAAGAACTTCCTATGTTATTCGATCCTCGAGTCACAAGATGGGTCAGGACAGGAAAACTCATCCCAAACAAGATGGTGGGCACAAACATTAATGCGGAAGCATTTCGCATATGAATCCAAAATTCAGTAATGGGGCTTTCCATCTTGAGAGGACGGATAAAAGACGAAAGGATCCATGTGGATTGATAAATACTGAATATTAAATAAGAGCAGATTCCAAACTGGAACAGAGTCAAAAGCAAACGAAAATCAAAGTTTCTTTTAAAAAAAGGAACAATTAATAACCCGCCCACTGTGATCCCGAAAAGGAAATTGGCCAGCATAAGGCTAAAAGAATAAACGGTACTTCCTATGCCAAACACCAAAATTCTTGTCCAAACCACCTCATAAGCCAAGGCGGTAAAACCGCATAAAAAACTTGTGCCAATCCAGATGATATTTTCTTTTTCAATTTGAAGGGAAAGCGGCTCCAATTTCGGAAGGCACCAATTTATTGGATTGCCCGGTTCGGACTTTTTGACTCTCATGATACATAGAATTCCGATTAAAATATTTACAGATGCAGCTAGCCAGGCTGTTTGTAAAACTCCTAAATATTCTATAAGGAAATATCCGGCTAACAAGCAACCTACCGCAGCTCCAAAAGTATTTATGGAATACAAATACCCTACTTGTTTGCCGGTATGAGTATTTTCTGTTACAAAATACTTGGCCATTATAGGGAGTGTCGCTCCCATCAAAATAGTAGGAATCAATACCAGAGAAAATACTAAAGCAACTTTTAGAAAACCTGTTTGGAAAAATAATTCGGGTAGCGAATTATAAAGCCAAGCGTAAACGGGAGAAAATTTTGAGAACAGAAGAGAAAGAAATGCAGCCGATAGACCAATAAGGAGTTCTATTTTTCCATATATCAACAATGGCTTCCCAGCTTTATCGATGGTGGTTCCCCACAAATAGCTACCCAGCCCCAAACCCGCCATAAATGCCGACAAAACCACAGATACAGAATAAATGGTGTGCCCAAAAACCAGGGTCAACATCCTAGTCCAGACAATTTGGTAGATCAAACTGGAAATGCCCGAGAAAAAAAATAAAAAGTAAATCCAGGAAAATCGTTTCAACTCGGTGCGGACTAATCCCTTTTTGTGTGATTTTTTTTCATTTAAAATTCAATGCAATGCAAAAAGTGTAGAGGGTAATTAGCAATCTCGGAAGAAACGATCTGATCCAATCAATGGATTCATAAACCAAGGGTCTTTATTTATCTGTTTCGCAAAAAGAAGGCAGGGTCACTTGGGTGTGCATTTGGCTTCGAGTTCTTCGAGGTTCACATTTGAAGTAGAGACCAAATTTATATTGGTTTCACATTCTTTCGCCTTTATGTAAATTTCCCCACCGGAGTCCACGCGTAAAACCATTGGATTGGAATTATGCTGGCCGACTGCAGAAAAATCTTGTCTCTTACTCTCGGTTACAGTTATTTTTATAGATGTACTCTTTGAGCTATACAGTTTGTCGACAATTTCTTGAGTGCAGGCGTATTGCGAACCCTTTTGATACCAATAGACTGTGCAACCCATATAAACCTGATCCAGTATCCCTATAACGGCAGGCACCGTTTTACTACTGTCACCCTTGTCATCCTCTTTAGGAAGAATCGCCCAGATAAGAATTATCACCGCCACAATTATTGAAAGGGTGACGGCCGGCGATTTTTTCTTTTTTGGAGCTTTGGCAGGAGGTTTTTTCGGTCCTTTTTTTCTGCGTCTTCTAGAACCTGCTTCTTCTCTATCTCTCTGAGCCATTGCTATAGGTCCTGAGTAAAAAATTGAGTGGATTTATGGATTTCCAGTTACCTCTTGAGATTCCGCAGAGTCTTCATCGGCGGCGGGACCATCCTCATTTGACTCAATGCTGGGCCAATCTTCGTCCAGAAAGCGGTCGGTCATGGTGTGCAGGTCTTTTTTATTTTTTTGCATTTTTTTTAACAGAATCTTTGTCTCTTCATCCTGAAAAAGGTCGTTGAGGTCTTTATCCTCATCTGGAAAAACTTCGTTGAGATCTATTTCATTTGGGAAGGGAAGATCGTTCTGCGGCTTGAAGATTTTTTCTTCAACGCTTTCACCTTCTTCAACAACATTGTTTTCTTTGTTTGATGGTTCGGGGGGTGTTTCGTTCATGTCGAGGGCTCCAAGAAAATTCTAAATTTCATAGTACTTAAAAAACTATATATCTGCAATACCTCTCTTAATGAAGGAATGTTAAAATCAAAAGTACTAATTCAACACTTGGAGAAACTCACAATGAATAAAACCCTATTTATACTTTTCACTATGTTTTGTTTTTTATCAGGCGGTACGTCATCTGCGATTGCAGACGAAGCGCACAAACCCTATGTCGGC
Source organism: Nitrospinales bacterium (assembly GCA_047610985.1). Lineage (GTDB taxonomy): Bacteria > Nitrospinota > Nitrospinia > Nitrospinales > VA-1 > UBA8687. Next base: position 10,019 of record JBLFWU010000046.1, on the reverse strand, counting down.
TCGAAAGCTTTGGAACGCATGAAACAACTAGCAGGAAACTGGGAAGGGGAAGGGGATTTTGGAAAAGGCATTGAAAAAGTAAAAGCCAATTACAGACTGACTTCCGCCAACAGTACGATTATAGAAACTTTCCATATGGGCATGCCCCATGAGATGGTTTCGGTCTACCACGATGACAAGAACAAAAAGCTGACAATGACTCATTATTGCGCAGTCGCAAACCAACCCAAGCTGGTTCTAACGAGATTGGAAAATAATAAATTGACGATGGATCTCTCTTCTGACAGTGATATCGATGTGGCCCATGAAATGCATATTCACTCTTTCACCGTAAAGTTTGAAGGCCCCAATAAGATGACCCAGCAGTGGACCAGCTATGCGGAAGGCAAAAAAGCGCAGGTTGTAAAAGTCGCATTTACTCGGAACAAATAAAACGAATCGTACGCACACTTCCTCTATTCGTTCGAGATGACGTGCACCGGACCAGACCCGGCAGTAGGAAATGCTAGCGAACCCACAGTAAAAGGCCCAATCAACTTTTGTCCGCCTTACAGGCATCGACCTATTGCCCCCGGCCGCAGGCCGGTTAGAAACGGGCGAGCCAGATGCCGAGGAAGAGAGTTATAGTCATCAATGCCAAAGTCATGCGACTGAGGCTGATCATTTTTTTCAGGGTTGCGGGAACAAGTTTTTTATTTTTTGGATTGAGATCAAGGTCGGAGATTTGAACTCTCAGTGAAAATGCCAGATACATACTGAGGAAAAACGCCGCTATCGCGAATAGCATTTTTATGCCAAATAAGTTGTAATAGCCCGGTTTGAGTCCTGTTTGTGCTGTGTAATTCACTAACAGAAAATAGACTCCTGATCCAACCAGAATGAGCAGGCAGGCGAACACTGTAGGCGCAAGCATGTCGAGTATTTTATAAGACGGCGAATTTTCGTCACGCCCTTTCTGATCTTTTTCTGCAGTTGGGAGGTATATGAGTAGACTGTATATAGAGCCGCCGATGGCGATGGTTGCCGCTATAAGATGTATAAAAATGATGATGTTGTTTTGCATAATTTTTAGGTTTATGCCTCTGTATTCAAATTGGAATAGTGAAAAAATTATCCAACCCTCCCCTTAAAACAATTCCTCCCCTCTCTTGAGGGGAGGCAAGGCGTAGTCGCGGTGGGGTATGGGTTTGAAATGGCCTTCTTTGTTTTTTTATTATTACTATATGGCTAACGATTTTTTTCAAGGTAATTGAGTAGCAGGCGCACTCCGAATCCGGATGCGCCTTTGTTCGTATAAGGCCTGTCGAATCCCCATGCGGTACCCGCAATGTCGATATGCGTCCACGGCTGGTCACCTGCGAAGGGTTTGAGAAAAGCGGCTCCCATGGTAGTCCCGGCACCCACACCGGGAGACGCGATGTTTTTCAGATCTGCAATATCGCTTTTCGTAGCTTTTTCATGTTCTTCCCAAAGCGGGAGCTCCCAAACACGTTCTCCTGTTGCCTCACCAGCATCTTTTAGATTTTGTATCATAGCAGGGTTATTGCCGATAACAGCGGCGGCCTGGTGTCCCAGTGCATGCAGTACGGCTCCCGTCAGGGTTGCTAGATCAATCACTTCTTTGGGTTTATAGCGCTGTGCATAGGTCAGAGCATCGGCGAGTACTAGTCGGCCTTCCGCATCGGTGTTGAGCACTTCTATGGTTTTACCGGACATGCTTTTTAAAATGTCACCAGGCTTGATGGCCGATCCGCTTGGCATATTTTCTGCCGCAGCAACGATGCCGACAACATTCACTTTAAGTTTTAGACTGGCTACCAATTCAAGGGTTGCTAGAGTGGTCGCAGAACCAGACATATCCATTTTCATCTCGTCCATGCTCCCTCCAGGTTTTAGAGAGATGCCGCCGGTATCAAAGGTGATACCTTTACCTACGATAACAGTGGGGGCCTGCTTTTTTGCCCCTCCATTATATTCGAGAACAATGAGAGCTGGAGGCTCATCACTACCTTGAGCCACACCAAGCAAAGACCCCATCCCCAGCTTTTTCATTTCTTTTTTGCCCAGCACTTTGCAGATGATTTTATTTTTGCGGGCCATTTTTTTTGCATGTTCGGCTAAATAGGTCGGTGTTACGGTATTACCGGGATGTGAGATCAGGTCGCGTGCGATATGTACGGCATTGACTATTTTTTCTGCGCGGACAATGGATTTCTCTACGGCGGTCTGCTGTGCTTTTGATGTGAGGAGCGTCAGTTTTTCCATCCGAACTGGCGGGTCATCTTCATCTTTGGATTTATAGTTGTCGAAATAATAGAGGGCCAGTCCTGCGCCTTCGGCAACAGCTCCTGCCAACTCAGCATAAAGTCCAGCTTCACCAATAGACTCGAAGGCACTTAAATCTACCGCGACGGATTTAAAATTTGATTTCTCTAATATTTTTACGGCGGTGGCTGCAGCCTGACAGATTTTTTCGGCGGTCACTTCTTTTGCTTTGCCGGTACCCAGCAGCAAAATGTTGGCAGCTTTCCCGGTGCTGTTAAGCAGAAGGGTTTGGTTCGGTTTGCCGGAAAAGCGTTTATTTTTAAACGCTACACTAATCGCACCTTGCAGGTTGTCGTCGATTTCTTTTAACAAGCCTGTGGTTTTTTTTATTTCCAGGCAGGGAAGAATCAGACATTCGGTTTTGTGGTTCAGGGATTGTTCGATTTTCTGGTTTATTTTTATCATGACTGCCTTATAAAGGGTGCGTTTAGAATAGTTTAAATTGAGAGTTTATATTTATGACTTACCGCAATCAACCTGAATTTTGGGTTACGGGTAGTAGTAGGTTTGTTTGCAGGCTTTGTTTACCCTATTTATTGCCTCAACACTTTTCTAATAGTTGAATTTTAAGTGATTATGGCCCTTGGGCTCTTGTTGAGGTTGTTTTGATAGGCTTTTGCCGTATATGTGTTAGTGGTTTGTAAACAGAGGACTTATCAGGAGTCAAAAACCTTTTAAATTCAGGGTCTCGGGAAATATTGACAATCGGCAGGCAGGTCACTAAAATGGCTGGGATTTTCATCCAACTTATGAGAAATTGTACTACTCGCTGGTTTTGCAGTTTGGAAACGAAGCGGGGACTTTATAATATTAAACTTATCAAATTTTTCGAATAGCAGGAGATCGCTCATGCAAGTCGTCGAAGACCAACAAGATCAGGCTGTCGAAGCAAAACAAGGCCAGATAAAAATAACCGTTTGTTTGAGCCTGAGTGGCATCGCCGAAGGCGGCGAAGAGGTCTACAAAGAATTTCAGAAACAAATTTCTGAAATGGAGGCCAACGCTGCATTGGGTGAGCGTAAATGCGAGATGAGCCAGGTGGGTTGTCGGGGTTATTGTAGCCGCGACGTGTTGGTCGATGTTTATATTCCCGGTGAAGAGCGGGTGACCTATGAAAAGGTCAAACCAGCAATGGTCAAAAACATTTTGAACGACCATATTGTAGGTGGAAAACCATTCAAGAAAGCGGCAGCTAAAGCAGATTATTACGAGACGCTAAAAAAACAGCCGCGAGTCGCTCTCGCACATGGTGGCTCGATCGACCCTGAAAATATTGACGACTATATTCAAGTCGGAGGCTATGAGTCGCTGAAAAAAGTATTGAGCACCATGAAGCCAGAAGAGGTAATCGAGGAAGTTAAGAAATCTGGCTTACGTGGAAAAGGCGGGGGGGGATATGTCACGGCCACTAAATGGGAAAAGGCTCGTAACGCTCCGACCGATGAAAAAGGCACGCGCTATATCATGGTCAACGGCGACGAAGGTAACCCAGCCTCCTATATGGATCGTAGCGTTATGGAAGGCGCATCGCATCAGGTTCTAGAAGGCCTGTTGATTGGCGCATATGCCATTGGCGCAACAGAAGGAATTATTTATACCCGCTCTGATTATTCCATTGCCGTTAGGCGATTGAACATGGCTATCGAGCAAGCCAGAGAGAGAGGATTTCTCGGCGACAATATTTTAGGCTCAGGATTCAGCATCAACGTTCGTGTGCATGAAGGACTCGAAGCTTTTATCGGAGGTGAGTCAACAGCACTGATGCAGTCGGTGGAAGGCAAGCGTCCTTTCCCGAAAGCGCAACCACCTCATTCTTCACAGCAGGGGTTGTGGGGCAAACCAACAGTACTTAACAACGCCGAAACTTGGGCCACGGTTCCTAAAATTATTGAAAAAGGGGCTGATTGGTATGCAGGTATGGGTAATGACAACGCTAATGGCTGTAAGGTGTGGGCTATTTCAGGAAACATCAAATACAACGGTTTGATGGAACTGGATATGAAAACCACGTTCAGCGAAGCCATCAACGATTATTGCGGCGGCATTCAAAAGAAAAAAGCCCTCAAAGTTATTCATGTTGGCGGTGTCACCGGCGGATTTCTACCTCCGGAGTTAGCAGATACTCAGACCGACTACGAAAGCCTGCTGGAAGCAGGTGTATTGATGGGGCAAGCTAGTTTTGCTGCTTATGACGATTCGGCTTGTGTGATTGATTTAGCAAAATTTTCTATTGGATTCAACGAAGGCGAGACTTGCGGTAAATGTACACCGTGCCGCATCGGTTTGACGTTGATCCGACAAAAACTCGATGATATATCTGAAGGTCGCGGCAAGATGGAAGACCTCGACAAACTCCAGGAGTTGTGCGAAGAGATCAGCCAGACATCCCTTTGCGGATTAGGCGAGACCGCTCCAAAAGCGATCTTGACCGGATTAAAATATTTTCGTAAGGAATATGAAAGACATATTGTAGATCAGGTTTGCGATGCTGCACGTTGCACAGGGCTGTACCGTTACTTCGTCAAGGAGGATGATTGTGTGGCTTGTGGAGCCTGCATCAAGCCTTGTCCTACTGGTGCTATTACTGGCGGAACTCGAAAGGTCGCAGCTCATATTGATATGGATTTATGCATCAACTGCAATGCTTGCTACCAAGCCTGCGGTTTTCTGGCCATCGAATAGGCAAGAATTATTCGCCCACAAGGGGTTTCCCCTTGTGGGCTTTTTTGTTTTCCTTCCCTTTCTTTTTTCCTCCTACAACAACCGTGATCCTTTTTTTCCCGGGTAAAAGGTTTTAGAATACAGACAATGAAAATCGCGATCATCCATGACTGGCTTACGGGAATGCGAGGCGGCGAAAAATGCCTTGAGGTACTATGTAAGCTATACCCTTCTGCAGACTTATTCACGCTACTCCATATCCCGGGAAAAGTTTCTTCTGTTATAGAATCACATCGCATTCACACTTCGTTTATTCAAAACCTTCCATTCGCAAAATCAAAATACCGCTATTACCTTCCGCTGATGCCTTTCGCTATCGAGACATTTGATTTAAAGGGATATGATCTGATTTTGAGCAGCAGTCATTGTGTAGCGAAAAGCGTCAAGCCGGGTTCCAATAGCCTACATATTTGTTACTGCCATACTCCCATGCGTTATATATGGGATCAATTTGATCAATACTTTGGAAGAGATAATTCCAACTGGCTTGTAACAAATGCAATGAAACTGATTAGACCCTGGTTACAACGCTGGGATATTAGAACAAGCCGTAGAGTAAATAATTTTATTGCAAACTCTCGGCATGTGCAAAAACGGATCAAAAAATATTACAAACAAGAAGCCGCTATTATCCACCCACCCGTGGATACTGGATTATTCACACCTGATGAAAACGAAGAAAAAGAAGATTACTTTTTAATCGTTTCAGCATTCGCACCCTATAAGCGTTTAGATTTAGCAGTAGATGCATTCAACCAATTGGGTCTGCCTTTTTTCGTAATTGGTGAGGGGCAAGATGCCAAACGCTTGAAGGAAATGGCAAATCCCAATATTCATTTCGAAGGTTGGCTGGATAATTCGCAGATACGCTCACATTTTGCTCGTTGCCGGGCTTTTATTTTTTGCGGTGAAGAAGACTTTGGCATCACCCTTCTGGAAGCCCAAGCCATGGGGCGCCCGGTAATTGCTTTGGGGCGAGGTGGGGCGCTGGAAACGGTTGTTCCTGATAGTCAGAGCTGGAAACCCGAAACGGGAATTGATAAAAGCTCGACATCGCAGCCGACTGGGGTTTTCTTTTATGAGCAAACGCCTGAGGCTTTGATTAAAGCTATTCAACATTTCGAATCGATCGAATCTCAGTTTGATGCAGATGCGATTCGCACACACGCCCAGAAATTTGATGTTTCTGTTTACACAGAGAGGATGAAAAACTTCATCGAAGAAAAGATTGAAAAGTGATAATATTTTTTTTACATTCAATTTTCCTACAGGTCTCTTTCAATTTTAATTCTTTTCAAATACAAAAGTTCCATAGCATTGGTCTTCAAACCCTTAATATAAGGTTTGACCAAAAGGTTCTGAGCGGAAACAAATAGAGGGATCATTGGAACCTCGGTTTCGGTAAGTAGAACCTGGGCCTGGTCATAAATCTTTTCTCGTTCTTTTGGATTTTTTAACGTAGACCCCAGTGCAACAAGTTTGTCGTAATCTGTATTCGACCATTTAAGTCGGTTGTTTCCACTGCTCGCGATAAACAGGTTCATAAAGTTATCGGGATCGGGGAAATCAGCTCCCCATCCGAGGCGAAAAATTTGTGGAGGGTCCAAATCCAATCGACTTAAAAAAACTTTCCACTCCTGACTTTCAAACTGAATTTTCACATTAAGATGTTTTTTCCACTGTTCCTGTAGAAATTCCCCAATCAGTTTGTTTACATCGCCGGTATTGAAAACAGCGGTTGCTTCAGGAAACCCTTTTCCATCGGGGTAACCTGCCTCTGCAAGTAAGGAACGTGCTTTCTGCGGATTAAACTTTGAGCCAATGGTCTCGTTATAACCAAACATTCCTTTAGGTATCCAGGAAGAGGAGGGTATCTCGCCTCCTTTAAGTATTTTGGGTATAAGAGATCGATCGATCGAATGAGCAAGTGCCTGCCTTACTAGTACATTATCGAATGGCGGTTTTTTAATATTGAAACCATAATAATAGCCCCGTAGCTGAGGTTTGTTTCTGTATTCAGGACTTTTTTTGAAATGCGGAATGGCGATAGGGGGCAGTTCAATATAATCAAGCTCCCCGGTTTCATACAGTGTCAATGCTGTGGTCGGCTCCTGCACAACAAAAACATGAACCTCATTTATTTCGGGTTTTCCTTCATAGTGTTTCGGATTGGCTTTCAGAATCAATTTATATTCGTGTTCCCACTGCTCTAACAAATAGGGTCCGTTTGTCACAATTTTTCCGGGCTCTGTCCATGAGTCACCATACTTTTCAATAATATCCTGACGCAGTGGGAATGTGACCATGAAGGTGGTGATGCTTGGAAAATAGACAACAGGTTTTTTAAGCGTTACTTCAAGAATATCTGAAGCAATGGCTCGGACTCCGACCTCGTCTCGTTCTTTGATAATTCCTGAATTGTATTCAAAGGCATTTTTAATATCGAAAAGGAAATAGGCGTATTGTGCAGCTGTTTCGGGGGCAAGCAGGCGCTTCCAGGAATATTCAAAATCATTGGCTGTTACTCTTTTCCCATCACTCCAATAAACATCTTTTCGTAGGTAGAAAGTGATCGTCCGACCTTCGTTGGAATACGACCATCGTTTTGCCACAGCGGGTATCGGATTCAGGTCCGCATCGTATTGCGTGAGACCTTCCATCAGGTTAGTGAGAATGGTGAATGAGACGCTATCAGTTGCAAGGGTCCCATCCAAAGTCGGCGGCTCATTCTTTATGGACATCCTGAAAATGGACGGGTCCGCAGATGGATTATTTGAGCAACCGGATAGGAATATAAGGAAAAAACACGTCAGCTTTGATAAAAATCCACGGATGCAAATGTCCATAAATAACCGGGTATTATTGTTTCAATATTAAACCGCCTTTATCCGCAGTTTACTGATATTATGAAACCACAATCAGTTGGGATATTCGATTTGAGCTCTAAATTGTCACTTAAGGGCCATTTTATATATATATTTACCGTTTACATCATATATTTCTTTACTTTTCAACACACCTTTATAAAATAAACCCTTTTACTTTTAAGCGGATATAACATGTCAGACGACATCTCCTATATTAGGAAGTGGATTAAGAGGGGTTTGAGTAAAGATAAGAAAACTCTCGATTTTTCCGGTAAGGGCATCAGCAACGAGATCGCCGAGGAATTGGCTGAAAACGTCGCACTGCCTGATATCGAGATTCTTTTTTTATATTCAAACAAACTTAAGGACATAGGTCTCGAAGAATTAGCGGGATCAGAATTCTTTGAGCCTTTAAAAGAATTGTGGCTGTACGAAAATAAAATTGGTGATGATGGGACGGTAGCATTGGCAGAATCCGATAATGTAATGCAATTAAGATACTTAAGTTTGTATACGAACAGAATTAGCGACGCAGGTGCCGTGGCGTTGGCAAATTCTAAAAGCCTAAAAAACCTAGAGACGCTTGATTTATCTTTTAATCGAATTGGTGATGAAGGCGCGATAGCATTGGCAAATTCAACTTGCTTGAAAAACCTGAAAGTTTTACATCTCGATGCGAACCGAATTGGATTTCCGGGAATGCAAGCTTTTGCTAAACTTTCAGGATTAAAAAGTCTTGAAACTTTAAACCTGACATATAACCTTGTAGATCCGCAGGGCTTGGAACTTTTGGACGAATCGAAACGTTTGCAAGACCTAAACTATGTAAAAACAGATCTCCTTAAAGCTAACGACTAGTTCATGCCAACTATAAATTTAGAATCGAATTTTATTCGCAATTTAAACAACCAACTGGTTCGAAAAGACCCCGCTTTGAATTTGAGTTATGAGCGAATGGGGGATGCAGGGATTGCGTTTATTTGCCAATCTAAAGATCTTTCTCATGTGAAGCAGCTGGATTTAAGTTGGAACGAAATTTCTGACATCGGCATGAAAAGGCTGGCAGCTTGTTCTTCCTTATCCAATTTGACTCTGCTGATTTTAAGCTCGAATGACATTGCCGATAACGGAGTTGAAAGCTTGGCAATGTCTGATAATTTTCCTGAGTTGAAAATGTTGGAACTGGCATATAACCGCATTACCCATTTCGGAGCCTTGATCCTGGTTAAATCCCAAAAACTTCGGAATCTGCGATCCCTGGATTTGGAAATGAACAATATCGGGAAAAAAGAATCCAACAAATTCCCTGATGGCACCGCAATTCCTGAATTAAAGATTCTCAATCTCAGAAAAAATAAAATTGGAAATGATGTGCTTTTAGACTGGGCACAATCAGGTGGATTTGAAGGTCTGGACCACTTGAATCTTGGTTGGAACGAAATATCAAATGAAGGAGCCAAGGTTCTTGCAAACTCTCCCACATTAAATAAATTACGCACTTTAATTCTTGATTCAAATTGCATCGGCGACCCAGGGGCATTGAGCTTATCTCAATCTAAAAACTTAATGAATCTGGTGAATCTCAATATGGTGAATAATAAGTTTAAGCCAAACGGAGAGTCAGCCCTGTTAAATTTGCGTTCCCGGATTTTAGTAGAAAAGCAAACGGTTGATAAAAATCTGAACTTGAACTCTCTGTATTTAAGCAATAAAGATGTTAAGGCGTTGTCTTTATATCAAAAAATGGAAGAAATTTTATCTCTGTCGTTACGGGATAATGTATTCGACCATCAAGGGCTGGGTGATTTAGTAGCTTCTCCTTTTGTGAAAAACATAAAAAGCCTGAACCTGATGGATAATTCAATTGGAGATAAAGGCATTTTTCTATTAAGTGAGTCTAGCTCGATGGCAAATCTTGAAAAATTGAATTTGGAAAAATCGAAGGTAACCTCAACAGGAATACTGGCTCTTTCTCAGTCAGCTCATTTAAAAAACCTGCAAGAATTGAATTTAAATGGGAATAGCATTGATGAAAAAGGCTTTCTATTACTTGCCAAATCTGAAAAATTTAAAAACCTGAAAGTTTTAAAGATTTCTGGAATCCCT
>JBLFWU010000045.1:0-23508 GCA_047610985.1 Nitrospinales bacterium | reverse complement strand
CGACTATGGAAGCAAGCTTTGAATCAGTTTGTGATTCTGTTTCCCGGAAGGCTGGTAGAAGATTAGCCTATGGACTTGTGAAAAATAAAAAACCATTTTTCACAGGGCCCACAGGCTCTGCTACTAGGTTAGTTTTTAGTTTAATTAATGCCGTTTACACACTTATTCTGATAGACACGTATAAACAGCCACTAGCAACCATTAGGACATTTGTTTAGGTTCTGTTCCTGTGGGTATCGTCGGGACCTTTTAATTCCCCTTTTTGTTTTTTTCTGCTTTGTTTTCGTTCTTCGTTTGACATCTCGCGTGTGCCATTCATTTGCTCTACCTGTTTCTGGCCTAAAGTCTTTCCATTCCGTTTATCACCATTGTCACTATGTTTCTGTATGTATTCTTTTGTCATTTTCGTCCTTGTCCCTTTGTGTGTGTTTTTGTTTTTGCTCTCTCGTTTGAAGTTGCCTGTTCATTGCTTCGTCGCCTGTTTGCACTTGCTCTGTGCATGCATCTTTCTGAGTGTGGTATGCAAAAGCTGTTCTCAGTTCATTTGCTTCGGGTCTCAGTAGCCCCCCCCCTTTCGGACAAAATCTCTCATTTGCATTCCAACATCAACTGGGACGATGACAAGGGCAAGTAAAGCCTTTATTCGAGTTGTAAATTTGACCGGAATTATAGCAGAAGTGGGCGATTTAGCATAGTGAACGTGTTCCAGGATAGACCCACCATTATCTGCTTTCTCCCCCGCAACCCCGGCCTATTGAGAGGGCTTCCAGCTCATTGCCTCGCACCGGAAGGCAGGTAGACGTAAAGGGATCAAGTCGCTGCTTGACTGCAACTTTTTCACTCCAAAATACTAAAAACTTCACTCATTCACCATTGCCATAAGGCGTCAATACTTCTCATGCTTAGCCTCTCGCTCATCTATCTCGAGCAAGCATTCAACAAGCTATACTCAGCTCTGACATTAGCATGAACTTAACGTGGCAATAGTTTTGTTAGTGGAGTTAAAAGTTGAGTGAGTAACTTTGTGTAGGACTGAAGTAAACAACGCGAGGGCTTTATGTTTACGTAGGCACTTTATGTCCACTTCGAGTCTAAGAGATATAGTCGTTCCAAAAACTCTAGCAAACTTTATTGATCGTATCGCCCAGCTTTATGAGCAAGATGCAGATGTTAGACGCATCGGGCAATACGTCAGGAACTGGTGGCGATGGGTGAGAGCTGAGGTGGTGATAAGTGATGAACCTTCACACATCCGAGCGCGTATTAACAGCCACTAGCAACCATTAGGACATTTGTTTAGGTTATGTGCCTATCGGTGTCGCATGGCGTCCCCTCCGACTCTTTTTTGCTTTCTTCTGCTTTGCTTGCGTTCTTCGTTTGACATCTCGCGTGTGCCCTTCATCTGCTCTACCTCTTTCTCTCCAACAGATTTACGATTGTCAATTTTGTTCCCTTTGTTTTCATTTGGCATTTTCGTCTTTGTCCCTTTGCGTGTGTTTTTATTTTTGCCATCTCGTTTGAATTTGCCTGTTCGTTGTTTGGACTCTTCTTGAACTCATGGTTTCACTTGTTCTGTGCGTGCACCTTTTTGAGTGTGGTATGCAAAAGCTGTTCTCAGTTCATTTGCTTCGGGTCTCAGCACCTCCCCCATTCGGACAACATCTCTCATTTGCATTCCGACATCAACTGGAAGGCGCCACTATTATACGCATCGGGCAATACGTCAGGAACTGGTGGTGATAAGTGATGAACCTTTACACATCCGAGCGTGTATAAACAGCCACTAGCAACCATTAGGACATTTGTTTAGGTTATGTTCCTGTGGGTATCGTCTGGCCTTTCCTCTCTTTTTTGTTTTTTTCTGCTTTGTTTTCGTTCTTCGTTTGACATCTCGCGTGTGCCCTTCATCTGCTCTACCTCTTTCTGTCCTATAGACTTACCTTTGTCACTATCCACCTTTCTTGTGTGTTCTCCTGCCATCTTCTTCCTTGTCCCTTTGCGTGTGTTTTTATTTTTGCCATCTCGTTTGAACTTGTCTGTTCGTTATTTGAACTCTTCTTGAACTCATGGTTGCACTTATCCTGTGCGTGCACCTTTTTGAGTGTGGTATGCAAAAGCTGTTCTCAGTTCATTTGCTTCGGGTCTCAGCACCCCCCCATTCGGACAACATCTCTCATTTGCATTCCGACATCAACTGGGACGATGACAAGGGCAAGTGAAACCTTTATTCGAGCTGAAAATTTGACTAGGATTATAGCAGATGTGGGCTATTTAGTATAGTAAACGTGTTCCAGGCTAGCCCCACCATTATCTGTTTTCTCCCCAACAACTCCGGCCTATTGAGAGGGCTTCCAGCTCATTGCCTCGCACCGGAAGGTAGGTAAACGGAAAGGAGACAAGTTGATCTTCCCCTAAAAAAGTGGACAGTTAGTTAAGCAACGTTAGCCATTTTATCGAACTCGAGAGGAGTTAGATAGCCAAGATACGAATGACGGCGTTGCCTGTTATAAAACACTTCTATATATTCAAAAATAACCGCCTGTGCTTCCTGACGGGTTTTATAGTTTCTATCACAAGTCAGTTCCACCTTGAGCGTGTGAAAGAAACTCTCGGCTACAGCGTTATCCCAACAATCTCCCTTGCGGCTCATACTGCATTCGATCCGATAAGCTTTTCTTGATGCACTTTAATAGGGTAGGTCTGACTAAGTTTTGACTTGATTTTTTGGAAGAGTAATAAAGAAAGTAGAGCCTTTACCTTGAGTGCTTTTGACAGTAACCGTTCCATTATGACGATCAACTATTTTTCTACAAATAGCCAACCCTATTCCAGTACCCGAAAACTCACTTCTTCCATGCAACCTTTGAAAGGGTTGAAAAATTCTTTTAGCATATTTTTCATCGAATCCGATTCCATTATCCTCAATAATAATCTGCATATCGCCATTTCCAGATGACTTGCTGAATAAATTAACAATAGGTTTATTCCCGTTTTTATGAAATTTTAGAGCATTCCCTATCAGGTTCTGAAATAACTGAAGCATCAAAACTGGACTTGCCGTTATGATTGGAAGTTGATCCACATTTATTTCTGCATTTGTTTCATTTATTAGAGTGTCAAGAGCAAACATAGAGTCATTGACTACCTGACTCAGATTAACCTGACTAAATATTCGGGCCTTAGCGTTAACTCCTGACAATTTTAATAGATCTTCAATAAGTTGTTGCATCCGTAAAACGGCACCCTGCATACGGGTAATATAACTGCGGCTAGTCTCGTCTAAATTTTTGCTCTTTTTTTCTAAAAGTCCTCCAAAAATACTAACTTTTCGAAGTGGTTCCTGTAGATCATGAGAAGCTATAAAAGCAAATTCCTGCAACTCATCATTGCTTCTTTTTAGTTCCTCTGCAGACTGTATCAAATTAGCCTCATATCTTTTCTTTTCAGTTATATCTTTGAAGATCACAACAGCACCTTTCAATTTATCTTCTTCATAAATTGGTGTGCTGGTATATTCAACAGAAAAACAACTTCCATCTTTTCTCCAAAAGACTTCATCAAAAACATGATGAACAGCGCCATCATTAAATGCCGCATAAATTTTACATTCTTCACGAGGATAAGGAGTTCCATCTGGCTTGGAGTGATGAATTAAATCGTGCTGAGATATATCTTTCATTTCGTTAATTGAATAACCCAACATTTTCTCAGCAGCAGGATTGGCAAAATTAGTATTTCCATTCAAATCCAAACCATAAATACCTTCACCAGCTCCATCAAGAATTTGTTGATTTAGAAGTGTCACTTTTTTCATTTCAAGATTTAACTTAGTCAGAATTTGGAACATATCTACTAAAGTCTGATTGCTTCGAACTAATTCCTCATTCAAGGCTAGGGCTTTTTCCTTTTCAATCGTCAGTTCTATTTCTTCGACAGGCAAACACCTTTTAAAGTTATTGTTGTAGTCATTAAAAACACTGCCCCTCAATTCATTTTCAGCAAGGATAAATTTAAATGCCGGAACTAGACTGTGAAATATCTCCGCTTTTTCAGGCGAAATTCTTTTTTTTGAAAAAAGGAGCACAGAAAATATATTCCCGGTTGCAAATAATCCACCAAATCCTAAAACAGATTTAACGCCAAAAGGAATTACGAAATCTTTCTGATTTGGGATAACTGGATTCCTTTCGGCTTCCTCAACTATAAAAAGCCCAAATTCTTTGTCTTCTTTTTTTAAAAACTCCAAGGAGCCAGACTCTTGAGTTTGAGAAATATTAAATCCAATTTGATTGAATAGGGCGGAAACCATTGGTAACTTTTGAATTGTTTGTTGATCAGTTAAAGGAATAGCTTTGTGATTCTTTGATTTAGTTATACTGCACCATTCTTTTTTTTCTCCAAAAGTTCCAAGAAGCGTAAGATATTTTGTTTCTTTAAGTCTATTTTCATTCGAATTTTCACAAATATTTTTTTGGAGTTCTGGTAGAAAATCATCAAAGGAGCATGACTTGAAGATTCGGCAAAGAGCTAACTCGCTATTGTCATTTGAATCTGAAAAAATTTGACATAGCAATCTGGTCAAACATTGACAAACCTCTTCTAAAGACGAGAGTCCTTTAGTTTCCGATTTCAATAAGTCTGAAATTTCAACTATGTTTTTAAAAGTTAAACTTTCTACACTTGCTTTCAGCAGCATTTGAGAATTTTTATGAAAATAGTCATTAGCTAAGACTTCCCATATAAACATTAAAATACACAGACAAGCATCTGGGTGAAGCAAACTATCTTTTAGTACCAAATGTTTGTTTGGATACGCTCAAGAGTTTTCCACTTTTGTTTATTGGCTTAATTGATCCACTCTATTCCCACATAATTACCATACAATACAATCAACTAAAAAGGGGTCTCCAACCCTTTCGGTTTAACTCCTTTATTTAAAGTGGCGCTGGCCGTGATCAAACTCGTGACCTCTTGAATGCGATTCATGCGGACTCTCGGCAAGGGATTGCTTACGAATTAGTGCAGAGGAAAACAAAAATATCCGATTTGGGTCGATAAACGTCCATTTACGTACGCATTCAAATTGGAAAAAAAAGGTCTATTATCAGCCAATAAGCGGGCGTTTAAGAGTTAAATCCCAGAAAACAAGGTATGTATCCTTCCATCGCCTATTTCGGTAGCCACTCTGAGATGGCTTTCCCAATTTCATGGGGTGAGTCTTCCTGAATGAAGTGCGAACCTTTTACGGTGACTTCTTTCAGATTCGGCCAAGTGCGAACGAAGTCGCGAGCATAACCTACTAAAAATGCGCCAGGATCTGCGTTGATGAATAGTTTCGGAACATCCTTTGAATTCTTCAAATAGTTCGAATAGTTTGTAATTAGCTCGACCGTATCTGCGGGTTCATTAGAAATCGGTAATTGGCGGGGACCCGCTAGCGTAGGTCTGCGATCTTCGCCAGCGTTCAAGAAGGGGCGGCGGTATTCCGCGTGTTCTGCTTTACTCAGAGAGCGCAAAATCGCACTAGGCAGCAAAGTTTCAATAAAAAAATTTTCCTCCAAGGCCATCTTTTCACCTTTGCCTGAACGTAATGTGCCAATGGGGTCGTGTAGTGCTTTTGGGAACTCATCCCAAGTTGGAAATGGGGTCACGATGGCTTCCATAAAAGCGATGGCTTTCACTGCATTGCGATGTTGGTTGGCCCAGTTGAAACCCACACCGGCCCCCCAGTCATGTATTCAGTCACACCAAGTGCTTCGAGTAAGGCAAATGTGTATTTACTGTTCTCGGCAAGAGAATAACTACCGTCTTTGGTGTTATCCAGTTTGTCCGAATCCCCCATACCGATCATGTCAATAGCAACCAGCCTGCCTTGCCCCTCCAAATGCGGCATTATATTGCGCCATAAATAAATCGAGGTTGGATTCCCATGTAAAAACACAATGGGATTACCAGTGCCTTCATCGACGTAGGCCATACGTTTCTCGAATATGGTTTTAAATTGCTTTTCGTATTTTAGAGTTTCGGTGTTGATGTTCATTTTCTTCACTTGCTTCCTTGTGTGTTGATTGGGTTTATCGTGCGCATAAAAAAACAGGTGAGTTAAATTAATGTGAACGCCTTATAAAAATTTATCGGGTGAGACAAATTCTTTATCGAGTGCTGTTGCCACGGCTGGGTGTGTGATGGAGCCGAGGCAGACATTGAGTCCGCCTTTCAAAGCGACGTCATCGGTCATGGCTTTTTTATATCCCTCATTTGCAAGTTTTAGAGCATAAGGGAATGTAGCGTTGGTGAGTGCGAAAGTAGATGTACGTGCCAGAGCACCGGGCATATTGGCAACGCAATAATGCACCACGCCTTCTTCTTCAAAAATCGGATTGCTATGTGTGGTTGGTCGTGAGGTTTCCAACATTCCTCCTTGATCGATACCCACATCGACGATCACTGATCCGGGTAGCATTTCCTTTAACATATCACGGGTGATGAGTCGCGGGGCACGTGCACCGGGTATCAACACCGCACCAATGACTAGGTCTGCTGTGCGTAAAGACTCAATCAAATTAATTTTATTCGACATCAAAGTTTTCAGTCGACTGCCATGAATGTCATCGAGATAACGTAATCGCGGCAGGTTGACATCGAGCAACGTCACCGATGCTCCGGTACCGATCGCCATTTTTGCAGCATTGGCTCCCACAATACCGCCGCCGACAATAACCACATGACCGGGATCAACGCCGGGCACGCCGCCAAGTAAAATACCGCGTCCGCCATTCTCACGTTCGAGATATTTTGAACCTTCGTGTATCGACATCCTTCCTGCCACTTCACTCATGGGAATGAGTAGCGGCAGGGATTTATCTGCCAACTGCACCGTTTCGTAAGCGATGCCTACAACTTTTCTGTCGAGCAAAGCCTGAGTTAATTCGGGAGCTGGGGCCAAATGCAAATAGGTATAGAGTATCTGTCCTTCGCGAAGCAGAGGATACTCTTCGGCAATGGGTTCTTTGACCTTGACGATCATTTCTGCCTGCTCAAAAACCTCTTGCTGGGAAACGATTTTAGCTCCCTGCTCAAGATAGTCTTGATCTGGGATGCCACTGCCCTCCCCTGCCAGGTTTTCCACCAGCACTTTGTGACCGTTTACGATCAGGTCGTGCACACCTGCGGGGGTCATGGAGACACGGTATTCATCAGTTTTGATCTCTTTTGGGATTCCTATAATCATTTTGTCCCCTAGATAAAGTTCATATGGCTCTACTCCTCCCCTCTCATGAGGAGCGGTTGGGAGGGATGTGGATTTTCAATGAAAACTCACAATCCAACCCTCCCCTACTCCCTCCCTATGAAAGGAGGGGATTAAAAGGGCGTAACAATTCCTATCAACGAATTACATCATCTTTACAGTGATGACGATCGGAAGGATTTCTCAAATATCTCTTATATTATAAACGAATCCCCTATTTGATCTTTCAAATAAAATCCATTAGAGTACCTCTTCAAAAACAATAATTTCCCGGGCGTTTCTCAATGGAAGATGTAAGCTTTGAACAGACCATTTCAGCTAACCTCGTTGACGATGGTAATCTATTAGATTTGGAAGATAAAAATATTGGCATCGAAGAGTTGCGTCTTTTGGCCGCGAGTAAAGATTTATCTGGAGTAAAACAACTTTATCTCAGTCAGAACCAACTTTGTGGCGAGGCCATCGAGGTTCTCTCTCAAGTAAAATGTTTGACGGGACTACGATCACTTTACCTCAACCATAATATTATTGGCGATGAAGAAGCAAAAACTCTAGCTAAAGCCGACCTGATGAAAAATTTGAAATGCATCATGTTCGAAGCGAATAATATTGGCCCGGCAGGCGTCGCGGCTTTAGCCGATTCTCCCAATCTGCAAAATTTGGAAATTATTTTTCTCGATTCGAATCCAATCGGGCCAGAAGGTGCGTGTTCCATCGCTAACTCCGACAAGTGGCCTAGTTTGCGAGCCTTGCATCTCGATAGCACGGATATAGGTGATGAAGGTATAGAAGCGCTTGCCGCAAGCAAACATCTAGCTGAACTTGAAAAGCTATATTTGTGTTCCAACAAAATGGGCAATGCCGGTGCTATTGCGATTTCCAACTCGCCTTATTTAAAGAACCTGATAGCTTTGAGCATATGGAGAAACGAAATACGAGATGAAGGTGGGCAAGCCATTGCAGATTCTCCAACTTTTATGAAACTCGAACGGCTTTATATGAGTCTTAATTATATTGAGCGCCCAATAAGAAAAGTGATTCGCGGCTCGGAGCTTGCCAAACGTTTGACCACCCTGGTAATGGACTGACAAATTATGACAGAAGATAAAGAAGAGGAATATGAGTACGGCCATTCTAAGTTTTTCAACGTCTTCTTCCACGTAGGTGTGATTTTCAACGTCCTCCTAGTAATATGGATGGTCCTAGTCTTCACCGACATCCTTTAGGTCCCTTACAGGGACGGGTGATAGGTCTATTCTTTTTACTGCGAAAAACAACACACTTGAGCTTCTGGATAGAGGGCACTTTAAACCACAAAAACAAAAACCATTTCTAGAAGCTTTTAGGCTAAACGTTCGCTTAACGGGAATAGACCTATAGAGTCCAGCGGCACGCTGGGGGCTAGTCTGGAGTTATGGTGGTGGAGGCGGCTTTGACGAGTAGGTCGGAATTTTTCCATTGCAAGCGTTTTTTGGAAATCAGGTAATCCCCAGTGGCATTTCTAAACCGACGCCATTCTCTCCCCATATAAACTTCATTAGGGCGGAAGCTGGATTTGTATGTCAGAGAGGCATTTTCGGCAATATAGTAGCCTAGGTAAAAATATTTCATTCCCGATTGACTCGCAAATTCAAGTTGCTTTAATACGCTGTAGGTGCCGAGGCTCATTCTTTTATTCGGCACCTCATAGAAAGTATAGATCGCAGAAAACGATTTTGAAGTTTTATCGCCCAAAGCCACGCCGACTAACTTTCCATCCTGATAGTATTCAAACTCAACACCGAACGGAGTGTTCACATAGAATGACATGCGGAAGTTCTGTTCGTCTTCTACATCGTCCTGCAAAGAATTAAATCTTTCTTTATGTTTTAGGTAAAGTCTGAACTTTTCTTCTGTAAAAACCGGATCACCGATTTTCATCTTAATGTCTTTGCACGAGGTCAACGCGCGTTTTTGGTTACGCGTCATTTTAAATTCCTTGATACGCACGCGAATAGGAATACACAGGTAGCAATTCTGGCAACGGGGACGAAAAAAATAATCACCAAAATGACGCATACCATGTGCCAATAGATATTCGAACTCCGTTTCAGACACATCTTCCAGGAGATATTCTTCGAAAAGAGACTGACGATCTTGAAAATAACCGCACTGGAATGATTTGGAGTCTATAAAATGCGCTAACATAACCGCCCCCCGGGCGTTAAAGAAAATAGGTTTAATGTCAATCCATTCTATAATATATTGGCGATAAATGGATAGTTTATTGAAAGTTTCAATCATTGTTCCCACCCTCAATGAAGCGCAGGGTTTAAACGAAACTCTGACGCAAATACAACAACTTTGCCCCCACGAACTCGTTGTCAGCGATGGCGGAAGCAATGACAACACTTTGAAAATTGCTAAAAAGTTCACCCAACATGTGGTTAAGGGTCCTGCTGGGCGGGCGCTACAAATGAATGCGGGGGCGCAAATTGCCACTGGGGATATTTTCCTTTTCCTTCATGCCGACAGTCGCATCGAGCCCGCCAGCTACGAAAAAATGCTGCATTCCTTGAAAAGTTCTGAAAAAATCGGCGGTGCTTTTTCGCTTAGCATTGATTCCGATAAATGGTCTTTACGATTGATCACGCGGTTGGCAAATCTACGTTCGAAATATTTGGGGATGGCTTATGGAGATCAGGCCTTCTTCGTGAAAAATTCAACATTCCAACAGATGAACGGATTTGCCGAGTTCCCTATTTGTGAGGATATCGACTTCTTCAAACGGTTGAGGAAATTGGGGCCGGTAATTCTTCTCAAGGAAAAAGCTCTTACCTCACCGCGCAGATGGATGAAAGAAGGCATTTGGTTCACAACTTTAAGAAACATCCTCATCGCCATCTTGTTCGAACTGGGATTTCCACCTCGCATCTTGACAAAATGGTACCAAGCCATCCGCTAGCTGGGCATCACCCGGTTGAGATAGGTCTATTCCCGGAAAGCTTAAATAGGGTTTTGAGCTTTTTACTATAGGCCCCCTAATATTACCCCTTCTTAGGTAAACTATATGTTGAATCAAAGGGTTGCAGTCCATATAATTAGAAGGAACCCACAATCAATCACCAGCAGGGCATATTGTAGAAAATGGCTAAAAAGAAACCCGGTAAAAACACATCTAATAAAACTAATAAACGTATCTCTACTATAGCTATGGCTGTTTTTGTCTGCATAGTGGTGGCAGGAGTGTATGTTGGCACAAAACCTTCGGTAAAAGTTCAGCCTGTAGCACCTGCGACAGGATTTTTGATCGAGACTCGTCCCATTTTAACCGATGCCGTTTTTACAGGAAAAGTGGCAGAGGCTTATCGAATTGCAGCCGAGATACCGAAAGTACTCGACAGTTTGTTTTGCTATTGCTACTGCAAAAAAAATCACAACCATAAAACGTTATTGACCTGCTACACTAACAAGCACGGTTCAAAATGCGATATTTGTCTGAATGAAGTTTTTTATGCCTATGATTTATACAATCAAGGCAAAACCCTAGACGAAATTGTTATTGCGGTAGACAAAAAATTCTATCGCCCCTATAGCCGCACCTGAGCAATTACAAAAAACACTTCTTTTTCTTTATTTGAAACCAGAATTTTTTTTTAGAAACTACGAGTTAAATAAAAAAATGCAGAACGTAGCACAAGACAAACCTATCAGCATCTACATTCCCTACACCTTTTTGGTAGCGGCACTCTTATCGGTATTCGTGGTGTCCCTCAACAAAGTGGAATTGAAACCCTTCGAAACCGAATATCCGGCGGAAGCTTTTATATCCCCCGGTTTTGAGCTACCAACTTTAGCTGGTGGGAAGGTAAAACTTTCAGACTACCGAGGTAAGGTGGTGTTTATAAATTTCTGGGCCACTTGGTGCGGCACCTGCGAAGTCGAAATGCCTTCAATGGAAAAACTGTACCGCAAGTTCAAAGATCATGGATTTGAAATGCTCACCATAAGTGTCGATAAAGATCAGAGCCTGATCGAACCTTTTATGAAAAAATTCAACCTGACCTTTCCCGTATTGTTGGACCCTGAAAGCATAATTGCAAAACGAGTTTATAAAACCACCGGTGTACCGGAAACATTTATCGTTGACCGAGAAGGGCTTATTCGACACAAAGCCATTGGCCCACGAGACTGGGCAAACGATGAAACACTTGAAGCATTCACTCAAATGATAATGGGAAGCTGATTATGAAGCGATTCTCCTTATTGATCGCAGTTTTTTTTATTTTTGTCGCACAAAATGCGATGGCGCATAGTGGGCATAAAGAAGAATCTCCATCCGTTCCAGTTGCAGAATCTTCTGATCCCATGTATGCCACTGAAGAAAAAAAGCCGGACCCTTTTGGCGGTTCTGGGTTGTTCTCACCTTCCGACCTTTTCATGCAAGGCGAAGTTGTTACCGACAAACCTGCCGGAAATGAAGCCATGAAAATGGAAGGCAGCAACAACAAAAATTCAGACCACAAAATGCCTGAAGTGGAATCAGCTAAGATAAAAGCAGTGGAAACATCGAGCAAAGGTTATGGAATCGCAGCAGGCATCACATTATGCGCCGGTCTCATTTTTGCCGGACTAACCTTCATCCGACCGAGAGAGTAACTATATGGCTAACGGACTTACAAAAATTTTGCAAGACCGTCTAGGCATCCATCTACTCGAATATGACATTCCCGAACACTCCAACTCCATAAAATATTCCCTCGGCGGGATGACCTTATCAGCATTCGGGGTTCTGGTAATCAGCGGCATCCTACTGGCACAATTTTTCATTCCCGATCCGGAACGAGCTAACCGAAGTCTGCAATACCTTACCGACCAGGTTTATTTAGGCTGGTTCCTGCGTGGCATCCATTTCTGGGCCGCAGAAGTATTAACGGTTACCATGACATTGCACGTCATCCGCGTGTTCTTCACAGCATCTTATAAAAATCCGCGCGAGATCAACTGGCTCATCGGAATCGGAATAATGCTGATGATGGTTACACTGTTATTCACCGGTACCGTTCTCAAATGGGATCAAGAAGCTTATGAAGCGCTGGCACATTTTCTTTGGGTAGCAGATCAAATGGGTGTCATCGGCCTACCCCTCACAGAAGCTTTTGCGCAAGGGGTTCCTCTTTTAAATAGAATATATATGGCACATATTTCCCTGCTGCCCATCATCGCTATAATGATGATCGGCCTGCATTTATTCTATGTCAAATACCACAAGTTATCTCAATTACCAGATGCAAAGAAACCTGCTAAAAATATACCTTTCACGCAACACATGGCTTATCTCAGAAGATCGGGCGCAGGAATTTTCCTGTTGATTTGTCTGCTTGCACTTACTCTTTCACCTCCATTGGGAGAAGAGCCGGTGCTCGGCCTCGAAGTCACTAAGCCTCCATGGCAGTTTGTATGGATATACGCTTTGGAAAATGTATGGGTGCCTTTTTTGATCGTAGCACCTCCGATCATAATCGGGTTTTTAGCCGCCATACCTATCGTCGATCAGAACAAAGAACGCTATTGGAAAAAGCGCCCCCTAGCAATGATAGTCCTGATAGGTTTTATTGCAACATTCGCCGCTCTTATCATCTGGGGCACCGTCACCACCATGACCCACTCCATGTAGCCACCACTCGGCGTGGGGCCTATAGGTCAGAACTTTTGAAGGCGAACTATTGCCGACAAGCTTCTAGTAGTAATATAATAAATTAAATGATCCACTCTTTCACAAAGACTCAAACCCGATCATTTGAGGGTTTGATGGCTGGGGTGATTTTCAACTTCATGCAAATACAAATTGAAATTCTAACCAAAAAAGATTGTTGTCTGTGTGACGATGCGAAAAAAATTATCGAACGCGTGTTACCCGATTTTCCAGCAACACTAACGATGGTCGATATTGAATCTGACCCTAATCTTTTCGAAACCTATAAAGAGAAAATCCCAGTAGTACGCATCAATGGAAAAGAAAGTTTTGTATACAAGACTCACGAAATCACATTGCGAAAAAAACTCGAAGAACTAATAAAGGAAAAGTAATGGTAGAAAAAACTGCGTTAACCGAACAGGAACTGGAAGAAAAATTGAAGGAAATGGCACCCGAATGGAAAACCGGCAAGAACGAAAAAGGCGTGCCTTATATTCAACGCGTGCACCACGCTTCAAAATTTATGGAAGGGATTGATTTTGTCGGGAAGGTAGCACACGCCGCAGAAAAAAATAACCATCACCCCGATATCATCATCAACTACAAACGGATTTCCATTCGCTACTGGACACACACGGTAAGCGGTGTGACCCTCGCTGATGTGCAGATGGCACAAAAAATCGACCCTCTTTTTTAGCGCCCCTAAATTTCAGACTGCATGATGTCATCAAGAGTCTGACGTTTTCGCGTCAGCGTGCATTGGTCGCCATCAATAATCACTTCCGGTATGAGAGGCTGCGAATTGTAATTCGAGGACATGACATGCCCATAAGCCCCTGCCCCACCTATAACAATGCAATCACCCGGTTTTGGCATCGGTAATTTTCGTGGAACCGGTTCTTCATCTTTCTGTGTCAGCACATCTCCGGATTCGCAAACGGGACCCGCAACAATAAGATCCTGCTCCGCTCCCAGATTTTCGCCATCAAACCAGATAGGATGAAACGAACCATAAGCCATAGGTCGGATCAGATGACAGAACCCGACATTGGTCAACACATAATCGATCCGTTTCCCTTCTTCATCGAAGGTATGATTGAGCGAACGCACTTCGCCGATCAAATAACCGCAACCGGCCACAAAACGTCTTCCCGGTTCGATTTCACAGACTATATCTCGACCAAAATGTTCCTTTAGAACCTTGGCTCTTTCATCAATAATTGATTTGTAACCAGAGATATCTTCCTGCGGTTGATCGGGGTCATATTGGTAAGGCAATCCGCCTCCGAAATTAATCGTCTCAACGTCGGGAAACTCTTTGGCAAAATCCACCAGTTTTCCGGTAATGCGCTTGAGGTGTTCCATATCACCACCTGAACCAATGTGCATATGCACGCCTGATAAGGTCAGGTTATATTTTTTCAATAATTGTTTTACCTCATCCAGGTTCTGATACCAGATGCCGTGCTTACTATAAGGTCCACCCGTATTAGTCTTTTTAGAATGACCTGCTCCTTCGCCAGGATTAATTCGTATAGAAATTTTTGCGGAACCTGACCCGTGCTTTTTTAAAGCCTGGCCATACTCTTCAACCATCCCCAGTGTGCCGCAGTTACAATAGATATTATTGTCGAGGCAATAGTTCACGTCATCGGAGTTGAAAAAAACATCACTGGTAAAACAAATGTCTTCAGCGTTATAACCTGCACGTATAGCACGTTGGACTTCATAGACACTCACCGCATCGATCTTGACTCCATTCGCCAACATCTCCTGCAGTATTTTTACATTAGAAGAGGCTTTCATCGCGTAACGGGTGACGGGGGAAAGTTTTTTAATCTCGTTTATCGACTTGCGCAGAATTTCCAAGCTGTATACATAAACAGGAGTGCCAAACTGACGGGCAATGTCTTTCACTTCAACTTTTTCAATTTTCATTTTCTATCTCTTATTGGGATGACTAATTCAATGGAACAATTCAGAATTTATAGCACAGTTATGGAACTCAAAAAAACGCTTTGTTTTCAATTGACATTATCAGGCTTTGAGGTAATTTGAATGAATTCAATTCATAAGTTTAAATAGTTAAAAGGACTCCTCTGAATGCCAAAGTGGACCATTGACGAAGCTCGCGAGCATTACAATATCAACGGCTGGGGTGCGGGTTATTTCGATATAAATACTAAGGGCAATATCGTTGTCCGCCCCAACCGCCAGAACCAACATGATATTGACCTCAAGGTTCTGGTCGATGACATCCAGTCGAAGGGTTATTCGCTTCCTGTCCTCATCCGTTTTTCAGACATCCTGAAAGCCAGCATTGCCAACCTCGCCAACTCTTTTAAGCGAGCCATTGAAGAATACGAATATAACGGCCAATATCACGGAGTATATCCCATCAAGGTGAACCAACAGCGACAGGTTGTGGAAGAAATCGTCAAGTTTGGTCAACCTTACAACATCGGACTCGAAGCCGGATCTAAACCTGAGTTACACGCCATTCTCGCTATCCTCGATAATCCCGAAGCTCTGCTGGTCTGCAACGGCTATAAAGATGAATCCTTCATTCGACTGGCATTGATGAGCCAGAAGCTGGGGAAAAAAGTTTTTATTGTCGTGGAAAAGCTGAACGAATTATCTCTCATAGAAAAAGTTTCAAAAGAGCTCGGCGTACAACCCAATATAGGACTACGTATCAAGCTTGTGAGCGCCGGTCAGGGGCGTTGGTCTTCTTCGGCGGGAGAACACTCAAAATTTGGCCTAAACTCAATCGAGTTGATGGAAGCCCTGCAAATTGCCAAAGACAAAAACATTCTCGACTGCATCAAATTAATCCATTTCCATTTAGGCAGCCAGATTACAAATATACGTCGCATCAAAAACAGTTTACAAGAAGTGGGCCGGTTCTACTCTGAACTAATGCGGTTCGGCTGCAACATTCAATACATTGATGTCGGCGGTGGATTGGGAGTGGACTACGACGGTTCTCGTTCGACATTCGCGTCCAGCACAAATTACTCTGTACAAGAATACGCCAATGATGTGGTCTATCATCTTTTAGAAATTTGTAACAAAGAAAACCTACCACACCCGAACATTATCTCCGAATCCGGACGAGCCATGACAGCTCACCACTCTATACTGGTGGTTAACGTTTTAGATGTTACAAGCTTTCCTAAATGGAACGATACGATTGAAATCTGCGAGGATGCTCCTGAAGTGGTTAAAGAAATTTTCCATGTTCTCGACTCAACCTCCAATAAAAATCTAATTGAATCCTGGCACGATGCTGTGCATTTAAAAGATGAAGCGCAGAACCAGTTTCTTATGGGCCTGATCTCTCTTGAAAGCCGGGCGATGTCGGAAAGAATCTTCTGGGGCATTTGCCACAAAATAGAAAAGTTAAGTTCGCGTCTAAAATTCATGCCCGATGAAATCCGCAGCTTAAAAACCCGATTGGCAGATAAGTATTTCTGTAACTTTTCAGTTTTTCAATCAGTTCCAGACTCATGGGCTATCGATCAGGTCTTTCCAATAGTGCCCCTTTACCGATTGAACGAAGAACCCACTCGCGATGCCACGCTCGCAGACATCACCTGCGATTCCGATGGCCAGATAGACACTTTCATCGGCAATAATCGAGGGACGGAAAGCACCCTTCGCGTTCATGCACTGGAACCCGGCGAAACCTACCCTCTCTGCATTTTTCTGACGGGGGCTTATCAGGAAATCTTAGGCGATCTCCACAATCTATTTGGAGACACCAACACTGTTCACGTTTCTCTGAACGACGACGGCACAATAAAATACGAGCAAATTATTGAAGGTGAAGATGTAACCGATGTGCTCGACTATGTCCAGTTCTCAGCGGATGAACTTGCAGGACGCATAGACGGGTTCCTCATAGGTTGCGTACAACGAGGAGTCGTCACACAAAAAGAAGCGGATGACTTTCTGAATCTTTACAAAGAAGGTCTGAGCGGCTATACCTACCTGGTTGACCCCGACAAACCCACAAAAAAATAATCTACATCAATCGTCAGTTTTTTTTAAGTTGATGATCTGCTGCATCCGTTCTTCATTTGTGGGGTGGGTGGAAAAATAGCTGGCTTCTTCGGTTTTCTCACCTGACTTTTTACGAAACACTTCCAAGAGTTGCAGAAAATATTCAGGTGAATAACCTGCCTTATTCAAATATTCAATTCCCATTTTATCCGCTTCTAATTCTTGAGAACGCGAGAACCCACCTACCAAAGCAGGTTTGACCAAATATTCACTGTAGCCCGCACCAGGAACAAAAACATTTAAAACCGAGAACCCAATCGAAGTCAGAATAGAAACACCCATTTTGGTGTAGTAATGCCCCGCTTTTAGATGCGCAATTTCATGTGCCGCAACAGCAACTCGTTGTTCTTTTGTTAATTCGTGAAGCAAATTCGCAGTAATATTGATTTCATTACCCGTGGTTACCCATGCATTTGAATAGTCGGCGTAATGCACCACCGCATTGAACTCTTCTTCAGAAAAGTTTGATAATGCAATTGTATCGACCGCAGTTTTCCATAGAAACACATCATAGGCACACCCGGCGCAATCTTTAGTCTTGGTGGACTGGCACCCAGCCAGCAAGAATAAAATCAGGAAAAGTAAGAAAGGTTTTTTCATGGACCGAGCCATTGGAGGGATTACACTTGGCCTTTTTGCAGAACATCCAGCATTTCTTGATGCACAAGTCCGTTGCTGACGAGAATTTCCTGATCATAAATGTTGGTTGGGCTGCCATCAAATTTACTGGCTTTGCCACCCGCTTCGAGAACGATTAAGAGTCCCGCCGCGACATCCCACGGATGCAACATACGCTCCCAGAATCCTTCAAAACGGCCCATCGCTGTATATACCAGGTCCATAGCCGCAGAGCCGGGGCGACGCACCGCCTGACAGGCTTTCATAAAATTGCAAAAATGATCCAAATTATTTTTATCCGACATCACCACGCGCGGTGCAAAACCTGTAACCAGCAAACTCTTTTGCAATGTAGGAATGGTTGATACGTGGATGGGCTTGCCGTTAAGTATTGCGCCCTGCCCCTTTTCGGCAACAAACAATTCATCGAGGCAAGGATTATAAATGACACCCACCTGCACTTCGCCTTCCCGCTCTAGAGCGATTGAAACACAATAGCAGGGATAGCCATGAGAATAGTTCAGCGTTCCATCTAATGGATCAATGATCCATTTGCTAGTTGAGTCACTGCCTTCAGCATTGCCTGACTCTTCAGCAAGAATATCGTGGTCGGGAAAAGTTTTTTTGATACGGGCGATAACCGTTTTTTCAGCAAGAAGATCGACTTCGGTTACGGGGTCATAAAATTCTTTGAAAGAAACTTTACCCAAGTCGCCTGCACGGTCGCGGAGAATCTTACCGGCTGCCAATGCAGCTTCCACTGCTACTATTACTTCCTGGCTCATTCAAGCCACCCTCCGCCAATCACACAATCATCCTGATAAAAAACTGCCGACTGGCCCGGCGCGATAGATATCTGTGGCTGGTCGAATTCCACACGAACGCGGGAATTTTCTAATTTTGTGATCGTAGCTGGTACACCCTGATGTCGATAACGAATTTGAACATCAGCACGGGTCGACTCTTCAACATCCAAACACCAATTGACCTGAGCGACAAAACAATCTGCGCGCTCCAAATCTTTTTTAGTCCCCGCTGTGATGCGATTATTGACCGGATCTATATGAGTCACGAAGTGGGGCTCCTTGAGTCCACCCAAGTTCAACCCCTTACGCTGACCAATGGTAAAGGCAGGATAGCCCTTATGTTTGCCCAGCACCTCACCTTTTGAATTAACAATATCGCCTTCTTTAAATGCATCATCGTCTAATTGCTTTGCAATAAACTTTGGGTAATCGTTATCTGGAATAAAACAAATTTCATGCGACTCGGCTTTCTCGGCCACATTCAATCCCAATTCTCTGGCGCGTTCGCGCACTTCACTTTTATCCATATCGCCCAAGGGGAATTCCAGACGCGAAAGCTGACCTTGTGACAAGTTGAAAAGAAAATAACTCTGGTCTTTCCAACGGTCGCGCCCTCGACGAACAAGAAACTTGCCGCTAGAATGCTTGACTATGGAAGCATAATGCCCCGTCGCTACCCGATTCACACCAAACGACTCTGCTTTCTGAATCATCTCATCGAACTTTAATTTCTGGTTGCACAACGTGCAAGGAATCGGGGTGCGTGCCTGCATATATTCAGAAATGAAGTAGTCGACGACTTCTTCCTTGAACTTTTTTTCCATGTTGAGGATATAATGGGGAATACCCACTTTTTCGGCAACACGGCGAGCATCTCCAAGGTCATCAAGAGAACAGCATGTACCGAATCGGTTATCCGACTCGGAATAGTTCCACAGCTGCAATGAAATGCCAACGGCCTGATAGCCCTTCTCCTTTATAATCGATGCCGCGACCGAGCTATCGACACCGCCACTCATTGCTATCGCTATTTTTTCAGAATCGTTCATAGTTCCATTTGGAAAAATGACAGGCAAGAGTCACCTAATCGCCTGTCTTTAAAAGATTTCAGTCTACCATAACTTTCTTGCAATTTAGTCTTGTGAAAGTGTTCAACAATGACCCAGCCATCATTTTTCAAAACGCCTTCCAATTTGGAAAGGGTGGGCTGGTAAAGATCATCAGCAAACGGCGGATCAACATAAATGAAGTCGAAGCGGGAGTCCTGCTCCTGTATAACCGGTAAAGCTTGCAACGCACCCTGTTTAATGAGTTGCCAGCGGGTTATCTGATCTGCCATCCTGCATTTTTCTAAATTACGTATTATCAAGGCTTGCGCTGCAGGGTTCTTCTCGACAAAAAACACCTTTTCCGCACCCCGGCTGAGAGCCTCAATACCCATTGATCCAGTACCCGCAAACAGATCAAGAAAAACCTTGCCCTCCAGTCTCTGGCCTATCAAATTAAAATACGACTCTTTTACCCGGTCCAAAGTGGGTCGAATTTCCACCTCGCCCAACTCCACCAGCCGGGTTCCACGTGCCGCGCCAGAAATCACTCGCATTTAAAAAGGTTCCTTAAGTTATATAGGGGACAAACAATCTTGACATGGAATTCTATTAAAATTATTATAACTTGTGTTCCAAAGGAATTAGCGGTCGGGTATCGTCTAATGGTAGGACGCCAGATTCTGATTCTGGATGTCGAGGTTCGAGCCCTTGTACCCGAACCAATTCCTCGGGCCATTTGCCGCTTATTCCCGTAAAACTTTAAAGAAGTCGCATTCATTGACTCTCTTGCGGCGAGCAACGAGCCAATACATCAAGCTTAAGGAATTATGAATATTTACCGTAATCCATTTATTGTAGCCCTTTGCGCGCCTGCTTATCAATTGGTCGCTACCATTGCCATCACCAACGACTTTTTGATGGCGGCTATTTTCATAATGTTCACACTGGCCCTTTTAGGCGCTTATGTCACCGACTTTCCGTTACTAGCAACACTATATATGAATGAGGTTGCCCATAAAACATCTGTTTCATCATTGATGGGAATGTTGTTGGGGCTGATGTTGTTCCTCGCATTCGGCACAGGTGGGGAAGAAGGAAGTGATGGCGGCATGATCTCTGCTGGAGGAAAGTTTATGGCAACATGGGGGATTTTATCTCTACCTGCTTATCCCTTAATGGTGTATTTGATTTTCAGTTTAAATAAACGCGACCTCGAAGCAGAAGAAGTCATAAGAAAAGAAAGAAAAAAGAAGAATAAGGGTGGCGGACCCCCTATTATGGAACGCGACGGATTTTAATTTTTACAGTAAGTATGGCCCCATCGTCTAGCGGCTAGGACGCTGGCCTCTCACGCCGGAAACAGGGGTTCGATTCCCCTTGGGGCTATTTCAATTCAATAAGTTACAGCACCGTCAAATTAATGGCCGTAAAAAACAGGGTCAAACATCGAATACCCCTACGGCTTTCCTCAATGCTTCTGGCCTAACCCTGGCATAAAACTCCATCGTTACTTTGATAGAACTATGTCCGAGTAGTGCCGATACCGTTTCCAATGCAATCCCATTCTCCAGAAGAAAACAGGCTGCAGTGTGCCTAAGCTTATGAAAACTAAACCAAGGAAAACCTGCCCTGGTAAAAGCTCTACTCACGCCAATGGTTAATGCTTGCTTCACCAAACCAGGGAACAACAACCCTTCATCCTCGATGGGCCAAGGAACTTGGGCAAACACCTGCGCCAGTTTATTTGATATTGGAACTACCATTGGTTTCGGTATTTTGTTCAAAGTAAATCGGACTTCTCTACGTTTTAGATCCACATCCTTCTTTCTAAGGTCCAGAATGTTCCCTCTTCTCATCCCGGTGTATAACGCAACCTTGCACGGCAACCGATATGGTGGATGTACATGGTTACTGATTACCGCCAGGATTTCACCTACCTCCAGGATTTGACCTGCGTGGAACTTGTTACCTGGATTCTTAAACTTAATCTTCGGAAGTTTGTATGAAGGGTCTCCCGACTGAATCAACCTAGCAAACAATCGCAACTCCTTTTTGCCAGTTGATTTAACTTTTTCTGCGGTCACCTTCTCGATGTAAGTCTTCGACCGCTCTATAGCATGGGCTAACGTGAGCTTGCCAAACTCAGGGACAATATACATTCGCATTATTTGTTGTTCCCTTTCAGACAAACCATCCTTCTTCAACTTCCGAACTAACGTATCAATCTTTACGTTCTTACGATAAGACCCCCTTTCCATTTCATTTTTGAGTTCATCCAATAGCTTCTTCATACGCTGACTCGGCATATCAATACCCTCCTGCCGAGCAAGCCCTTCAGCTCTGGATTTTAACATACTACCCATCGTAGTTCTCTAGGTCTTCAAGCATATTAAACTGTTTGGATGGCCTCATAGATGAAGCCTTATTTATCTACAAGGTTTATTAGTTTTACCAACTTCTGCCTCACCGCCATTGATTCTTTCCTCATCCACAAAAAATTCTTCGTAGCAGGAAGTGAATGTCTCGAACTGGTAAGGTTTTAGGTTTAGAATAAAACCCTAAATTATTGCTGCAATGTTCAAGGCTTCAGGTTGCCTGACTAGCGGAATGCAAGAAGTCGTATGATAGAAATTTGCCTCGAATTGCAGCTTTTATATGGTAGGATTCATCCAATGATTCATGGTCATAAATCCTGCATTAGGGAACGAATCCATATTAGTCAATATGGCGAAAAATGTCAAGGAAATTAGTCGTTATGGTTAATATGGGTGCCCGCATTAAAATATTGAGAACGGGTTTGAGGCTTAATCAAACAGCCTTTGCTAAACAACTTAGTTTGAGCGGTCCAGCAGTTGTCAGTAAATATGAAAAGAACCTGCGAGAACCTGAAGTCGCTATCTTGGTTAAAATAGCTAAACTAGGCAATAAGAGTTTGGACTGGCTACTTACGGGTAACTCTTCTAGCAAAAAGGCAGGGGGAAGTAATAAATTAGATATGCTCATCACCCAACTGGAGAGCATTTACCATGAAGGAGACCCAAAAAAGCTTTCCGCCATCCAGACACTAATTGACCTAGCAAGTCCCGAAAAACCAATTAGAAAAAGAAACAAAAGCTGATGCATTAAGAAAAATGAAAATCGGTCAGTTTTAGACCAGTTTTGTTCACTTTTCAGAATTCTTATAAATCATCCAATATCTTAATATAATTCACCTCCAATTCTAGCAACTGTTTTATCTTGAGATCGCCAACCCCTTTCTTTTTTATCTCACGACGGATATCATTAAGTCTTTCGCCAAATAATTCCATACTCTGAGTAACGGAAACTTTATATTTTTCCCGCAGTTCATTTATAAATTCCTGTTGCTGAGTAGAAATGGTCTCTTTAAATTCGCTGTTCCAATTTATAAGTGTGGCCTTCGCTACTCCAAGTTCCTTAGAAATTTTTCCAAAGGGCATGCCTCTGGACCTCAAAAAAACGAATTTTTCTTTAATGGTGTCATCGTACATTTTTCTGCTCCTACTTTTTGTATTTATACTTCAAGAGGTTAACGACATTCTTATCCTTAGCTTCCAAACAAGTAATTTTTAGCTTCAACAATTCATGGGTGGTTAAGTTGGAAAAACTTCTAGTTAATATTTCTTTATCAACCTGTGATAAAATCTGCTCATATATTTCCAACGCATCTCCCATGGAAGAGAGGCAGTCCACGTATGGCTTTTCCATCGCAATATTAGATTTAGCTAAACAAATATGAGGCTGAACCCTTTCATAAAGTATTTCGAGCTCTTTCTCTTCATCCTTGCTCATCTTTTTTTCTTTGTTCTTCATCCTTTCTTTGTTCCTCATCGAAATAATTTCTTCACATGAATAGCCTTGAACTCCAAGCTGTATTAGAATACTCAGTAGCGCCTCCTCAAGCATTTCGTCATACTTTTTTCTTGCTTCCTCTTGCTCTAAATCCTCTTTAGGTTCGTTTTGCGCATTCATCATAGTTACCTTCGATTAAATTTTTAATACGGCTCAGTTTTAAGCTTGAAACAA